>PLMC01000126.1 GCA_003141495.1 Bacteroidales bacterium
ATCAGGAAATCAATACTGGAAGCAGGTGGTCAATTCATCCTTGAAAGGAGAGTCATTGATTTTCTGATCAATGGAGAAACAATTAATGGAGTCGTTACGTCTGATAATGAACAATTCAAATCAAAGCACATAATTCTCGCAACAGGCCATTCGGCAAGGGATATTTATGAAATATGCAAAAAAAGAGGAGTAGAGCTTGAAATGAAACCATTCGCCATGGGTGTAAGAGTGGAGCATCCTCAGGAATTAATAGACATGATTCAATACCATGGAAATTCGCGTGGAGAATTTTTACCGGCTTCATCATATTATCTTGCGAAACAGATAGATGGGAGAGGAGTTTATTCTTTTTGTATGTGCCCCGGCGGGTTTATTGTGCCGTCGGCTACTGCTCAGGAAGAGGTAGTTGTAAACGGGATGTCGCCTTCAGAAAGGAATTCACCCTATGCAAATTCAGGTATTGTGGTTGAGATTAAACCCGAAGACCTTATTAAATACAGCAGTTCAGGTGAAATGGCTGGACTTGAATTTCAAAAAGAACTTGAACGTGAAGCATGGAAGAATGGTGGACATACACAAAGAGCTCCGGCTCAGCGCCTTGCTGATTTTGTTTCAGGAGACAGCTCGGGTTCGCTGCCAAAAGTTTCCTATTTCCCGGGAGTAACGTCCTCACCTCTTCATAGCTGGATGCCCAAAGCAATAGGCAGACGACTGAGAGATGGATTCAGACTTTTCGGTCAGTTAATGAACGGTTACCTTACAAACGATGCCGTAGTTCTTGGTGTCGAATCTCGAACATCCTCACCGGTCCGGATTCCGAGAGATCCTGAAAAGCTTCATCATATAAGGATCTCAGGTTTATATCCATGCGGAGAAGGATCTGGATATTCCGGAGGTATCGTATCTTCTGCAGTTGACGGCATGAGAGCTGCGGAAGCAATAGCAAAAAAACTAAATTAGGATTTCGACTAGTTCTCTGTGGCTCTTTGTGAGTTCCTTTGTGTAACTTTATCTAAATAATGAACTCACCCCCTTGTATTCCCCCTCTCTGCTTCGCAAAGAGGAGGAAGTTATTTTACTTTATTCTGATTAAGAGATTTACAAATAATGCAAGTAAGATTTTCTTAATCCCCCCAAATCAGCACCCCTCTTTACGAAGTAGAGAGGGGTGGCGGTGAATACATTTTGCAGACTTTGCGGTCAAAGGATTTAGCTAGGGTGAATAAAACGAACCTATATTTATAAATATTATATAGATTTGCCTATAAGTAATTTGTAATGGAAAATCCGTTTAGAAAACCATACAGCAGGATCGAAACACCAAGGGAAAAGCTTGTTTTTATCCTTGTATTTGGACTTTTTATTTTCCTCTTTCTCTTTCTGTTTAAGCCATTCGGAATGGCTCAATTAAAGACTGAATATCAATTCTTTGTTTCACTTGGCTTTGGCATTGTTACAACATTTATGCTTTCCATTTTCAAGTTCTTACTTGAACCTCTCGTAATAAAAAAGAACTGGACTTTCGGGATGAGTCTTCTCTGGGGTTTGCTGATTGCTTCAAGCATAGGAGTAGCTAACTATTTCTACGTGAGTATTATATTTCCTAATATTTTTATTTTTAAATATTTTTTATTTTCTATCTGGACTGCTATACTAGTAGGAATTATCCCGGTTACAATAGGCTATATCTTTACGTTCAACAGGATTTACAAAAGTGCTTTAAGAGAAGCTGCAATTCATCCTGAGGAAGTATTGTGGGAAAGTGAAGTTATAATAAGGGGAGGAAACCCCAAAAACGAATATAAATTTAACCCGAAGAATATCGTCTACCTTTGTTCTAATGACAATTATATTACAATTGTTACAATTAAAGGAGAAACATTAATCAAGACCCATCTTCGTGGTACCCTGAAGGAAGCTGAATCGGAGCTTGCAAAGAACACCTCCTTTTTCAGATGCCACAAATGCTATATAGTCAATGCTGAATATGCGGATCATGTTTCGGGGAATATTCAGAATATGAGAATTAAACTTAAACCGCAGGGTCTCGAGATCCCGGTTTCTCGATTAAAAGCGGGTGAAGCAATAAGAAGATTAAAGTGAACTGAGGCAGGTCATTAACGAAATACGTGGATGTCGTGTAACCTTTTGCCCCTTATTCAGGCAGTTCACCCCAGGCTTAAATCCTTTGACCACAATTGAAGTTTGTTTACCACTTTTCCCTTGCAGTCAATCTGTCATGGGTTTAGATTTGTATAAAAAAGTTAATGACAGATTCCTTGATACTTGGCCTCAGCAGCGGTTCAGCATGTCTGGCAACATGCGGAATGGTGATGTTCCCATACCTCATGGCTGGTTCAGCAGGTGTTAAACGAATTGCATTTGATCTTTCTCTTTTTTTATTAACGAGGCTCGTAATTTATTTCATTCTGGCAACATTGGCCTGGTATTTTGGTCAGGCAATCTTCAGTAACCCCGTTGTAAGAAACATAGTTCCGGGGATTCTATATATAGTATTTGCCATTATGCTTGTGTGGTATAGCATAAGTAAGAACCGCAACCCGAACTGTCCCGCTGAAATTGTAAAAACGGTTAATAATCACAGACTGGTACCGATTTTACTCGGGATTGTGAACAGCCTGGGATTTTGTCCGGCTTTATTCATAATATTGACTAAGGGTGCAACGCAAGGGACATTAGTTCGGAGCTACATTGCATTTCTGGCATTTTTCATAGGGTCATCACTCTGGTTTTTGCCATTACCGTTAGCGGGTAAAATAAGGAAAAAAGAGGTTCTTACAAACATCGGAATCCTTGCTACCGGTCTTGCAGGTATAATATTCATGATAAAAGGTTTAACTAACTTAATAGGAGGAATAATTAATGGATAATGTATTAAAAACTACAGAAATGAGAAAATCATTTGGAAAATCTCTTCTGTACACTCTGCCTATGTTTCTGATAACATTTATGTTTATTACAGGAGGTAAACCAAATTTTTCAGATCCGTCTTCAGGTCTTGCAATGATAATGGTTTTTTTACTTGTGAATGTCCTTTACTTCTTCATGCATTTCAAAGGAAAAACCGACAAGTACAGGGCAGTGTTGTTTATCATTTTCGCACTGTCTCTCTCTTATACATTAATACACAATATGATTGAAGTAAGAAAATCCATGTCTTTTTCACAGGCAGATATACTTGAATGCAGGATTCCTTTCTGCCATCTTGTTATCCCGATGATGATCCTTCCTGCCGTATTTACAAAGTCGATTATTTTCCCCGGGAGTATTATAAGTGGATTTGCAAACATATCATCTATGGTTGTACTCTGGTTAGTCGCAACAATTGTCCTGGGAAGAGGTTTCTGCAGCTGGGGATGTTTCTATGGCGGCTGGGATGATGGTTTTTCAAGAATAAGGAAAAGGCCGGTAATTAAAAAGATTGGTGAATTGTGGAAATGGATGCCATTTGCAGTTCTTCTTATGGTTGTGTTGACCGCAGCTCTGTCTATGATGCCTACTTATTGTTCCTGGATCTGCCCTTTTAAAGCTGTAACTGAATTTGAACAGGTTACTTCAGTTGAGTCTGCCACAAAAGCCGGAATATTCCTCTCCCTTTTTGGTGGATTAGTTGTTGTTTTGCCTGTAATGACCAGGAAAAGAACACAATGCAGTTTTCTATGCCCCCTTGGCGCTATTAATTCCCTTTCAAATAAAATTACTCCGTTTACTGTAAAAATCGATAAAGGTTCCTGCAATGAATGTTTTAAATGTGTTTATGTATGTCCCTTGTACGCCCTGACATCTGAAGATATCAAAGCAGGCAAAGTCTCGTTATTTTGCAGTAAATGCGGCAAGTGCGTGGATGCGTGTTCTAAAAAAGCAATTCATTATGGAATCAGAGGCATTCCTGCTGGAACTATGAAAAATTTCTCAAGAAATCTCTTCCTGTTTGTCTCATTCCTTTTTATGGCGGTATTCTCAGCAGGTTCAATAATAAACACTTTACACGGTTTATTAAAACTCATCTTTTAAATCTTCAAACAATATGAAAAAAGCAAAGATAATTGCAGGAATTTCCTGGGTCTTTTTTTGTCTGATTCTGATAATTATTTTATTCCCGGGGTTAAATAGTTTCTCACTTTCAGTATCGAAGCTGCCCTTCATGAAACTGAATCCAAGATATACAGGCGGAGAGATCGCAGATAAGATAATATCAAAGAACTGCACACTCGTCATCCGAAAACCGGTTTTTAATGGATTTCTTAAAGAAAGAAACTCGGGTTTTGAACAGTTGGACTGGCATGGAACCATCCCTGAAATAATAAAAGCTTCAATCGATTATGATCATGATGGGATCAAGGATTTTTGTGTATTAATTGACAGGAAAAATTCGAAAACCGTATTGGACCCGATTGACAGAAAAATTAAAGGTGTGCTCATTTCGACTCCGACATCTTATGGATGGGCTGTAAGGATCGGATTGATAAAATGAACTCTGATGTTTTGAAACAAATTTTTAACAAGCACTATGAGAATAAATATTATTCAGCTCATAATTTTTATGTCATTTGTTTTTGCCTTTTCAGAGTTTCTGCTAATGCTAGTCAAGCATTCAAGAATAAAAACTGCAAAAACCAGAAAGGATAAGGGTTCAATGATATTAATATGGGTTATGATAACTTTTGGATTTACAGCCGGCTTCTTTCTTGCCAAATATGATTCATGGAAGTCTATAAATTCCCTCATTACTGCTTTCGGATTACTTTTAATCCTTTTAGGGATAATTATCAGATGGATTGCAATTGTTCAGTTAGGGAAATCATTTACAGTCGATGTTGCCATAACCGATTCAGCCAGACTAAAAACAGATGGTTTATTCAGAAGAGTTAGACATCCCAGTTATCTCGGCTTATTAATAATAATAATTGGTTTTTCTGCCACAATGAACAGTCTTATTTCATTTTTTGTTTTTTTTATTCCAGTTACACTAGCAGTCCTTTACAGAATCAGAGTGGAAGAGGAGGTTTTATTTCAGGAATTTGGCGATAGTTATAGAGAGTATAAATCAAAGACAAAAAAACTTATTCCCGGAGTATATTGACCAATTAATATTCTCGAAATCAGAATTTTATTTATCTGCTTCCTTGGTTAAAATAATCGATTCTTTTAATCTGAAGGAGATTAAAATACTCAGCAACATAAGCCCGATAAGAAAAACTAAAGACCTGGTCATTGACCCTGTTGATTGAGACTTCAGGCTGTCCATACCAAATATGAATGCAATGCCTGATATCTGGCCCATCAAAAGGAGCATTCCGTTTGATGTACCTTCAGAAGCCGGGTATGTTATTTCGGCGCCATATTGAAATCCTATTGGTCCTGAACTAAGGAGAAAGAATCCAAGCACCGTTCCTGAAAGAAGCAAAAGCCAGTAGCTGGTAGCAAATGTGATACCGATAAGGCCAATTGTTGCACCGATAAGGGCTACAATTATAAAAGGAGTTCTTTTCCTGTAAAAGTCTGAAAGCAAAGGAATAATCAGAGCGCCGACAATTCCTCCAATTATCATTAATCCTCCGGTAATACCAGCCTGGGTAGCTGAAAATCCTCTGGGTCTCATTATGTCCTCAATCCAGGTAGTAACTGCATTGAATACTCCCAGACCAATAAAAAAGATAACCATTAACCAGAGAAAATCATTTGTCCGCAGGGTATGCCTGAAACCATCAAAGACAAGAGACCGTTCTTCCTGATCAGGTCTGCAGGGAGCAGTGGGTGGACCTTCTTTCATAACTACTAGAAAAACAAAAGCTGTGACAATTGAAATAACTCCGTAAATGACTAACATACCGCTTATACCCGATCCAATTATTAGGTAAGGAGTAAGGGTCATTCCAGCCAGTATCCCGATATACATTGAGAGAGTTCCAAGCCCTGCTGCTGTAGCACGTTCTTCCATCGGAAACCACCTGGCAGCCAGTTTAGTAATTGCATTTAGTATAAATGGTTGTCCGATTGCAATGCCAATTTGTGCCATCAGAAGCAAATTGTAATCTGTACCGGCAAATCCGCGCAATAAACCAAAAATTCCTGTAAATGCCGCACCGATCCCAACGCCTATCCGTATTCCAAATTTGTCGATTGCCCACGATGCCGGGATAGAAACTACTATGTAGACAATCATGAAACACATGGAAAGAAGCCCGATCTTAAGATCAGAAACACCAAAATATTTTGTTGCATCTCCTGTTATCGGTGCAAAAGTTATCCAGAGAAGCTGGTTTACTGCAGCCATTAACATATAAACAACGAGCATGAACCAACGTGAGCTATAGACTTTGAACTTTGATTTTGCCATATCGAAATAAATTTGAACAAATATAATTTTATTAATCAGGTACGCAATCCGATTTTCGCAGAAACTCGGAAAAAACTATTGAGGCAGCCATTCCAACATTTAAAGAATCAATTCCTTCCATAGTTTTGCTGAATTTAGGTATTCTGATTTTTTCTGTAATAAACGGAATGAGTTCATTGGATATACCTTTTGATTCATTTCCCAGCAAAATAATGCCTTTATTATCAAGTTTATGATCATATATCGATTCGCCTTCAAGCAAAGTTCCAAAGACCGGAATATCATTTTGTGCAGTTGTGGTAAAAAGTTTTTTGAGATCCGAGTAAAACACATTTACCTGCAGTAAAGCGCCCATGCTTGCCTGGATTACTTTTGGGTTATAGACATCCACACAGTCAGGTGAACAAACTATATTTTTAATTCCAAACCACCCTGCAGCACGTATTATTGTACCCATATTGCCCGGATCCTGAACAAAATCGAGGGCCACACAAATTTGAGTGATTATCTTTAATATGTTCATTTCATGTTCCGGCATATGAACTACTGCAAGGGCATTGTGCGGTGTTTTCAGGGTGCTTATTTGCTTAAGTTCATCATAACTTATATCCTCAATCACATTGACTGAACTCGTAAGTTCAGGAAGCAGACCATCAAGAAATTCAGGTTTGCCAAGAAGTATCTTAACGGGAACATTCGCATATAAGAACTCTTTGACAAGCTTATCTCCCTCAATTACAAATAATCTCTCTTCATCTCTTACCTTTTTGTTTTGAAGAGACTTTATGAATTTGATTCTGGATTTACTGATCATTATTAACTGTTTTGAACCATATACAATTCTCACAAATTTAGAATTAAAGTACTCAAAGTATCTTTGAATTGTTAAAAATGTTATCGTTTCATTATAAAAGAATACACTATCAAAATCTAATCGACTAACCACCTTTATTCTCAATTTACTTCTGAATGTACTCACCCTCCGGCCCCCTCTCAAAACTTAGAGAAGAGATGTAATTTGCTGAATTATAAGATCTTCCCCCTCTTTACGAAGTAGAGAGGGGGATTGAGGGGGTGAGTTCATTTGAAAAGATTTTTTACTTTTAGTTCAGATTATTATTGATATATTTGAGTTTAAGTTTTAAGCCATATTTTGAAAAAATCCTTTACATATATAAATCTGTTTCTGCAAGAATATTGTATTTTTATAGTTTTCCTTTTACTGTTCGTAACATCCTGTAATTCAACAAAATACGTACCAAAAGGAGAGAGCCTTTTAAATGAGAATCATATAAATGTAAATAAGGAAGGTGTTAAGAAAAACGATCTTGTGCCATATATTAAACAAAATCCGAATAAACGAATTTTTGGTGCCAGGTTTTATCTGGGATTGTATAATCTTTCCAACATAAATAAAGAAAAATGGCCTCATAACTGGTTAAGAAACATCGGTGAAGAACCTGTTATTTATGACCCTGATGCCATGACCAAAACTAAAGAACAGATGAAGTCGTATGTTGCATCGAAAGGTTATTTTGACGGACGGGTAACAGATACTGTTGTAACTGCAGGGAGGAAGACAGACGTTTTTTACAATGTCGATTTATTACGTCCCTATACAATCAGAAACCTCACTTATGAGATCGCAGACAGTAATATCAAAAAGCTTTGTTTTTTCGATTCTGTAAACTGCGTTATTGTGAGAGGAAAACCCTATGATGTTGATGTTCTGCAGGCAGAGCGGACAAGATTTGAGCGATTTATCAGGGATCATGGTTTCTATGGATTTTCAAACGACTATATTTCTTTCAAGGTTGATAGCACGATTGGGAACAGGCAGGTCAATATTAAATACAGTGTCAGGGATTTTACAAAACTTGATGTAAATAACAATATCAGTTCCGAGCCTTTTGCAGTTTATATTATAAAAAATATTTATATCTATCCAGATTTTGTACCTCAGGAAGCTCTGGAAGGTGGAGAGGCATATTTAAACAGTCTGGATACAACTTTCTATAAAGGCTACTATTTTATTACTTCAAAAAAGAAACATGAAGTAAAATATGATCTGATTCTACAATCATTATATCTGAAAGCCGGATCAGTATTCAATGTGACGAATACAGAGCAAACACAGTCACATCTCCTCTCTTTGAAAATATACCGGCTTGTCACTATAACCTATAATGATTCAAAAGAAAATGAGAATCTGCAGGGGATGGAATTGAAACTCAATTGTAATATTCACCTTACTCTTCTGAGTCAGCAATCTTATAAAATAGAACTTGAAGGAACAAACTCGGGTGGGAACCCGGGTGGCGCTCTTAACCTTATTTATCAGCATAAAAATCTCTTTCATGGAGCAGAACTGTTCAGCACAAAATTGAAAGGAGCTTACTCAGCTTATACTCAACCGAATGCAAGACTGTCGAGCATACAGGAATATGGATTGGAGACCAGCTTGCGGCTTCCGGAATTTCTGGTTCCTTTTATTAAAACAGAAAATTTTGTTAAGAAATATAATCCTTCAACTACTTTGTTAGCATCTTATGACTATCAGAGCATGCCATTCTATACAAGGACTATCGCTATTGCCAGCTTTGGTTATGACTGGAAAGCCGGGTTCTATAAGGAAAAGGAACATATTGTGAACCCGGTTCAGTTAAGCCTGGTGAACGTACCGAAAATAGATTCAGCATATAAAGCATATATAGCTGCATCTTCTTATCAGGTTCATAGTTATGATAATGTATTGATTCTTGGAGGAAGTTATTCATTTATATTTAATAACCAGAAGATTAAGAATTCAAGAGAATACTGGTTTCTCAGGGTAAATGCTGAGACAGCCGGCAATTTAATTGGACTGGCTGAAAAGCTTGCAGGTGGAAATAAAACAGATAATACCTATCAGATATTGGGGCAACCATTTGCTCAATATGCTAAGACTGATTTAGATTTAAGATACAATTATAAGTTTAATGATGTAAGTTCCATTGCATACCGGGGTTTCTTTGGCATTGCTTTACCTTATGGGAACTCGAAAGAAGTACCATTTGAAAAGCAATATTTCGAAGGTGGTGCAAACGATATCAGAGCCTGGCAGTTAAGATCTCTTGGTCCTGGGTCATACGCGGATTCATCCAGGCTATTGAATGAAACAGGAGATATCAAGTTAGAAGCAAATGCAGAATACAGGTATAAACTTTTCTGGATAATCGAGGGTGCAATTTTCCTCGATGCAGGGAATATATGGAGTTATAAAAACGACCTGGCACGTCCAGGATCGCAATTCCAGTTTAATAAATTCTATAAAGACATTGCTATTGGTACCGGTACGGGATTTAGATTCGATCTTAAATTTGTGATCGCGAGGGTTGACATAGGAATGAAACTGCGCGATCCATTGCTTCATGATCCATTTTTTTCAGAAGGATCGCATTGGATATTTCTGAACGGACCTTACAAGAGAAGAGATTTTACCATTGTACTGGGTATCGGATATCCATTCTGAGAATTATATCCATGATTACTCTGCGTAACTCTAATGGTTAGGTGGATTTCATTTTTCCTCCCTCTTATTGACTGATTTTTGCAGATAATTGTATATATTGCAGAGTCTCATTGCATTTTTGTCAAAATGAATTTTAACAGCGAACCAATTAAGAACTGGTTTGGATTTACCCGGAGGGAGAGAAGATCAACTTTTATCATGTTTTTGATCATAATCCTGATAATTGGATTGAGGTATACTATACCTGATAGCCAGATCGCCATTGAAGATATAACAGGCACAATCCCAGAAACGGAAAATGATTCTAAACTTTCGGGGAAGGATAGTATATCTATTGACGATGCTATCTCAGGTAATCTAATTAATAATGGGAGGAAAGGATCGGCATATATTAAAAGAGCTTATGGAATTGAAGGGAAGCGTATTCCGTTTGTAAAAAATAAACAAATGCCTCTCCAAAAAGTTAGCAATTATCACAGACAAAAGAACCCACTTATTGAAATAAACCGGAGTGATTCTGCAACACTCATAAAACTCCCTGGAATTGGTCCTGTTTTATCAGGAAGGATTATTAAGTACAGGCGACTTCTTGGGGGGTATGCCAGTATTGACCAGTTAAAAGAAGTTTATGGGTTGCCGGTTGAGACATATGAGCTTATAAAGGATAAAATTTTTGCAGATTCATCAATGATTACAAAAATCAATGTTAATTCAGCCAGTTATAAAGAGCTATCACATATCCATTATTTTGAAAAATTTGAGGTGACTGCAATCTTAAAGTACAGGGAGATTAAAGGCAGAATAAAAGGGCTTAATGACCTTACAGAGAATAAATTAATTTCGGTTGGGAAGGCGCGGAAAGTGGGACCCTATCTAAGATATGATGAATAGAATTTATTTAATGTGAGGATTAACGATATTCATCCGTACCATTCCCCCTTTGAAGGGGGGCAGGGGGGATGTCTTGACTTGAACATGAAACGTAATAAAATAATATATTACAATCCAAATTTAAAAGAAAAGGCCCGTCGTCGTCGAATTAAATGTACTTCTTCTGAAACTTTACTCTGGTCTAAGATCAGAAGGAAATCATTCGGGTACGAATTTCACAGGCAGGTACCTATAGATGAATATATTGTTGATTTTTATTGTCATGAACTCAGGTTAGCAATTGAGGTCGATGGAAGCAGTCATATTAATAAATATAAATATGATTTGCGAAGACAGAAGAAACTTGAAAGTCGTGGAGTCAGATTTGTAAGGTTTGAGGATGACGATGTTAAACGGAATGTGAATGATGTTATAAGAGCATTGGGAATAGTTATATCTGGCCTGGAGAAAAGTAATGCTGTACCACAAATACCATGACATCCCCTTTGCCCCCTTCAAAGGGGGAATTATTATTAGTTTTATTTGTAATAGACCTGAAAAACTTGTAATTTTATTGAAATCTAACGGGTATGCAAATTCTCTTTAAATTGTTCAGATGTCAAAAATAAAGCGGTCAGGATAAATTATTTCCTTAAATGTTTTGAAAAGACTTTTTCTATCTCTAACTTTGCGCCTCGTTTAAAAACTGAAATAGTAATTATGATTATTGTACCATTAAAAGAAGGCGAGAATATTGAAAGAGCTTTAAAGAAGTTCAAAAGAAAATTTGAAAAGACAGGTGTGATCCGCGAATTACGCTCACGTCAGGCTTTCATTAAGCCTTCAGTACGCCGGAGGGAAGAAATCAAGAAGGCAATGTATGTTCAGAAGATGCAGGAAAGCGAAGAGTGATCAACGCTGACGCATCTCATTTTTTAACATCACAGATAAAAGGGTTCCTTCATGAGCCATAAGGAATCGTTCTTACAATATCTGCAAATTGAAAAGCGGTATTCATTACATACTGTCAGATCTTATTTAAACGATCTGGACCAGTTTTACTTATTCCTGTCATCACTTGGACTGCCTGAAGACCCTGTCGCAGTTACTTCTCACGATATCAGGGCCTGGATTGTCAGTATGCTCGACAAGAACTATTCAACAACAAGCATTCATAGAAAAATTTCATGTCTCAGGGTATTTTATCGCTATTTAAGGAAAGAAGGGGTTATTAAAAATGATCCTCTGGAAAAGGTTGTTCTGCCAAAAAGAAAAAAGAGTCTCCCTGTTTTCGTTGACGAAGAGTCTCTTACAAATCTGCTTGATAATTATAGTTTTGGGGATAGCTTTGCAGGCATAAGAAACCGGACAATTATTGAGCTTCTCTATATGACAGGGATGAGGCGATCGGAGTTAATCGGACTGAGGGATAATGATCTCGATTTGTCTGAGGGCTCTTTGAAAGTGACAGGTAAAAGAAATAAACAACGTATAATTCCATTGGTTCAGACATTTGTTAAACGATTGGAGGAGTATATTATGGTCAGGAATGACAATGTTGTGACAGAAAAAAATGGTTGGTTTTTTATTACGGATAAGGGAAACAAGTTGTACGATAAATATGTTTATAATACAGTAAATAGTTATCTNNGGCGCTGATCTGAACTCAATAAAAGAGTTACTTGGGCACGCAAATCTGTCAGCTACGCAAATCTATACACATAACACCTTTGAAAAACTCAAAAAAGTATATAAACAGGCTCATCCAAGGGCTTAAATATTAATAAAAAAATCAGGAGGTACTACTATGAACATTCAGATTCATTCAGTGCGGTTTGATGCCGACAAAAAGCTAACCGATTTTGTTCATCAGAAACTGGAAAAACTAACGCAGTTTGATGAAGATATTGTTAATGCAGAAGTTTATCTTAGGCTAGACAAAGATCAGGAACGTGAGAATAAAATTAGCGAAATTAAGCTGGAGTTACCGGGTGGACCTTTATTTGCAAGGAAGCAAAGCAAAACATTTGAAGAAGCAACTGATGAAGCTATAGATGCCCTTAAAAAGCAGATTACCAGGCATAAACAAAAGATGAGAGGAGTCTGATAATTCTATTTTCAAAAATTTACATATTTATTTTGATAAGTAAAATTTAAATTCATACATTTGCAAACCGTTTTTTAAGGGTGGATTATGCACTCTCGGGGCGTTCTTTAAATTGCCGA
>PLMC01000106.1:0-55074 GCA_003141495.1 Bacteroidales bacterium
CCTTTAATGACAAGTTTGAGCCTCCTGCTGGTAGCATCATTAATCTGAAAAGTCCCCTGTTTTACATTCAGATTACCATTAAGAGTAATATCCCTTACCTGAATAACTGCACCGGAGGACCTGATAACGAGGTGATAATAGGTTGCCTGTGTTGCAGACATAGCTCCTGAGTTATTATACTCTGTTATACCACCATCAGTACTGACAAAAGTATTTATTGTTGCAGCAGGAAAACTGGAAGAGGAAAGCTTCAGTGTACCATTGCCTCTGAGCGCTGCTAATGTGTTCGTAAAATTATAAGTTGATTGATCAAGAATTCCCCCGTTATTAATTGTAATATCAAGGTTTTGGGTTGAATTAATAGCCTGCAGAGATACTGTTCGCCCTGTAAGAATAACCACCTTATCATTTGGCCCGGGAACCAGCGTTCCGGGTCCGGTTGTTCCTCCCGGATCAAAAGTCCATGTACTTGCCTGATCCCAAAAGCCGGTCTGGTAAGAATAAAAAGTGTCTGGCGAACCAACCGTCCAGAAACCATCAATCGTTAAGCTTCCTGTGGACGTTGCAGGATTAGTGCCTGGGAAAGATGGCCCAGTGGCAACTGCCCAACTTCCGGAAGTATTAGTGTAAGGCAGGAATAATAGAGGACTGCCCACTACTTCACCGGCATTATACTGAAATGAAAGTACAGTACTTACATCCGTTGAAATTCCGGATGTCACTATATCCCAGTATTTATTCAGGCCATTCGTGAGAATACCAGGATTTGCAGGAACTGCTGTGACTGAAACACTTCTTGCAGCGGCTCCTCCAGCTGGTAACGAAGATATAATCAGAGGGTTATAATAGCCATTACTGCCAATTGGGTAGGTCCCGCTAAAGAGGGGATTTATGGCATTTGCCGAACGAATAAAACGACCGGTACTATTCGTTTCGATCATATTGGTACTGCTAAACGGGGCTCCAGCGACAGCCGTGGTGTTTGTAAGAGTCAAATTGTTAGCGCCAAGCCTTAACACCCCTGAAGTAAGAGTCAAAGTACCTCCAACGGACGCAGCGCCGTTAAGAGTTTTTGTGTTACCACCTGAAATAGTCAGGTTGTTATAGATAAGACCTGCTGCATTCTGAGCAGCTCCGTTGTAATTTACTATCCCTGTACCACATGTAAAAGTCCCTGAAAAAGTGTTATTCCCAGCTAAATTCAATCTCCCTGTTGTCATGGTTAATGTACCATCACCCGACAAATTACCAGACATTGTTAAAGTGTTTGTAGTGATTGCTAATGTCGGTATTCTCGTCGCAGCAATATTAATTGATACATCTGAAACACTTTGAGTAATATTTGCATCAAGGGTTAATGTTGAGTTTGCAACTCCGGCACCATTAATCACAACAATATGTGTCTCACTTCCAACCTGACCAGGATAAGTTGCGAGGGTGGCTGTACCGGTTTTAACCCATCCGGCAGTCGTCCAGTTTGCATTAGCAGCCAAATTTAGTGTAAATGTTGTTTGCCCCCATGAAGTTATCATAAAAGCAAAAAACAACATCGCAACTATACCAGCCCTTTTAACCACAGAAGCCAGGTTAAAGAAACTATCTGTTCCTCTAAAGTGCCTTAAAAAAGTAAAGGACAGAGAAGACGAGGTTTGCGAATTCATCGGGTAAATTGGATTTTTACTTTCCATACAGATCAGGTTCAAATATTTTTATCTAAATATAATCTACTATATATCAAACAAATACGACTTACAGGGTTATAGTATACTCTATTAAGCAACAGGTTTAGTAACTCAATTTCTTACAATAGCGAATGTAAGCATTTTTTTTTCACGTGTATCATACTAATTATAAAGTGTTCTCAACAAATTAACAAGACTTATTATATTACCCTTAACTTTTTAATAATCTCAGTAAGATGACACTATATATCGGTCGTCAGGTTGCATGATTATACGAGATTAGATTGGTATAAGCCACATTTTTTGACTAAACCATATTTTATTCACTTAAACACACTGAATAGTTTGACAAATCCTGTATTCTGCAGCAATAATATCGTATGAATTGCCCATAAGTGACCTTTGCTGTTTCAATGGTCTCTGATATTTGTTTTAATAATCTTTTGCAGAAATGAAAATGTAATCTATATTTGCACTCTCTTTTGAGGGGGTTTAGCTCAGCTGGTTCAGAGCATCTGCCTTACAAGCAGAGGGTCGGGGGTTCGAATCCCTCAACCCCCACAACACAAAAACCGATCACAAAAGTGATCGGTTTTTATTTTTGAGGAACGTTCCGGGCTTGCCCGGATGGATATCAAAAAAAGCGCCCAGAATTAATTCTGAACGCTTTACTAATTTTGTATTGATCAAATCTAAAAACTGATCGAAAAATGTCATTACTCTATTTGGCTGCCTTTTTATACATAAGGTACCAAACCGGACTGTAAAAACCTTCTGGAGCAGCTGCTGTATTATTTCCATCTGCCTTCGGGGGAAGAGGTATAAGAATATCATTACCTGCTTTCCAGTTAACCGGGGTCATAACTTTATTTTCTGATGTAATCTGGAGAGCTGTAATTGTTCTAAGTATTTCATCTGTATTCCTGCCTACATTGCGCGGATAAAAATAAATAGCTTGAACAAGGTTGTCAGGATCAATAAAGAATACTCCCCTTACCGCCTGAGTTGAATTAGTTGCAGCATGTATCATACCGTATTTTTTTGATACTGATTCAGTATTATCATCAACAATTGGAAATTTAATTTTAACAAGGCCCCTGTTATTGAGATTGAGGCTTTCTAAAGATTTTTTCCACTGAACATGAGTATCAAGAGCATCTGTTGATACAACTACAATTTTAACACCAAGTTTGTCGAATTCATCCTGCAAGTACGCCAATTCCAGAATTTCAGTAGAACATACAGGTGTAAAATCCTGAGGGTGACTAAACAATACCTTCCATTTACGTCCAAAATCTTGCGGAAAATTAATTGTCCCGTTGGTAGATTCAGCAGTGAATGAAGGTGCGCTCTCCCCAATTAAAGGGATCCGGAAATTTCTGTCTTCTTTAACAACATTTTTGGTGGATGAAATGGATGCATTTTGTGACCACAGATTTGTCACAAAAAAAACAGCCAGAATAAATAATAAAATCTTTTTCATAAGAACTATGGTTTTTATTTATATTTAGACTAATTAAACGTAATAAAATATATTATGTTCATTGAAAAAGATTAATTAATTTTTGAGGAATAAATCTTGTTTAAGTGATATATATCTTTGATAGACAAAACATAGATTCCTGAGCTAAAGGCAGCTTAGACCTTTAAATAGGGAATGGTAAAAAGAAAGAGTGCTCCCTTTCCCAATTCTGATTCAACTTTAATTTCACCTCCCAGCAGTTCAACATATCCTTTACATATCGAAAGCCCTAATCCGGTACCGCTGTATTGTCTGGATACTGCGCTATCGACCTGGAAAAACCTGTCAAATATCCGGGAATGATACTCAGGCGGGATACCAATTCCAGTATCACTTACAAAGAATTCAATATATTTATCTTTCAGAGTATAGCCAAAATCTATCAGGCCATTTTTTGTGAACTTAATGGCATTATTTATTAAGTTTGAAAGTATCTGAACAAGCTTGGTATTATCTGTTACTATTTTGGAATCTTTGTCAGACAGTGTCGTTTTGAGATGGATAGAAACAAAATTCTGTTTCCCATAAATACTGAACTGGTCATTAAGACTTATGAGTGTTGAATTAAGATTAAACTCCGTTAGATTGAGTCTTGCCTGACCACTCTCAACATTAGCTATATCGACAATATCATTAATTATTGAAAGAAGCTGACTTCCGCTCTGAAATATGATATCAATATACTGACGCCGGTCTTCTTCAGAAAGTTTAGGATCATTCAATAGTGTTGAAAAACCGATAATCGCATTCATCGGTGTACGAATCTCATGTGAAACATTATGCAAGAAAGCCGTCTTCAGCCTGTCGCTCTCCTCCGCTTTCTCCTTCGCTGCAATAAGTTCAGCTTCAGCTTTTTTCCGTGAAGTAATATCCTCAATCATCACAAGCAAGAACTGAACTTCATCTTGTTTGTTACGGACGATGCTTACAGTTGTCGATCCCCAGATTACAGAACCATCATTTCGGATATACCTTTTTTCAGTATGATATACAGGAATCTTACCTGACACCAGTTCCAGGAGTGAAATCTCATCGTTGCTAATATAATCGGAATGAGTAAAATCTCTGAAGGTAAATGATTTCAGATCTTCTTCCCTGTAACCAATAAAGTTGCAGAACGATTGATTAGCCCTGATTATGCTAAAATCTTTATCGCTCATTAATATTGAAAAAGGACTCTCCTCAAATATTTTTCTGAACCGTTCTTCGCTTTCTTTTAGTATATTCTCAACACGTTTACGCTCAGTTATATCGCGAGCTATTGATTGATAATATTTTGATCCTTCGATAGTTATTACCCTTGAACTGATTTCAACAGGGAAAGTAGTATTGTCCTTCCTTAAATGAACAGTTTCAAAAGTTGCAGACTCATTTTCTTCAACAATATTCACATTACCAGGGAGCTGTGACAATGTTTCGGGAGATCTGATTTTTTCCGCATTCATGCCAATGAACTCATCACGTGTGTACTGGTAGAATTCCAAAGCACGATCATTGGCCTCAACTATGCTTAAATCCTTATCTACTAGTAGTATAATATCATTTGCATACTTCAATATATAGTCGAAATGCTTGATCAGGGCAAGTCGGTTAACCTCATTTTCATATCTTTCACGATAATATATTACACGTTGATTTCTTATGAGAAATCCGAGAAAGGAACCTGATGTTAATATTACAAGAATGAGTATGATCACTATCATTCTGATCTGAGAATTCAATGATGAGAGTACTTCCTCCCGATCCATCTTGGCTACCATATACCATTGTGTTCCGGGCACTTTATTCATAGCAGCTACAACAGGTACATTTCTGTAATCAATTCCATCGATGGTTCCTGTAATACCCCTAATTGCCATTGCCGCCGGAAGATTCTGCGACGAGGCAGGTTTCTTCAGTATTAATCCGGTATTCCTGAGGTGTCTTAATTCATTCAGATAAACAATCTCATCTCCATCTTTCCTCAATAAAAGAGTTTCAGCACTCTTGCTGGAAGTTGGCCATGATTGCAGCAAAGGGTATAATATTTGTTGGGGGTCAATCCTCAATGCAAGCAAACCTATTACAAGATTATCATTCCGGCTGCGATCAATCAAAGGAACAATAAGATCCAGATGGACAAACCTTGCCAGATTGGCTTTGTGCAAATCAGTAAGGACGACTTCACGTTGCTCAATAATTCCAGGTAACATAGGTCGCAGATGATCTCCAACCAGCGTATCGGAATTCGGAAAAGCCATTCTGGCGTTTCCGGAGGTATCTATCAGAAGAACACTTTTATAATCGTATGTTTCGGTAAGAGACTTCAGACACTGCTGTATTTCATTTCGCAAAGACAGTTTATCAGGGTTTTTAAGAAATTCAATGAATTTTCTGACCAATAGAAGGTTATCGCCAAGGAATTTTCCGTCACCAATCCGTTCAAACCGCCATTGAGTGATCTGCCTGATCTTAAGATATGAAATTGCCGAGAGCTCTTGTTGTGATTCAGTTAATAGAGTTTTTTTCTGATAATTATAATAAACAAATCCAATTACAATTGCGCTCACTGTTATCATGAAGAAAAGGACCACTAATGGCCATACGGCAGGCGGCTTTTTCTTTTGTGTTATCATTATTCTTCCCGTTTAATAAAGACCGAAGCAAGAATTGATACCAGAAGAATTGATACAATTACTCCCAGGGATATGAGTATTGGTATCTCAAAATGGAAAAATGAACCAAGCATTTTCAGTCCGACAAAAGTAAGTACAAATGCCAGCCCTATTTTCAGAAATCGGAAATATCCTATAATTCCTGCTACAGCAAAATAGAGCGACCGCAATCCCAGTATTGCAAAAATGTTAGAGGTATAAACGATGAAAGTGCTCTTACTTATTGCAAGAACAGCAGGTATACTGTCAACCGCAAATATAAGGTCCGACGATTCTATGATCAGGAGAACAAGGAATAATGGGGTGGCATACAACTTCCTGTTCTGCACAATAATTAATTTATCTCCATGCAATGATTCAGTAACCGGAAGAAATCGTCTGAAGAATCTTACAATTGTATTCTTTTCAGGATCAACCTGTGTCTCCTTCTGAACCAACATTCTGATCCCGGTAAAAACAAGAAACCCTCCGAAAATGATAACTACCCATTGGAAACGGTTAATTAGAGCCACTCCCGTAAAAATAAATAGTCCTCTCATTATCAGCGCTCCAAGTATACCCCAGAACAAAATTTTATGTTGATATTGATTATTAACTGCAAAATAAGAAAATATAAGAATGAAGACGAAAATATTATCAACGCTAAGTGAATATTCAATTACATATCCGGTAAGGAATTCCAGAGCTTTAATTGGTCCGAAATCTTTATCTGTATAAATAAAAAAATCAAAAAGCAGAGCAAGTGCTATCCATACGCAACTCCATATTATTGCTTCTTTTACAGGTACTTTATGAGTATGTTTATGAAAAACACCCAGGTCAAGTGCAAGCATTATGAATATGAAAATATGGAATCCAATCCAGAAATAAATGCTTGTTCCCATTAAATTGACATTAGCCTGCAAACTTATGAAAATATTTCTTTAATTCGTTGCTGATAATCCATGCTGCCGATGTAGAAAAAGAAAATAAGTCGTAAAGAATTCTTTACCAAAGCATAACCGCGATCGCAGGAGTTAGTCTGGCATCAAAGATTGTGAATTGTACTTATTAGCTTCATCTGGCCTGAACAGGTACAAAACACTTTATGGGAACAGCATATTTACTGTCAATATCCGGGATTCCATCACCATTTATATCTTTCATTGAGCCGAGAAATTCAATTAGTGCCAGCCACTCTTTTCCCTCCTGTACCCCTTCACGGCTTTCATCCATATCGATGACAGTGTTTTTCATATCTATTATCTTATTTCCGGCTTCATCTTTTGGAACCACATTAATAATACCAAAACTCATTTTTTTAATAATGCCAATGAAATCGAGCATATAAGAATCCGCAGTTATTGAATAGAGAGATTTATTCTTCTTCGAAAAATCAACATTTATCATGGTGCCATCACTATGCACTATCTCAATCTTTTTAATTTTATGGAATAAACCTTTTTCAGGATTAAAGTCAACTCTTAGACCCGAATAGTAACAATAATCCTCCGGTTTCGATTTGGCAGCAACCTGTAATATTTCAAGAACATTCTTCAACTCCCTGCCTCTAATATATAATCTGGAAAGCGCATAACCAGGAATTTCATCATTCCCCGATCCCAGAGGCATCACCCTGAAGATATCAGGTGCCATCTGTACACCTGGAACAATTCTATCGAATATCATGCCGGCGGCAACCATGCTGATATCTGTTCCCTTGCTATTGTGAATATTTACATAATAGTGTATTGCATCGGCAATAAGAGGTCCGATATTGCTATTTACGTAATCTCCGACATCATTGCCCTCAAGTCTGAAATCAGATTCGACAACAGGTCTGCTATAATCCATCCCAAGTGGTTTGAGGATTTCCTCATTGATTTTTTCTTTCTGTTCATCAATAAGTTTGTTTATGTGTTCATCTCCCTTTAAATTATCATCGACAGGAATAAGCTTGTAACTTTCGACTTTCAGTTTTTCTGAGGAATATGATAAGTTCAGACAACCAACAAACTGACCAAATTCTCCTGCCTGAACAATAGGAATTCCATTAACTATAATTGGCTGATCCAATTTAGTATGTGTATGTCCTCCGATAATAATGTCAATTCCTTTAACTTTCCTGGCAAGGTCAACATCTTCACCTCCCCATTCTCCGTTCTTTTCTTTAGTCACACCTGAATGCGAAATACATATTATTATGTTACATTTTTCTGTTTTGAGTTCCTTCACCATTTTCTTCGCAAAAGCGGATTGTTTCTCAAAAGTTACCGGAACCGCACGGGGAGCATCCTTAGCGGCATCTTTCCCGAGAATTGAAAAAAAACCGAATTTAATGCCATCTTTCGTCATAATAAATTTCCTGGCAATTAAGTTGTCGGAAAAAAGTTTTTCAAGTGCATCATCTCTCAAATCTTTTTTATTAAACACTACATTTCCTGCGAGTATTTGAGGAATCTCTCCTTTATTGTGGGAGGCATTTATGACTGTAGCCAACCATTCGGGTCCGAAATCAAATTCATGGTTACCCAGACAGGTGACATCGTATCCCATCGATTTCATTAACCGCAGCTGGAATCCTGATTTTTCTTCAACAGCGGGGAAAAGTGTTCCCATCATGAAATCACCGGCGTCAAGTACGAGAATTATTCCTTTGTTACTTTCTTTTTCAGATTTAATTATAGAAGCTATTCTGGCAAATCCTCCTACTGTTTTATCATCATTCACAGCGAGTGGTGAATATTGTGATTCAGGAGCATACCCGATAATACGGGAATGAAGGTCATTTGTATGAAGAATTGTAATCTTCTTTTCTGTTTGACCGTTAAGTGTAATGAATGTAACAATCCAGAGAATAAACGCTAAACTTTTTTTCATATAAGGGAGAATAGTTATTCACAAATTTAATTAAAAAATCACATTAAACTATTGGGATGCCATAACTTATAAAACCTCAGCTACAACAAAAGTACTTCCTCCAATGAAAATCAGGTCCGATTTATTTGCTTGCTTCCTCGCCCAATAAAGAGCCGTTCTGACATCAGGATAACTCTGTCCGGCAAGTCCGTATTTCTCAGCTTCCGTTTTGAGTTTAATCTCATTCAGAGCCCGGGGTACCGAAGCCTTTGTGAAATAGTAAATTGCATCGGTCGGAAAAAGAGGTAAAACTGATCCCAGATCTTTATCCTTTACAAAACCTATTACGATATGTAAAGCAGATCGTGGAACCATTTTTATCTGATTCATGACATATTCCAAACCCTCTCTGTTATGTCCTGTATCACAAATTGTTAAAGGGGAAAAGCCCAATATCTGCCATCGTCCCTGAAGGCCAGTGTTTATGATAACATTGCTGATACCCTCAGAAATATTTTCTTCTGAGACCGTAAAAATATTTTTTAATAATTTTAAAGCCGCAAAAACCGCCTGGAGATTTTTTGACTGGTAATCACCCTCAAGGAATGTTTTGCCTTCGAATTGATGATTTGTTGATAAGTCAGTCATCAGATATCCTCTTCCACTGCCAGGATTATCGTTTTGCTCAAGACCGCATGAAAAAACCTCATCAGCAAACAAGACCTCAGAATCGTTTTCTTCAGCTTTTTTAATAAAAACATTTTTTATTTCAGGTTGTGTTTCGCTTATTATAACCGGTGTATTCTTTTTTATGATTCCTGACTTTTCAACAGCAATCTTTTCAAGAGTGTCACCAAGTAGATCCAAGTGATCATGGCCGATGTTTGTAATTACAGATAAGACCGGTTTTATAATATTTGTTGAATCGAGTCTTCCTCCCAGACCAACTTCAATAACTGCAACATCAATATAGCATTCAGCAAAGTAATTGAAAGCCATAGCTACAGTCATTTCAAAAAAAGAGGGTTTTAAAGATTCAATAATACTCTTATGTTTTGTAACAAAAGTAACCACATCATTTTCAGAGATCATTTCACCNNCCTGCAAAACAGAAGCAATCATATGTGTAACAGACCCTTTGCCATTTGTCCCGGCAACATGAATTGTTGGGTACTTAAAATGAGGATTTTTAAAATAATTGTCAAGCAGAATTGTATTTTCCAGGTCGCTCCTGTAGGCAGCCTTTCCTATCCTGTGATAGGCAGGAAGCTGGCTGAACAGGAAGTCGAGAGTTTGGGAGTAAGTCATAGTTCAATGTTGCTTGTTAATTGAAAGAGGCGTCAGGCAATCGGCGTCAGGCGACTGGCATATTTCTTACAATTTGTTTCAATATATATCAACTTATTTTAACTTTTCCCGGCAAAATAACAAACTTAACAGTTACATTACAATTTATACCTTAAAATAGTTATTTTTGCAGGGTATGATCATGTCTCTTTATTAAGATGTAAGCTATTGATATTAAATAATTAACAATGAGAAGGAAACATAACAAGAAACTTTTTATTATAGATACCAACGTTTTACTTCATGATTATAAATGTATTTACAATTTTGAAGAGAATGATATTATTATTCCTATTGTTGTGCTTGAGGAGCTTGATAAATTTAAAAGAGGTAACGATCTGATCAACTTTCATGCACGCGAATTTACACGGGAGCTAGACAAACTTTCAGGTGATATGCTGCTGACTGCCAATATTCCTCTTGGAGAAAATCTTGGAAACATGCATATTGAGACCGGCAAAGACTTCTCGGAAAAGGTTAGTCAATCCTTTCCTGAAAGGACGGCTGATCATAGAATTCTGGCAATTGCCGAGTATGTCTGCAGCACAAATAAAGATAAAACGGTGGTGCTGATTACCAAGGACATTAATCTCAGGATGAAGGCAAAATCACTGGGGATAATTGCTCAGGACTACGAAAACGACAAGGTTGCCAATATTGATGATCTCTACAAAGGGATCAGGATACTCGAGGGGGTAAGTCAGGAATCCATTAGCAGACTTTACGAAGTTCCGGAAGGGGTCGGATCGGGAGAATTCAATCTTGAACCAAATCTTACCGGACATCAGTTTTTTATCATGAAAAACAATGGGTCCAGTGCTCTTGCGCATTATAACCCTGTTAACAAAACCCTGAGCAGGGTAATCAAACAAACAACATATGGGATAGATCCAAGAAATGCTGAACAGACATTTGCTATCGAAGCTCTGTCGAATCCTGATATTCAACTTGTCTCATTAACCGGCAAAGCAGGAACCGGAAAAACACTTCTTGCCCTTGCTGCTGCATTGCAGCAACACAAGAGGTACAAACAGATTTTTCTTGCCCGCCCTATTGTGCCTCTTGCTAATCGGGATCTTGGCTTTTTACCAGGCGATGTTAAAGAAAAGATGGACCCTTACATGCAACCTCTGTATGATAATCTGACGGTTATCAAACATAAATTCAGTCACCAGAGCCCTGAATTTTTGAGGATTAATGATATGATGAAAGACGATAAGCTGGTAATAACACCACTGGCATACATAAGAGGCCGGAGTCTTTCAAGCATTTTCTTCATAGTTGATGAAGCACAGAATCTCACACCCCACGAGATTAAAACAATTATTACAAGAGCCGGAGAAGGAACTAAAATGGTGTTTACAGGTGATATTGAACAGATAGATTCCCCATATCTCGATACAGCATCAAACGGATTGAGTTACCTTTCAGATAAAATGAAGGATCAGGAGATTTTTGCTCATGTTAACCTTGTAAAGGGGGAACGAAGTTTCCTTGCTGAACTTGCAAGTAAGTTACTGTAAGACAAAAGTAAAAAGTAAAAAGGCAAAAGGTATAAGGCATAAGTGGCAGGATAATTGATAGAATGTGAACCTTTGCGCCTCAGTGGCAATAAAATGAATCAAGAAAAGAAGAAAGTAGCTTTCCACACGCTCGGGTGTAAACTCAACTTTGCCGAGACATCAACTATTTCAAGATCATTTCCTGAAGAGAAATTTGAAAGAGTTCCTGCAAGCTCAAAAGCTGATATTTACATTATCAATACCTGTTCTGTCACTTGTACGGCAGATAAAAAATGCAGACAGGCAATAAAAAAATTCATAAATCTCTCGCCAGGGGCATTTATAGCAGTTATTGGTTGTTATGCACAACTAAAACCTCTGGAAATATCTTCTATCCCCGGAGTAGATCTTGTACTTGGAACAAACGAGAAGTTCGAGATATCCGATTATTTAAACGGTTTTATTAAGAAAAATAAAACAGAAATTCATTCCTGCGATCTTAATTCCACCAATAGCTTTAGCCCCTCATATTCATTGGGCGACAGAACACGGTCATTCCTCAAAGTTCAGGATGGATGTGACTACGGTTGTTCATACTGTACAATCCCCCTGGCTCGAGGACGAAGCAGAAATCCTGAAATCTCTACAATAATAAGTGAAGCAGAGCTTATTGCCGGAAGAGGTGTCAAAGAGATTGTTTTAACAGGTGTAAATATTGGTGATTTTGGAAAATCGACCGGAGATTCATTTACAGGATTACTTAAAAAACTTATTAAGGTTCAGGGCATTGAAAGGTTCAGAATATCTTCTATTGAACCAAACCTGTTGACTGATGAGCTTATTGAACTGACATTACAAAATGAAAAGATCCTGCCTCATTTTCATATCCCTCTGCAAAGCGGAAGTAATAAAATCCTTGGGCTTATGAGAAGAAGGTATACCAGGGATATCTTCACTGACAAGATAAAAATGATAATGGGAAAAATGCCATTAGCAGGAATAGGAGCTGATGTAATTGTTGGATTCCCGGGTGAATCAGATTCTGATTTTGATGACACTTATTCCTTGCTTGAAGAGACTCCTCTATCCTACCTTCATGTTTTCACATATTCCGAAAGACCAGATACTGTGGCAGAAAATCTTCCAGGGAAAGTATTATACAAGGTAAAAGAGAAAAGGAGTAAAAGTCTCATTAGTCTTTCTCAAAAGAAAAACCATATATTTAATAAACTGAATATTGGTCAGATAACAAATGTTTTATTTGAAGGTACCCGAAATGAAGGACTGATCACGGGTTTTACATCAAATTATATAAGGGTGGAACATCCATGGGAATCCAGGCTAACTGGTCAGATAAAAAAAGTAAGGTTGAATAAGATATCTCCATCAGGAAGAATGAGTATTGAACTAATTGAATAACAAATGATTGATCTTAAATATGTATGCACGGAACTTGAAAAAGCCGCCCGTGAAACAGGTGCTTTTATTCTTAATGAATCTAAGGGATTCGACATCACAAGGACAGAAAAAAAAGGGTTGAATGATTTTGTCAGTTATGTTGATAAAGGCTCCGAGAAAATGCTTGTTGAAAAATTGAGCCGGCAGCTACCTGAAGCCGGATTTGTTACTGAAGAAGGAACATCAAAAAAAATCGGTTTGAAATACTGCTGGATAATTGATCCTCTAGATGGTACGACCAATTTCCTGCATGGGCTCCATCCTTATGCAATCAGTATTGGATTAAAGGAACATGATGAAGTTATTGCCGGTATTGTTTATGAAATCAGTGGGAATGAATCGTTTACTGCCTGGAAAGGAGGAGGTGCATGGCTAAATGGCAAGAAAATTCATGTGTCTAAAGCCGCGAAGCTTGCTGACAGTCTTGTAGCTACGGGATTTCCATACAATGATTTAAACCTTCTTGATTCATATATGAAATGTCTTACCTATTTCTGTAATCATACCCACGGCATCAGGCGGCTTGGTTCTGCTGCAATTGATCTTGCTTATGTTGCCTGTGGCAGATTCGAAGGATTCTATGAATACGGCCTTCATGAATGGGATATTGCAGCTGGGATGTTGCTGGTTAGGGAAGCCGGAGGTAAAGTGAGTGATTTTTCAGGCAATGAGAAAGGTCTCACAGGAAAAGAATTTATAGCTGCGAATAGTGATGTTTTTGCTGAATTCCTGGAAATTGTAAGTAAATTTATGAAAAATTAAAGCTTTTTTGGATGGCAGCTATCGGATACTACCTCTTCTACGGAATAAACTGGATTATTACCCTATTGCCTTTACCGGTTCTATATATCTTTTCCGACTTTCTTTATCTGGTACTTTATTACGTTGTGTCATATCGCAGGAATGTTGTTGCGACCAATCTTAAAAACTCATTCCCCGAAAAAACTGATAAGGAACTTAAAATCATTGAAAAAAAATTCTACAGACACCTGTCAGATATTCTTATTGAGACTTTCAAGTCGACTCATATGACCAGAGCCGACCAGAAGAAACGGTTTACTTACAGCAATCTTGAAATTATCGATAAACTCAGAGAGGAGAAAAGAGACATAATTGCTATTATGGGTCATTATAATAATTGGGAATGGCCTACGCTGCTTCCGTATTATCTGAAATATAAAACCATAATAATCTATAAACCATTACAAAACAAGTATTTCAACAGGTTTATAAATAATCATAGATCCGAGCACGGCATAGTTCTTACTCCTACATCTCAGGTTATAAGAGAAATTATCAACTGCAGAAAGAATAACATAAATACTGTTTCCGTATTCATTTCCGACCAGATACCTTCAAAAGGAGATATTAAATACTGGACAACTTTTCTAAATCAGGATACTGCTGTATTTACAGGAGCAGGGAAGATCGGTTCAAAGTATGATATGGCAATAGTCTTTTTCCATGTTCAGAAAGTAAAACGGGGTTATTACAATCTTAATATAGAACTTCTTTTTGACCACACAGAAGGGCTTTCCGAAGAAGCGATAACAGAAAAGCACGTCAGGAGACTCGAAGAGATAATCAAAGAAAACCCAGAATATTGGATCTGGAGCCATCGCCGCTGGAAGCACAAAAAGCCGGTTGAAAATGACTAAAACAGCAATTGTAATATTAAACTGGAATGGCATCGGATTTCTGAAAATGTTCCTTGGTGTGGTTGTTAAATATTCCATGGACAACGAGACATTAGTTTGTGTGGCTGATAATGGATCGACAGACGGCTCACCCGAATGGGTCGCTGAAAACTTCAGTGAGGTAAAACTTATAAAAATGGATAAAAACCATGGTTTTGCCGGGGGATATAATCTCGCTATTAATCAGCTTGATGCTAAATACTTCGTTCTGTTGAATTCCGATATTGAAGTTACTGAAAACTGGCTTCATCCGCTTGTCAGCTTTATGGATAACAATCCCGATGTAGCGTCCTGCCAACCAAAAATACTATCTTATTATCAGAAAGATCATTTCGAGCATGCCGGAGCGGCAGGCTGTTTTATAGACAAGTACGGTTATCCATTCTGTCGCGGTAGAATAATAAATAAAACTGAAAAAGATAACGGGCAGTATGATAATCAGATTGATGTTTTCTGGTCAAGCGGGGCATGTATGATCGTAAGGAGTGAAGCATGGAAAAAATGCGGTGGTTTCGATGCCGATTTCTTTGCTCATATGGAAGAGATCGATTTGTGCTGGCGTTTTCATAAAGCCGGCTATCGCGTCTGCTTTTTGCCAGGCTCGGTGATTTATCATATTGGAGGTGGCACCCTTTCTTATAGTTCTTCTTTCAAAACATATCTCAACTTCAGAAACAGTCTGTTTCTACTTTATAAAAACCTGCCTGACAATAAACTACATACTATATTGTTTATCAGAAGAATATTAGACGGATTAGCTGCAATTTATTTTCTCATGCAAGGTAGTCTCCAAAGTGTCAGGGCCGTCTGGAAAGCTCATATGGATTACAATAAAGCTATAAATGAACTCCGTGAAAAGAGGAAGGCTGTAAGCAAACTGGAAACGGACCATATCCAGGATTCTATTTTGAACAAGAGTATTGTTTTTGAGTTTTATATAAAAGGCAATAAAACTTATAATAGCCTTATATCGTAAAACTGAAATAAAATGAAGAAATATCAGATGATTGTATTTTTTTCCATAGTACTCACAATTTACTCACTTGTAAACATTTATCTGTTTTATAAAGGATATAAGGCACTCCCTTGTCTTCAAAGAAACAGGATCCTCTATTCAATTACGTTTTTTCTGCTTGCCGTGCTTTTTATTGTTGCAAAGATTCTTGAATCAAAACATTCCTCGGTTATTACAGATATTCTGAATATTGTGGGGGGATTCTGGCTGGCTTTCATGCTTTATGGCTTTTTGTTTTTTCTTCTTTCAGACATTATTTTACTTATTCTGAGAATTCCCGGAATTATATCCGGTGATAATATCTTTTTATTCAGGAAATGGTCATTCATAATTATTTCTTCTGCATCTTCCCTTTTAATAATAGCAGGTTTCATTAATGCTTTAGTACCTGTTACCAGGGAATACAATATCACAATAAACAAGCCGGCCGGATCGGTTAAAACATTACGCATAGCTGCAGTGTCTGATATTCATCTGGGAAGTATCATAAGAAAAAGAAGCCTGAAAAAGATGTCAGGAATGATAAAGGATCTGAAACCCGATCTGGTTTTGTTGCTTGGAGATATAGTTGATGGCGAAATAGGCCCTGTACTGAGAGGCGATCTGCTTCAGTATTTTACCTGGCCAAAGTGCGTTGATGGTCTTTATGCAATTACCGGCAACCACGAATTTATTGGTGGAGCAAGTCGCACTATTCCTTATATTGAGAGCAAAGGCATAAGAGTATTAAAAGATGAAATGGTAACTCTTGAAGGTGGAATTCAACTCATTGGGAGAATCGACCGGGATTCATACCGTTTTTACAGAAAAGAAAGATTGCCATTGGGTGAACTTATGAAACAGGTAGATACTACCAAACCTGTTATACTGCTTGATCATCAGCCATTCCATCTTGACGAAACCGCAAAGTATGGCATTGATCTGCAGCTTTCGGGACATACACATAACGGGCAGATGTGGCCGCTTAATTATGTTACCAGAATGATTTACGAATTAAGCTATGGTTATATGAAAAAGAGGAATACGAATTTTATAGTTTCATCAGGATACGGTTTGTGGGGACCTAGAGTCAGATTAGGTAGCAGATCTGAGGTTCTTTTAATAAACATAATTTTTACCGGAGCCGAAAAATAATTAAAATAATCTTTTACAGGAGGTCATAAATTTTCTCGAGTCTGATACCTCTGGAACCTTTAATAAGTATTGTGTTCCCCTTTAATGGTTCACTTTTAAGAAATTCCATGAGCTTATTGACTTTATCAAAGGCTTTAAAGCCTGATTTCGAAGATGTTTTATGAAATACAGGACCTACAAGAAAAACCTTTTCTGCATTAAGCGACTGAACCACTTTTAACATCTTAAGATGTTCCTCCTCGCTCTTGTCACCAAGTTCAAGCATATCGCCAAGGATGACTATTTTGTGGTCAGCTTTAATTGCTGAAAAAGATTCCAGCGCTAAAGACATACTTGTTGGATTGGCATTATAAGAATCACAAATAAGTGTATTGTTTTTAGTATTTTTAATCTGCGATCTGTTATTGGCTGGCTGGTATTTTTCAACGGATTCAATAATATCTTTCATCTCAACACCAAGAAACAGGCCGGTAGCAACTGCTGCCCTCACATTTTCGAAATTATAGCTGCCAAAAAGGTTGGTATTTAAATCATACGAATGATGAAGATAGGTAATTGATATTCTGAGATTAAAGTCAGATGGCATCTGTTCAAGAATGAGATCAATACCGGTAGGATCAGAAAATGGGACAGCCCTGTTTACGATTCTGAATATTTTTTCTGTCAGCAGGGGATCTTTTTCGTTATATAAAGCAATCCCGTTTACCCTGCGAAGATGTTCATATAATTCTGTTTTTGCCTTTACAACACCATCTACCGATCCAAATCCCTCAATATGGGCGGTGCCGATATTTGTAATTATCCCGTAATCAGGTTTTGCAATGAGACATAATGTTCTGATCTCACTTAAATGGCTTGCTCCCATTTCTATAATTAACATTTCAGTATCAGCAGGAGCTGACAGAATTGTAAGAGGAACACCGATATGATTATTCAGGTTTCCCTGAGTATAATGAATTTTAAACTTTTTTGAAAGGATTGCTGCAAGCAATTCTTTGGTAGTTGTCTTACCATTTGTTCCTGTTATTGCAAGTACCGGAACGTTCAGTTCCTTCCTGTAGTGCGATGCCAGAGCCTGCAGTTCAAAGAGACAGTCATCTACCAGTATTGTACTTTCAGTTTCAAACAGGGGATCATCTACTACCGCACACTTGGCGCCATGTGCAAGAGCCTCCGAAGCAAATTTATTTCCGTTATAATTGTCACCCCATAGTGCAAAGAAAATCTGACCTTTTTTCACTGTGCGGGAATCGGTAGATACACCTGTTGACTCTTTAAAAAGTTTAAATAATTGTTCAGTCTTCATACTCGTAAAAAAATGCCTCATTATGATCGAATAATGAGGCTAATATTGTCAGAGAACCAGATTCTATAAACCGGAAGGACTTCCAACCCTGATCATTGCACACCTGAAGCCGATATCATCTCGGCTGCTTTCCTGATCAAGGAACCTTCTTGTGGAAGGATTGAGCCAATAGGCTCTGTCTCGCCATGATCCGCCTTTATATACACGTGCATTATCATTAATCAGAGTTACAAAATCATTTGCGTTTTGAGAATTATCCTGTGCATACATTCTGAGAGAACCTTTTTTCCCGTCCTCAACTGTAAAATCGCTTCCTCCTCCTCCGGGTATAGCTGACTGAAGGTCTCCATCCCTGTAGTTTCTGTAATCGCCTTTCTGATAATTATACCTGTTTGCAACATCCACATCTTTAACGGTATCCAGAATTAAACGGCCAAGTTTATCTTTAGGTAAAACCGAACCATTTACGTCGCGTTTCAGATCTGTAAAAACGTTTCCTCTGAAAGGATTAAAGGCATCAACATCTTCAGAAGTAAGAGGGCGGTAAACATCCGAAACCCATTCATTGACATTTCCTGCCATACAGTAAAGTCCATAGTCATTTGGCCAGTAGGATTTGACGTCGACGGTAATACTTCCGTTATCGTTAAGGCTTCCGGCTACTCCCATCAGGTCGCCTCTTCCCCTTACAAAGTTAGCCATCATCTGACCTCTGTTCTTTTTTGATGAATTTCTGACGTTATGCCCATCCCAGGGATATATTCTTCTTTCATAAATTCTCTCTTCAAATGTATTGCCTCGGAGAGCATAAGCGGCAAATTCCCACTCAGCTTCTGTAGGCAGTCTGTAACTGGGAAGCAATACCCCATCTTCAAAGTTTGTGCGGCGTTCCGTCTGATTTGGATCCAGGCTTGGGCGCAACTGATTTACGACACCTTCATACTGACCTGCCAGATAAGCTTCAGTATTGAAGTTCTTTTCATTTGTCTGATTCGGATCGGGGTTCAGTTCTCCCTCGTCAATGAGTAATTGTTCATTAACCCTGTCGGTTCTCCAGAGACAAAAATCATTTGCTTTTACCCAGCTGACGCCGACAACCGGATAATTATTATAAGAAGGATGCCTGAAATAATATTGTACATACGGGTCATTAAATCCCATCGGTGTTCTCCAGACCAGTGTATCAGGTAAGGCTCTTCTGTAAACTTCAGGATAGTCTTTGTAAACCCTGCGCAGCCAGAAAAGGTATTCACGGTAGTCAACATTCTTAACCTCCGTTTCATCCATATAAAATGAAGATACTGTAACTGTTCTTGGTTTGTTATTCCAATCGAACATAACATCCTGAGTAACCTGTCCCATTGTAAAACGGCCCCCCTCTATTAGCACCAGACCAGGACCAGTTTTCTGATCGGCTCCAAGTGCAACTTCAAATCCGCCGTTGTCCGGATCATTATACTTCCATCCTGTAGAAGTGGAAACATTATCTTTCCCCTTTTTCTTAAATATACAGGATGTAAAAAGCAAGACAGCGATTAAAACAACTGGTAAGGCTCTGAATTTATACATAACTCCTTTAGTTTTATGGCTTTTAAGAATACCCAAATATAACAATTTTTACTAAATCATTCTTTTTACTCATCAAATATAACTACAATTTAGGGAAATTTATTGTTTTAATTGTATTTCTTTTTTCAACATTATTTAAACTAAATGCCAGCCCTGTCTGATGCAGAAGCGAAAATGGCAATAGTTTATTTCCTGAGACTGCATTAAAGCGATAATTGTAAAACCCAGTGACTCTGCCGGCACTGAAAGAAAATCCTGTTTGAATATTCAGGTTTTTCCCATTATCACCTAAAACTACGGCATTAATTGACAGATATTTACTTTCTAATGCCATACCTGCGCCACCATTGATGAATCTTCCCTGTATCTCAAAGAATGTCAGAGGCTGGATTTTTAGATTTTGCTCTTTGTTAAGAGTGAAATCCTCCGACACGTGGACGAGAAGTTTTCGTTTTAACCTTTCGCTGAAATTGCCTGTAGCTGATATATCGGGTTCGGCAAGGTGATTTATTGAAAAACCGCCGGTAAATTTCCCTGAGGCAAAGAGAAATCCTGCTCCTATATCAAATACTGTTCTTCCTGAGGATGACAGTATTTCAGAAGAAGGAATTGATACTCCTCCGAGCGGATCAATCTGGTCAGGTAAAATTGCATTGTCAAAGTTAAATCCCCTGTGGTAAATTGAAGCTGAAAGACCGCCATTTATAAAGAAATCCTTCCCCGCCTGCAAAAAATACGCATACGATAATCCTCCCCTGAAATCGTTAATAATTCCACCCAGGTAATCATCGGAGAGATATACTCCGGCTCCCCCGTGCAATTCAGAAAAATAAGAGTCGTATGAAAAATAAACAGAATGAAGGTTATAATTATTCCCGGGATAAAAGTCAAGATAAGACAATCTCAATACCCCGTCTCCACCTATTCCTGCCAGTGAAGGATTCATCATCATCATCATCTGGTAGCCCGGCCCCGGATCAGTCTCCTGCCCAAAACAATAAGCAGGCAGAAGAAAGATAAATACAAATATTTTGCTAAGGCGCCACAACATATTAAAAATTACTGCAATATCAACGTAATGATATCGTTATTATTATATTAAGCCATAATATACAAAAAAACAAAATAAACTAGCAAACAGAAAGCACATTTCTATCTTTGTCAGTGGAATGAGAAGAATTTTTCAAATATCGGTATCACTATTGCTTCTTTCAGCTGATTTATTTGCGCAGAATTCCAAAGATAGTTATTCTTCCTCTTCAATACTCTCTCAAGGGTTATGGTTCAAGATCGCAGTAACTTCTGACGGAATATACAGAATTGATTATTCTAAACTTAAACAGCTCGGTTTGGAGAATCCGTCAAATCCGAGGATTTTTGGCAACAATACCGGTCAGTTATCATACTATAATGATGCACCAAAACCCGACGACCTGAAAGAGTTGTCTATTCTCACATCTACAGGAAGTGATGGCGTATTTAACGATGGAGATTATCTGCTGTTCTTTGCAAAAGGAACGGGAAGGTGGAATTATAACCCGACAACAGGAACTTATGATTATCTGCATCACAATTATTCTGACACTGCTTTTTATTTCCTGACCTCGGGCCCTATTTCGGGTAAGAAGATCGTGACCGTCACAGAACCAGTCCAGCCTGCAACTTACAATTCATCAGAATCAGATGCATTATTTATACATGAACTGGATATTGTAAACCTTATTCAATCAGGAAGAGAGTGGTTTCAGGAGATTTCAACAGTACATATTGACCCAGGTTTCACAGACCTCGTAACTTCAGAAGATGTTAAATACAATATAAGGGTTGCAGCAAGGGCATCAGTACCCACCATCTTCAGGCTTTACGAAGGAAACTCACTTCAAAAAAGCATCCAGGCAGATGGAGTAGATCTTTCTGATTATACTGGAACATATGCCCAGATCACTGATTCAACGGGCTCGATCAAACCCTCCTCCACATCTCCTGTTTATGATATTACATTCTATAATAATGGTGAGCCAGGGGCGCATGGATGGCTTGATTGGATAACTCTTCAGGGGAGAAGATCAAATTCGTTTTACAGCTCAGAAATGCAATATAGTGATTCAAAATCTGTTGCACCCGGAAGGATAACCGGGTTCACTATCAGAAGTCTAAGCACAAATGCTCAAATCTGGGATGTTACTGATCCTCTCAATGTTAAGCAGATTCAATATTCCAGAAACGGAGAGAATATTGCTTTTAAAAGTGCCACTGATACTCTTAAGACTTTTATAGCATTTACTACAGACAATGCAATTGTACCTCTGATTAAACAAACTGCTGTTCCGAACCAGGATCTACATTCCTCTTCCCCGGCCGATATGATTGTTCTCACTCATCCATTATTCAGAGCTTATGCTGAAGAACTTGCAGATATTCATCTAAAGAACGACGGTTTGATTTCCCTGATAGTTACACCTGAACAGATCTATAATGAATTTTCAGGAGGGATACCTGATATTGTGGCGATCAGAAATTTCCTGAGAATGAAATACATGAAACAGAAAGGCAGCGCTCATCCTCTTAAATACCTGCTGCTCTTCGGCGATGGATCTTATGAAAATAAAACGCCCCCTCCCAATAATCCCAATTTCATTCCTACCTATCAGTCACAGAATTCTAATGTTGTTGTTTCTTCTTTTACCTCTGATGATTTTTACGGTCTTCTGGGTGATGGAGAGGGAGAAGCCGATGGTAAGGAAGCTATTGGAATCGGCCGTCTGCCGGTTTCTGATACAACCCAGGCAGGTATAGTCCTTTCAAAGATTAAAAGATATCTCGATCCTGTAAATATGGGCGACTGGAAAAATGTGATATGCCTTTCTGCTGATGATGAAGATGGAAATACTCACATGTCTGATGCTGAAGGTCTTGCGGTCGTCATTAATGACAGTGTACCTGCATATAATATTGATAAAATCTATCTCGATGCCTTCCCCCAGGTTACAACAGTGAACGGGCAATCCTATCCGGAGGTGAATAAAGCAATTAACGATCGCATCAACTCCGGATGCCTTATTTTCAACTATACCGGACATGGAAACGCAAATGGTCTAGCAGCCGAAAGGGTGGTCACAACAGAAGATATTAATTCCTGGAAAAATGGGGGAAAACTTCCTCTCTTTATTACAGCCACATGCGAATTCAGCCGTTTCGATGACATCGACATTAATATAGTAACCCGGCAAATGACAGGTAAACCTTCGGGCGGGGAAATGGTCCTTCTGAATAAAGGTGGCGGCGGTATTGCATTAATGTCTACTACTAGAGTTGTATATTCCGGTCCAAATTATGACCTGAACAGGAATATATTTAGTTGCGCTTTTAATCATGACGAATTAGGCAATCCTCTGGGTTTCGGGGACATAATTAAGATCGCCAAAAACAACTCAGGATCAGGCCCGAATAAAAGGAACTTCACCCTGCTTGGTGATCCGGCTTTAAAGCTTGCCTACCCTTACCATGGCAGGGTCATTACAGACTCAGTTAATAATGTATCGGTTAATGATAAGATCGACAGTCTGAAAGCGCTTTCTCTTATCACAATTACAGGCCATATAGAAGATCCTCTCGGAAATACTCTAAACACTTTTAATGGGGTAGTATCTCCAATCATTTATGATAAACCGAGTAAAATAAAGACCCTCGCTAACGACGGTGGGGAAAGTATGACTTTCAATCTCAGGAACAACATTCTTTTCAGTGGCAAGACAATGGCAAAAAACGGCAGATTCAGATTTACATTTATTGTTCCAAGAGATATTGATTATTCATTCGGCTCCGGGAAAATCAGCTATTATGCTAATGATGATAAAGCAGATATGAATGGGAGTTTCAACGATATAATTGTAGGCGGTTTCATTAAATCCATCCCTGTTGATAATGAGGGTCCTAATATTAAGTTATTTATGAACGACACACTCTTCAGAGACGGTGGATTAACAGACAGCGATCCCAGGCTCTTCGCAATAATAAATGATCAGGCGGGAATCAATACGACGGGATCAGGAATCGGACACGATTTAACAGGATTCCTCGATAATGATCCTGACAGATCATTTATATTAAACAGTTATTTTAAGAATGATTTCGATAACTACATGAGAGGGACGATTAATTATGCTCTGTCAGGGTTGAGTGAGGGCAGTCATTCTGTTACAGTAAAAGCCTGGGACAATTTAAATCACTCTTCAGAAAAAACGATTTCATTCCGGGTGGTGACAGGCGGAAAATTCGTGCTAAGTAGACTTATTAATTATCCTAATCCATTCTCTGATAAAACCAATATAAGTCTCGAACATAACAGACCCGATAATGAATTATCTGTTACGATAAATATCTTTGATATTGATGGAAGATTAATAAAAATTATAAAGACAAAGGTCGAATCATCCGGCTATAATCTGCCACCGATGGTTTGGGATGGCAATGATGAGGGAGGAAGAAAAGTCGCGGGGGGAATATATCCATATACAGTTACTATTTTTACCGGAAACGGTGAGATTGCAAGGTCTTCAGGCCAAATGATCATTTTGTGACAGTTACACAATATTAAGGTCGAAAATTAGTTTTATCTTTATGTATTAGAAGAATGACAAGAATCATTATGAAGAAAAAGAGAGTTACATTAGTTTTATTCCTTCTATCCCTTTCGGGATCAACATTAATATTTTCTCAACAAAGTTCAGGACAGCTTAATGCGATACAGACAGTAGTTCCATTCCTTACAATAGCTCCCGATTCAAGAGCAGGAGCAATGGGTGATGCCGGTGTTGCGACATCACCAGATGTATACAGTATGCATTGGAATCCTGCTAAATTTACTTTTATCGATGGTAATGCCGGATTGGGTATATCTTATTCTCCCTGGCTCAGAAACCTTGTTCCTGATATTAATATCGCATATCTTGCCGGATATAAAAGAATCGACACCAAACAGGTTTTTGCAGCAAGTCTTTTATATTCATCCCTTGGCGATGTACCATTCACCGATGAATTCGGGAACCTTCAACGAACATTTAATCCTAATGAATTTGCTTTCGATGCATGTTATTCAAGATTGTTTACAGAACATCTTTCAGGAGGAATCGCTTTCAGATTCATATATTCCAACTTAACAGGAGGAACTTACTCCGGAGGAGTTGCCACAAAACCGGGAATTTCATTTGCAGCCGATATTTCAGGATATTACCAGAAGAAGATAACCGTTCTCAATAAAGACGGCCAACTTGGATTAGGCCTTAATTTCTCGAATATCGGAACAAAAATGAGTTATTCAAGTATGCAAACAGCTGATTTTATTCCAATGAATATGCGCCTTGGCACATCTGCAACTATTAACCTGGATAACTATAATAAAATTACAGCATCACTAGACCTCAATAAACTGCTGGTTCCGACACCCCCTATTTATAGCAGCACTAATCCCGATAGTATAATAAAAGGTAAAAATCCGAATGTTTCAGTACCGGTTGCTATTTTCCAATCATTTTTTGATGCTCCGGGCGGGTTTAAAGAAGAATTTCATGAAATTACTTATTCAGTCGGAGTTGAATATTGGTATAATAATCAATTTGCTGTCAGAGGTGGCTATTTTTATGAAGACCCAACAAAGGGTAACCGGAAATATTTCACTGCAGGAGCAGGCTTCAGACTGAAAGCATTTACGCTCGATTTCTCCTATCTGATGCCGGTTGCGCAGAATAATCCTCTTGCTCATACTTTGAGGTTTTCCATCGCTTTTGATTTCAATGCGTTAAGAAATGCCAGCAGATCGAAAGGATGAGATCAGGATAGGTCAGGGAATTGATTTTCACCAACTTAAAACAGGACTGGATTTATGGTTGGGAGGTGTGAAGATACCTTCTGAAAAAGGCTGTGTGGCTCATTCTGATGGCGACGTGCTGCTTCACGCAATATGCGATGCCATCCTTGGAGCAGCCGGATTAAAGGATATAGGATATTATTTCCCCGATTCAGACAATAAGTATAAAAATATAGACAGCAAAATATTGCTGAAAAACACCTTTGACCTGATCAAGCAAAAAGGATACTGTGTGAATAATATAGACTCCACAATATGTCTGGAGAAACCTATGGTATCTCCTTTTATACAGGAGATGAAAAAGACCATTTCATCAATCGTTGAAATTGAACCCGACGATGTTGCGGTTAAAGCTACCACTACAGAAAAACTCGGATTCATCGGTAGAGAAGAGGGAATCGAAGCAATTGCAGTTGTACTACTTACCAGGTAAAATAATATTTTATCCAAGAACCGTCATCTTAATGCATCTTCAATTAGTTTGTCGTCAGCAATATATGGGATAGTCACCTTTAGTCCNNTCTCTTTTCAGAGTAAACATAGCCTCTTTGTTCCTCGCCCAGCTGCGACGTGCTATTCCATTGTTGACATCCCAGTGAAGCATCATCCTGAGTCTGCTATCTGTTTCAGGTGTACCATCGAGCATCATACCAAATCCGCCATTTATAACCTCCCCCCACCCTACTCCACCTCCATTGTGCAAAGATACCCAGGTAGCGCCACGGAAGGAATCACCAATTACATTCTGAACAGCCATATCAGCTGTGAATTTTGATCCGTCATAGATATTTGAAGTTTCCCTGTAAGGTGAATCGGTTCCAGATACATCGTGATGATCTCTTCCTATCACAACCGGCGCAGAGATTTTACCTTTTGAAATTGCATCATTGAATGCAGAAGCAATTTCCATCCTTCCTTCAGCATCAGCATAAAGAATACGTGCCTGCGAACCCACAACCAACCTGTTTTTGGCTGCTTCCTTGATCCAGTGAATATTATCGGTCATCTGCTGTTTTATCTGATCCGGCGATTTCTTAATTAATGCTACGAGTGTCTCTATTGCAATTTTATCAGTTACTTCAAGATCGGCAGGCTTATTTGAACAGCAAACCCACCTGAACGGACCAAACCCGTAGTCGAAACACATTGGTCCCATAATATCCTGAACATAAGATGGATACTTAAACTCTCCATCTTTTTTCAGTACATCTCCACCCGCCCTTGAAGCTTCAAGGAGAAATGCATTACCATAATCAAAAAAATATGTCCCTTTCGAAGTATGCCGGTTTATTGCCACGACCTGTCGTCTTAAAGATTTGCGAACTTCATCCTTAAATTTTTCAGGATATTCTGACATCATACTGTTTGATTCCTCAAAACTTAATCCGGCAGGATAATAACCGCCTGACCATGGATTATGAAGAGAGGTTTGGTCAGAACCCAGATCCACAAAAATATTTTCATCTGCAAATTTTTCCCAAANNACCCAACCCTGGGAATGTCTTGTTTTTATTGCCTTCGGATTTATTTCAGCTATCACTGAAATTATGCCTGCAATACCAGCAGCTTTTGGCTGAGCCCCGGACATGCCACCAAGACCTGACGATAGAAAGAGTTTACTTTTTTGCGTATCACCTGATATACTGATCGTCCTTGACGCGTTAAGGAGGGTAATAGTTGTTCCATGAACAATACCCTGGGGTCCGATATACATATATGAACCTGCCGTCATCTGACCATACTGGGAAACGCCCAGTGCATTAAACTTTTCCCAATGATCCTGCGAGGAATAGTTTGGGATCACCATTCCATTGGTCACAACTACCCTTGGGGCATCTTTCGGCGAAGGAAAGAGTCCGAGTGGGTGACCGGAATAGATAACAAGAGTCTGTTCATCGGTCATCTCCGAAAGATATTTCATGGTCAACCGGTACTGGGCCCAGTTTTGAAATACCGCCCCATTACCTCCATATGTTATAAGTTCGTGAGGGTGCTGGGCAACATTAATATCCAGGTTGTTGGAAATCATCAGCATAATTGCTGCCGCTGCACGTGAACGGTAAGGAAAATCATCAATATGGCGTGCTTTAATCTCATAATCAGGTCTGAACCTATACATATATATTCTTCCATATGTTGCCAGCTCGTCAGCAAATTCCTTTGCAAGAACAAGATGAAATTTTTCAGGAAAATATCTCAGGGCATTCTTTATAGCAAGTTTTTTTTCAGCTCTGTTCAGTATCTCTTTTCTTTTAGGTGCATGATTTATATTACGATCGTAGAATTTAAAAGCAGGAAGTTCCGATGGAATTCCTTCTGCGATCAATTTTTTGAATTCAGCAGAGGTCATAATTTAAGATTGTGAATTACAATGTAAAGTTAGTAAAAACAAAAAAGCCAACCTTCATGGGGTCAGCTTTCTTTATTTTTTCCGGACGTTTACAGGTGACCTTCTTTAATAATTTCATCGTCAACAAGAATTCGTCCGCAATATTCGCATACGATAATCTTCTTTCTCGATTTAATATCAAGTTGTCTCTGAGGGGGTATCTGATTAAAGCAACCACCGCAGGCATCCCTCTGCACCGGAACTACTGCGAGACCATTTCTGGCATTTGAACGGATCCTTTTGTACGCAGTAAGAAGTCTTTCTTCAATTATTGCCTCAACTTTTTCAGATTTTTTATAGAGACCTTCCTCCTCTTTCTGAGTATCGCATATGATCTCATCAAGCTCTGATTTTTTGTTTTCAAGATCTGACTTGCGGTCAGCAAAAGTAGTTTCTGAATCGGCAATGACCAATTTCTTTTCTTCAATCAGAAAATTGAATTCCTTAATTTTTTTATTGAACAGCTCAATTTCGAGGTTTTGATATTCAATTTCTTTCGAAAGTGAATCAAATTCTCTGTTATTGCGTACATTTTTTTGCTGCTCTTCATATTTTTTAATGAGTCCTTCAGCATCGGTAATCTCATTATTCTTCTTTACAACCGATTTTTCAAGGTTCTCTACTTCCTCTTTCAGATTGCCTAACCTTGTCTCAAGTCCTGCTATCTCATCTTCCAGATCCTGAACTTCGAGAGGAAGTTCTCCCCGAAGTGTTTTGATTTTATCAATCTCTGAATCAACTAATTGTAAACCATATAATGCTCTTAATCTCTCTTCTACAGAAATTTCAGTTTCATGTGATTTTGCCTTTTCCATCGTTAAAAATAATTTATCGGATTCGTATTCGTTTCAGAAAACCGGACTGCAAATTTAGGGAATTTTTTAATAATTAGGCTTTTTAAAATTTCTCCTGAAAATTTTTCAGTTTCAAAATGCCCGGCATCCACAAGTAATATCTTACTTTCAGTACTAAAAAAATCATGATATTTAATATCGGCAGTTACAAATGCTTCGGCTCCGGAACAAATTGCAAGGTTAAGAAGGGATGCCCCCGAACCGCCGCAAAGGGCCACTTTTTTTACTGGGTTTCCTGTCGGATTCGAGTACCTGATGCCTTTTGACTTAAAAACAGAAGAGACAAGTTTTAAAAAATCATTTTCCGATAACGGATCTTGAAGTATTCCAACGCACCCTAACCCAATACCTGCATTATTATTTTTAAGCGAGTAAAGATCATATGCTACCTCTTCGTAAGGATGAGCTTCAAGGAGAGCCTTTATTACTTTATCAGTAAGATGAGAAAACAATACGGTTTCAAAGCGGATTTCTTTCTCATAATGAATCTTGCCTTTTTCACCCCTGAATGGCTTTGCCATCTCGTTAGCCCTGAAACTGCCCGTTCCGGGAGTTGTGAATCCACATTGGTCATAATTTCCAATAACACCTGCTCCTGCTTCAAAAAGTGCGTTTTTCACAGCGTCAAGATGTGATTCTGGAATGTAGGTAACAAGTTTCATTAATCTGTTCTCAGAAGGTGATAATACGGATATTTCTTGAAGACCAATCTTTTCTGCCATCATTCTGCTGACTCCATTACTGAGCACATCGAGGTTGGTATGAGCGGAATAGACAGCAATATCGTTCTTTACAGCTTTATACATAATCCTTTCTGTAAATGATTTGCCTGTCAGGCTCTTTATGGGGTTGAAAATAAGAGGATGATGCGAAATCAACAAATCACATTTATAAGAAATAGCTTCATCAATAACCTCCTCAGTAATATCAAGTGTGATAAGCGCAGAAAAGATCTCTCTTTCGGGTAAGCCGATCTGCAGTCCTGAATTATCATACCCTTCCTGAAATGAAATGGGAACTGCTGAATCGAGATATAATGTAAGATCTTTAAGTTTCATAAATGTTTTTCTCTGTGTATTTTTGTGTCATTTCTTTTTTGCCTCTCCCTAAATCCCTTCCCCAGGGTGGAGGGACTTAATGTATCTATAGTTTTTCTTCACCCACTTCTCTCCTGGGAGCAGGGGGCAAGGGCGATGAGGCACAAAGGAAAGACAGGATTCTACTTAGAAAAGTTAAATATTATCTCTTATATCGAGAAGCATGGATTTTATATTCTGAAGCGATTCACTGATCTCATATTTATATTCTGTTTCATCCCACTTTACCGCCAGTTTCTTTTTAGCGCCGGAGAGAGTCATGCCCTCTTCTTTTACAAGGTGATGAAGTATTTTAAGGTTCTTAATATCGGCCGGAGTAAACAGCCTGTTGCCTTTTTTATTTTTCATGGGTTTGAGAATATCGAACTCATTTTCCCAGAAACGAATAGTAGAAACCGGCACTACCAGCATTTCAGCTACTTCCCCTATTGAATAATAGAGTTTTTCGACTTTCCTTTCTTTGTAAGGCATAACTATTATTTATAAAAGATTAGACTGCTCTGATTACATAAAATTTGTTACCGGTACAAACATCAGCAAATATGGTGTAAAAAAATCCTAATCAAAAGACTGACCGGTTTTGGATGCAATCTCAATCATTTTTTCATATTCTGCTGAAGAGAGATCTTCAAAATAATAGTTGACCGGATCAACATTTATGCCATTCAGTTTTATTTCATAATGAAGATGGTTGGCAACCGACATTCCCGTGCTCCCTACATAACCGATAATGTCCCCTCTCTGCACCCTCTGGCCTACTCTTACATTGAAATTGCTCAGATGAGCATAGGTGCTCGTGTATCCGAAACCATGATCAATAGTTATATGTTTACCAAGACCTCTCTGTGATGATGATACGTCAACAACAATTCCATTTCCTGTTGCATAGACATCAGTTCCGGCAGGAGCAGTGAAATCCATTCCGTAGTGAAACTTACTGATTTTATAATACGGATGAATTCTCCAGCCAAAACCTGAAGCTGTTCTCGTCAGATCCTTATTAGAAATCGGAATGATAGCCGGAACTGACTTTAACATATCTCCCTTATTCTCAGCCATTTTAATGAGTTCGTCATATGATTTTGACTGAACATAAACTTTTTTCCTGATCTTATCAAGTCTGGTTGCTGTTTCTATAACCAGATTTGAATTATTATAACCCTCGAGTGCTTCATATCTATTTACGCCTCCAATTCCTCCCTCTCTCTGCTCAGAAGGGATCGGTTCGGCTTCAAAAATGGTTCTGTAAAGATTATCATCGGTTTTCTGGAGATCTTCAAGGACATTTTCAACATTTGACATCTCCCTGTGTATCAGGTCGTATTGAATAGTCATCTGCTCAACTTCCCGTTTAAGAGCTTTCTCCTTGGGAGAATCGAAGAAGGATGCAAAAATGATCCAGTAGATCAAAGCGAAAATGAGTGACCCTATGAAATATGCAAGAATCCTTAGCAATAAAGACTTTATGCCAAGTCTTATTTTATCAAAACTCAGAGAATCGGGATCAAACTTATATTTTGTCGGTGTCATATTGTGCAAAGATAATCAATTCTGAAAAAAAAGAAACTTACTATCCAATATGGATATTAAGATGATGGTAATTGAATGGCGGGGAGAATTATCTTAATTTTGATTTGGATTCGAATGCCTGGATCATATCATTATATTCATCGGCATTGACATCATTATTAAAGAAATTAACAGGATTCTTATGTGCTCCAAATTGTTCGACCTGATAATGAAGATGAGGCCCTGAAGACAGACCGCTGCTTCCGCTTATTCCTATCAGGTCGCCTCTTTTAACACTCTGACCATTAACAACTTTAATATCGCTAAGATGACCATACACAGTCTGAAGGCCATAGCCATGATCGATTACAATGCAATTTCCGAATCCTCCCGGGTTCCAGCCCGATTCAATAACTGAACCATCCCCTGTAGCATAAACATCAGTGCCATAAGGTACATCAAAATCCTGTCCGTTATGCATCCGTGGGATACCCAGTACCGGGTGAATTGTCCTCCACTTGTATCCGTCACCAAGCCTGAATTTTACATTTACCGGACTAATTCCCGGGAAATGATCTATCTCTCGTTTCCATTCGGCAGATCTTTCAGCAATGGTCTTAAACGATTCGTTTTGAACTGTCGCCATGCTTTTTATCTCATCAATTTTTGATTTGTATTCAATAAGAATATCAGAGTTCAGATAGCCTTTAAGATCGCTGTATCTGTCCACACCTCCATATCCGGCTTTTCTGAATGATTCCGGAACACTGTCCATGTCAAGTATCGGNNATACTGAAGTTTCAGATTTTCGATCTGCTGACTAAGCACCTTCTCTTTGGGAGAACCAAACACATTCTCGATAAAGGTTCCATAAAGTGTTGCTAAAATAAGTGAACCGGCAAACCATAAAAGAATATGTAAAAACTTCTTCTTCCAGGGCAGCCTGATCTGTTTAAACTGTAGATCAGACAAATCGAGCACGTATTTCCGGTTCCTTAACAACAGGCAGAGGTTTTTTTTAATTTTGTTTTGCAACATAACAAATCTAAACCAAATAAACTAATTTTACAAGCTAATTTTGAAGAATGATTATTTAACACTCTGATAGATATTTAACGTACACCTGATCTAAAATGTTACATTTATTTAAAATTGAATATTGAAACTAAGTTCATTTTTGACAAAAAATAAATAGCATGAATTCACAGGAACTGAGGCAGTTGTTTTTTAATTTTTTCGAATCTAAAGGTCATCTTATAGTGCCTTCGGCGCCAATGGTAATCAAAAATGATCCTACACTGATGTTTACTAATGCAGGGATGAACCAGTTTAAAGACATATTCCTGGGTAACAGTCTGCCTGCAAACAAAAGGGTTGCAAACTCACAGAAATGTTTAAGAGTATCAGGAAAACATAACGATCTGGAGGAAGTCGGGCATGATACTTACCACCATACAATGTTTGAAATGCTTGGTAACTGGTCGTTTGGCGACTATTTTAAAGCTGAAGCTATTAGTTGGGCCTGGGAATTCCTGACAGAATTTTTGAAAATAGAAAAAGACAGACTATATATTACAATTTTCGAAGGAGATAAATCTGAGAACCTGGAGAGAGATACCGAGTCATATGATAGGTGGAAGTTCCAATTCAATGGTGATGCATCAAAAATTATTTTAGGAAATAAAAAAGACAATTTCTGGGAAATGGGAAATACCGGTCCCTGTGGTCCTTGTTCAGAAATTCATTACGACTTAAGGGATGATGAGGAAAGAAAGAAAATTTCTGGTTACGAACTTGTAAATAAAGGACATCCTCATGTCATTGAAATCTGGAACTTGGTCTTTATTCAATATAATCGTAGAACGAATGGCAAATTAGAATATCTTCCCTCAAAACATGTGGATACAGGTATGGGATTCGAGAGGCTCTGTATGGTTGTCCAGGGTAAAAAATCTAATTATGAAACCGATATATTTCAGGATATTATAAGAGAAATTTCTTCAATTACCGGCAAAGCATACGGGATTAATGAAAAATGGGATATCGCTCTGCGGGTTGTTGCCGATCATCTCAGAGCCGTCTCATTCTCCATAGCTGATGGCCAGCTTCCTTCAAATAACAAAGCCGGCTATGTTATAAGGAGGATCCTCCGTCGTGCTGTCAGGTATGGTTATAATAACCTCGGTATGGAGGAACCATTTATGTTTAGGCTGGTCCCTGTTCTGGCTGCAACCATGGGTGACCAGTATCCTGAACTTCAATCAGGTAAAGAGCAGATCTCAAAAATAATCTGTGAAGAAGAAACCGCTTTTCTCAAAACTCTTGGCAAAGGGCTTAAAATGATTGAAAAGACTATTACTGATCTCAGAAAAATAAATAAGAATGTGCTTCCGGGAAAAGTAGCCTTTGAAATGTACGATACCTTCGGGTTTCCTGTTGACCTTACACAACTTATTCTTAAAGAGAATGATATGCATCTCGATCTGAAAGGTTTTGAAGAAGAAATGAAAAACCAGAAAAACAGGTCTCGTGAGGATGCCTCTGTTGAAAAAGCAGATTGGATAACTCTAAGAGAAACTGACAGAACTGAATTCACCGGCTATCGTCAGACTGAAGATGAAATTTTTATTACAAAATACCGGAGTGTTAAAGTCAAAGGGAAGGAGAGCTTCCAGCTTGTTTTTAATAAAACTCCCTTCTATGCTGAAGCCGGTGGTCAGACAGGAGATACCGGCTTTATATTATCAGGGAAGGAAAAAATTTTAATAACGGACACTGTTAAAGAGAATAACCTGATAATACATATTGCAGGTAGTTTGCCGTCTGACCTTTCTGCTGTTTTTAAAGCAACAGTCGATTTTGAAAAACGTCTTATGACCGCAAATAATCATACGGCTACTCACCTCATTCATTTTGCATTACGTTCTGTTCTCGGAAAACATGTGGAACAAAAAGGCTCATTTGTAACTCCCGATCGTCTTCGTTTTGACTTCAGTCATTTCAGCAAGATGAGTAAGGAGGAATTAACCAGGGTTGAAGAACTGGTGAACCAGATGGTCCGGGAAAATCATAAAGGTAAGATAACTGAAGGAGTTTCAATGGAAAGTGCCAAATCGATGGGCGCTATGGCTCTCTTTGGCGAAAAATACGGTGATCATGTCAGAGTTGTTGAATTTGGGAAATCGATTGAGCTGTGCGGGGGAACACATGTCGTCGCAACAGGGAGTATCGGAATTGTGAAGATTGTATCAGAAGGAGCTGTGGCAGCCGGAATAAGGAGAATCGAAGCTGTAACTGCTGCAAAAGCCGAGGAATATATTAATGACAGACTGAAAACAGTTGATGATGTTGTCACACTTCTGGAAAGCTCAGGGAGCATCACAGACAGTGTTAAAAAACTATTGGCAGAAAATAAATCCCTTAAGAAGAGTGTAGAGAAATTTCAGGTTGAGTCAGCTACTCTCAGGTTGAAAGAACTGGTTGAGAAGGCTGTTAAAATTAATAATATAACTTTTGTCTCCGGGCGGATTGAAACTGATTCAGCTGATATAATGAAGAATATTGCATATCAATTAAGAACATCCTCAGACAATACCGTAATGGTCATCGGATCAGAGAATGCCGGGAAAGCAAATATTCTGGTCGCGGTAAGCGACGATCTTGTCAATGGAAGAAACATCAGTGCAGTTGAAATTATCAGGGAAATTTCAGGTGAAATTAACGGAGGAGGAGGAGGGCAACCTTTTCTTGCCACTGCAGGAGGAAAGAATCCTGAAGGCATACAACGTGCTATCAAAAAGGCAGCTGAATTCTTGAAAAAATCCTGACTTTCCAATATATACNNTATTTGTTTGCCTCTTCATTAATATTTGTTCGAAAATAATTGCTAGACTTGCGTCCATTTTAATTCATAATCATGATGGAAGTTAAAAGGACCTTCGACATAATTCAGTGGAATCTGGAGAAATATCCGCGTAAAGATATGTTTGGCGGAAAAAGAGATAAAGAATGGATAACCTACTCCACTGAAGATGTAGCCAATTATGTGAACTGGGTAAGCTATGGGTTACTCTCACTCGGATATAAAAAGGGCGACAAAGTTGCAACAATAAGCGGGAACAAACCGGAATGGAATTTTGTAGACATGGGACTTGCCCAGGCCGGACTTATACATGTACCTATCTATCCTACAATCGGGACTGATGAATATGAATATATACTTGAGCACTCTGATGTCAAAATTATAATACTTGGCAATAAAACCATATATAATAAGGTAAGTCCGATTGCCGATAAAATTCACGGACTAAAAGATATCTATTCATTCGACCCGGTCGAGGGAGTAAGATCCTTTGATGAAATAGTAACGGCAGGTAAAAAAAATGCTGAAAAATTTCATGATGAACTGGAGAAAATAAAAGATAGTATCAAACCTGAAGATCTGGTGACAATCATTTATACCTCAGGTACAGCCGGAAATTCTAAAGGCGTTATGCTTTCTCATAACAACCTGGTAAAAAATGCCATCACCACTTCAAAAGCCCACCATTTAGGTTATGGACACAGAGCAATAAGTTTTCTCCCGCTGTGTCATGTTTATGAAAGAATGGTAAACTATCACTTCCAGTATAAAGGAATAAGCATATACTATGTTGAAAACATGGGTACAGTTTCAGAGACAGTTAAAGAGATCCAACCACACATTTTCAATACCGTTCCGAGGTTGCTCGAAAAAATCTATGATAATATAATAGGAAAAGGACGTAACCTTCCATGGATTAAGAAGAGAATATTCTTCTGGGCGGTCAACCTTGGATTTAAATTCAGATTAAAAGGCAATTCTCAATTTTACAAATTCCGGCTTAAGATCGCCAGGAAGTTAATATTCAGCAAGTGGAAGGAAGCTCTTGGAGGAGAACTTCAGGTCCTTGTTTCCGGAGGTGCCGCTCTTCAGTCGAGACTCGAAAAAATCTTCTGGGCAGCAGATATTCCAATAATTCAGGGTTACGGACTGACAGAAACATCACCTGTAATTTCTGTCAATCCCTTAAGAATAGATGAAATAGGATTTGGAACATGCGGGCCGGTCATTGAAGGTGTGAAAGTTAAGATAGCGGATGATGGTGAAATTTTATGCAAAGGAGTAAATGTTATGATGGGTTATTATAAAGCTCCTGAGCTTACAGCAGAGATGATAGACCAGGATGGATGGCTGCATACTGGAGATATCGGTGTATTGGAAGATGGTAAGTTCCTGCGCATAACCGACAGGAAAAAAGAGATGTTTAAACTTAGTGCAGGAAAATACATAGCTCCCCAGACAATTGAGAATAAACTAAAAGAGTCATTCTTTATAGAGCAGGCAATGGTAATCGGTGAGAATCAGAAATTTGCAAGCGCCTTACTATCTCCGAATTTTAGCTTCCTTCATGACTGGTGCTCAATACACAAGATCCAGTACAGAGACAATAAGGAGCTTNNATTCCGTATGGTTACTGAAGAGTGGACACCTCAGACCGGGGAATTATCCCCTACCCTTAAGTTAAAAAGGAATTATCTTTCCAAAGAATATAAGGATATTATTGCAGAAATATATTTTAACGGAGAAAAAGACCCCAATGTGTTACTCCGGATAAAAAACGGCATAAACGGAGTGCTTAAGAATCTTCCGAAGTTCTAGTATTTTTTGATACTTCCCCCAATAATTGAGGTATTTGCAGATCACACCAATATTTTAGTAATTTTGGGACTTTCAACTGAGTAATGAGAAAATTTATTCCGGGAAGTCTTCTTATATTACTGCCAGGTATTTTACTATGCCTGCTTTCATGCACACAGGGGTCATGTTTTGAGGAAACTGAATGCTATGTAAAAGCCTCTTTTTATGATAATGTTACAAAAACACTTCATGCTCCCGATAGCCTGACTCTCTATGGACTGAACAATGATTCATTGATTTATAATAGTACATCCGGTGTACAACCCGCCCTTATACCATTGAACGCCTCAACAGATAACTGCACCTTTGTTATTATGTTAAACGGGATAACAGACACCATTGAATTCAGGTATAACAGCTCCCCTCATCTTATTTCCAAGGAGTGCGGTTATACCTTTTATCATTATCTTGACACCGTATTTCCGATTAAACATCATGCCATCAAAGATATCTTTATCTCTAACTATACTGTTACAAATTTAAATGTGGAGAACATTCGCATATTTTATTAACCTGTTGCTTTTAATGACTTGGAGTTTGATTCAGGTTCATGCCCAGGACACAATTCCCATTCCTCTTAAAATAAAAGTGGGGTTGGAAGTATCGGGTCCTGCTATCTATTATTCAGATAAAAATATTTTTAATGAGGAGGGCTACATTTCTGTCGATCTTGATGAAAAGCGTTCAGTAGTACTTGCTGCCGGATATCTTAATTTCAAGTATTCACAATATAACTACACTTATCTGAATCACGGAAGTTTTGTCCGTATGGGCATGGATTTTAATATCCTGAAACCTGACAAATCGAAAGGTATATACTGGGCAGGAATCGGGTTAAGATACGGTTTGAGCCGATTTAATTCTGAAACACCTTCCTTTGAGAAGGATAATTACTGGGGCACAGTCTCCTCCTCTATTGCTCAAAAAACAAACTGGGCACATTTCGCTGAACTTACTCCCGGGGTGAGAGCGGAAATTTTCAACCATTTCAGCATAGGATGGTCAATAAGTGTAAGAATGCTGCTCTATTCTGGAACTGGAAAAGACCTCAGGCCGGTTTATTTTCCGGGATTCGGCAACGGGACAAAAACATTCAGCGCTGGCATCGGCTACTATCTTGTCTGGAATATCCCGTATAAGAAAATTAACGCCATACTTAAAAAAGAGGCTAAGGAAGATAATGAGGATACGAATCCTAATGGAACAAACGATACCAACAGTACTTCCGGAAACGGGCAGCAAGACAATAGTATCAGGCATTAAGAAATGTGCTATGTATTACAGATGATAGTAGATGTGGAAAAGAAATGAGGACTTAAAGATCGCAAGTTAATGTGAAACCGAAATCCCGACAGCTAAGCGACTCCGGAACTACAGTACTTCAAGACATCTTTGGTTTTCGACTGAAAAGATAAAGTCCGACAAAAGTTAGCAACCCATTCAGAAGAAGCAATTCAAATCCGAATTTATATCCGTTAAACAAGACCACCGAATACTTACTCAGAAAGAAACAGGCTACCGGAGAAAAAACCGCAATTGCAGGAGTCATTTTATCGTTAACTATTCTTTTTGTAAACAACCCGAAAGTATATAATCCTAGTAATGGGCCATAGGTATAACCGGCAATTGTTAAAAGTTTATCAATTACGGCCCTGTCGTTCACAATGCTGAATATTAAAACACTTATGAAGAACACCAGTGCTATTGAAAGGTGAACCGCATATCTTATCCTTGTCTTTCTCTTTTCGGAAATACCATACCTCTCTTCAAGTCCAAGAAAATCGATACTCACTGAAGTGGTAAGAGATGTCAATGCCCCGTCTGCACTCGGGAATGCCGCTGAGATAAGGCCAATTAAAAATACAAGACCTGCCACCGGACCGAGGTATCTTATCGCGATTGTTGGAAAAATATCGTCGCTTGAGGCTATTTTCAGACCCTTATTCTGCATAAAAATAAGCAGCAGGGCTCCGAGAAACAGGAATAACAGGTTAACAACAACAAGTATCCCGCTGAATGTGAACATATTCTTCTGCGCCTCCTTAATGTTCCTGCAACTGAGATTTTTCTGCATCATTTCCTGATCAAGTCCTGTCATAACAATTGTAATAAACATCCCGCTGAAGAACTGTTTCAGAAAAAATCTTGGATGATGCCAGTCAGTTATAAACATTTTCGAAACGGAGCTTTCTTTCACAATGGAAACCAGCTTGAATAAAGTGACATGCATGTTCTTCCCGATGAAAATTACAGATAGAACAACTGCAAGCAGCATAAAGGTTGTTTGCAGCGTATCGGTCCATATTATTGTTCTTATTCCTCCTTTGAAGGTATAAAGAATTATCAGGATGATGAATACAAGGACATTAATCCAGAAAGGCACATGCCACGCATCAAAAACAAAAATCTGCAGAACATTTATAACCAAAAACATACGCAAAGAGGCTCCAAGTGTTCTCGATAGTAAAAAAAAGCCTGCACCGGTTTTGTAAGACCAGAATCCAAACCGCTGTTCAAGATATGAATATATTGATGTCAGTTTTAACCTGTAATATAACGGGAGTAAAACAAGCGCAATGACAAAATAGCCGACCAGGTATCCTAAAACAACAACCATATAGCTGAATTGCGTATCTTTTACCGATCCCGGGACAGACATGAATGTCACCCCTGAAAGTGATGCACCGATCATCCCATACGCAACAACAAACCATGGAGAAATTTTATTTCCTATGAAGAATGACTGGCTGTCAGCTTTACGTGCCGTGAACCAGGTAACGGAAAACAAAACCATTGTATAGATCAGAAAAATGCCAAGGATCAGGAGAGGAGACATACAGGAATCAATTAGTTTACAAGAATAACAAAAAGAATGGAAGACAAAAAATTATCTAACTGATTAACAACACCGGAAAATTGAACTAATTTTGTCTAAAAGTATTTAATCATGAGTTTTACTGAATTTCCTTCCAGACTCCTGGAAAATGCCGTAAATGAATTTGCTTCTCTTCCAGGCGTAGGCAGGAAAACAGCTTTCAGACTGGTAATGAATCTGTTAAGGAGAGATGCAGAAGAGGTTAGAAAATTCGGGGAGAGCATTATCAGACTTCATGAAGATATTCACTATTGCAAGATCTGCAACAACATTTCAGATACCGAAATATGCAATATCTGTAACGATGACAAAAGGGAGAAATCGGTAATATGTGTGGTGGAAAACATTCAGGACGTGATGGCTATTGAAAACACACGGCAATTCAGGGGAGTGTATCATGTCCTCGGAGGTATTATTTCCCCTATTGATGGAATCGGCCCTTCTGATTTGAAAATCGACAACCTTGAAGAAAAAGTGAAAGCCGGAGGAATAAGCGAGATAATTCTTGCATTAAGCACCACTATGGAGGGTGACACAACAAACTATTATCTTTTTAAAAGACTGAACAAATATGAAATACACATCACCACGCTTGCAAGAGGTGTTGCAATTGGAGATGAACTTGAATATACCGATGAGATTACTCTAGGTCGGGCAATTAATAACAGAAATCCTTATCAGCAATGATAACATCAATTGATCAGTTCCTGTCGAATTCCGGAAAGAGCTTGAAGCGATCTGCTATCAGAGAGATCCTCAAACATCTGCAGAAACCGGGTATGATATCTTTTGCCGGAGGGCTTCCGGCGCCTCAAACATTTCCTGTTAATGATCTCAGGGAGATTGTCAATGAAATACTTGAGAAAGAAGGACCTGAAAGTCTTCAATACGGAACAACTGAAGGAGATCCTCTCCTGAGAAAAATTCTTGTCGAAAGACATAACAGGCAGGGACTTAAGTTAGATATTGAAAATCTCATTATAACTACCGCCTCACAACAGGCTCTCGATCTGATTGCAAAGGTGTTTCTCGATCCTGGCGATTGTGTTATTTGCGGGCTGCCCTCCTATCTTGGCGGAATAAATGCATTCACCCTTTATGGTGCAAAACTGAAAGGTATAACCCTCGATGAAAATGGCATGAAACCTGATGAACTTGAGGAAAATATTATAATTCTAAAAGAGCTGGGGCAAAAGATCAAATTCATATATGTTATTCCCGACTTCCAGAATCCCTCAGGCATAACAATTCCCGAATCAAGAAGACTGAAAATAATCGAAATTGCCGATAAATACAACCTCCTGATTGTAGAAGACAGTCCTTACAGGGAAGTCCGTTTCGAAGGTGAACCACAAAGACTCATGTACGAACTCGATACCACCGGAAGGGTTATTACACTTTTTACTTTCTCAAAAATTTTCGCGCCCGGGTTCAGGGTTGGCTGGGTCATAGGTCATCCGGAAATATTAGATAANNCTATATGCAAAAAGGGCTGCTTGAAAAAAACCTGAAGAAGACAATTGATCTTTATCGTGAACGACGTAATCTTATGATCTCCTGCTTTAAGAAACATATGCCTGAAGGTGTCAGTTGGACAGAACCTCTTGGTGGCTTGTTCCTGTTCGTGACTCTTCCGTCACATCTTGATGCCGATAAAATATTTAAAAAAGCCATTGTTAAAAATGTTGCCTTCGTTGCCGGATCATCCTTCTTCTGTAATAATACCGGACATAATACAATGCGTATTAACTTCTCTTTTTCTAATAAAGAAGAGATCGAAACAGGAGTTAAAAGACTTTCAGAGCTTATTGGCGAGGAACTGGCCGGACAATAAATTTAAGTAAAACTTTCCGCATTTATTGCCAGGATTATTGTCTCTACATACGAGGTATATCTGAAACATTTCGTTGATCCGGTTGTTTAGTATGTAAGAAAATTTAGAAAAACAAAATCGCAATTTATGTCTAGGATGAATATCGTATTACCTGCAATGGGAGAAGGAGTAATTGAAGCAACTATTAATAAATGGCTTGTAACCGAAGGATCTAAGGTAAAGGAAGATGACCCGCTTGTTGAAGTAGCAACCGACAAAGTGGACTCGGAGGTTCCTGCACCGGCAACAGGTACTTTGGTCTCAATAATTGTCAAAGAGGGCTCAATTGCCAGGGTTGGTGACTTATTGGGAGTCATTGAAAATAATGCCACTCCGACTAAAGAAGATATTAAGAAAATTAATAAAGAAGTTGAACAAATCCGTGAAACCATTGCAGCAGTAAAACTGGAAAAAACTGAAATAGAAGTTTCATCACATGATATGAAAAGCAGGACACCCTCCGGAAAATTCATATCTCCGCTTGTAAGAAGTATTGCCGCCCGCGAAGGAATAAGTTACGCTGATCTTGACAGAACATTGGGAACAGGAATGGATGGAAGAATAACAAAAGATGATTTATTAAAAATCCTTGAAGAGAAGAACACATATAAAGCGATAGAGGCAGCAGAAGCAATAAAAGCTTCAGAAGAGGCAGATACGACAAAGGTCGTAAAGAAGCAGACAATATCAGCTTCAAAGTCACTCGGAGATGAAATTATTCCTATGGACAGGGTCCGTAAAATAATTGCAGAACACATGGTTTTGTCAAAAAGAACATCACCTCATGTCACATCCTTCATTGATGCGGACGTAACGCGTCTTGTTTCCTGGAGAAATACCAACAAGGAAAAGTTTCTTGCTGCTGAAGGTCAAAAGCTTACTCTGACCCCTATTTTTATTGATGCTGTTGCAAAGGCGCTCTACGAATTCCCTATGGTCAATATATCAGTTGATGGTGACAATATTATCAAAAAGAAAAATATCAATATCGGAATGGCCACAGCACTCCCTGACGGTAATCTGATAGTCCCGGTAATAAAAAACGCCAATGAAAAAAGCCTCACAGGTCTTGCAAAGGCAGTTAATGATCTTGCGGAGAGAGCCAGAATTAATAAGTTAAAACCTGACGAAATTACGGGGGGCACCTTTACAATTACAAATTTTGGAAGTTATAATAATCTGGCCGGCACACCTATAATAAATCAGCCGCAGGCTGCTATCCTGGGAACAGGTGTGGTAAGAAAAACTCCTGTAGTCGTTGAAACTCCTGAAGGAGATATGATAGCTATCAGGCAGATAATGATTCTTTCATTAAGTTATGACCACAGAGTTATAGATGGTGCACTGGCGGGGAAATTCCTTCATAAAGTGAAACAGATTCTTGAAAACTATACCCAGGATTTGGCTTGATCTTGTGTTAAGTCTCAGATACTACCTGTGATTTTCATCTACTTATAAATCAATTTTGAAAAAAAAAGGTGAGATTTGGTAAAAAGGACTGTTATAAATAGCCCTTTTTTCTAATATTTATCATATATTAGTAGCCTTGAGCAGAGAAATGACATTGATTTCCTCCATAAAAAAAGAAACTTAGGATTATATTTTTCGCAAGTGATTTATGTACCCACATTCCATTTTGACTTAATTGTAATATGATGAAAAGGTTAGTTCTCTTAACGTGGCTTCTGGCTACATTTATCAATTCTGATTTAATTTCCCAGTCTAAAGGAGATTTGAGGGACAATTTTTATGATGCTGAAAGCTGGATATTGTTTGAAGCTTACAAGGACGCTTTGCCTTTATATCAGCAGTTACTAAGAAATTACCCGACTAATTCAAATTTCAAATACAGGATAGGCCAGTGTTACATGAATATACCTGGGGAGAAAGTCAGAGCTGTCAGTTACCTTGAGGATGCTGTTAAAAATATCGATCCAAAATATAAAGAGGGAAAATTCAATGAAACCGGAGCACCTTATGATGCTCTATATTATCTCGCCAACGCATACCGGATAAATAATCAAATCGATAAAGCGCTCAGAACTTATGAACTCTTCAAAAAGAATCTCAACCCTGAAGTCTATGATACAACAGTTGTAAATCTTCAGATCCAATCATGTCGGAATGCAAAGGAACTTATGAAAATGCCTCTTTTTATAAAAGAGAAAAACCTGGGACCTGTAATAAACAGTAGTAACAATGACTTTAACCCTGTCATATCTGATAAAGAGGATCTGCTTGTATTTTCAAGAACTGAAGCATTTTATGATGCACTTATGTTCTCAACAAAAGTTAATGGTGTTTGGACAGAGCCACAGAATATGAATGAGCTGTTGAAAATTGACCGTGATCTTTTCCCGACTTCTCTATCGAAAGACGGCAAGGACCTATATTTATACAGTTCGGCTGATTATGATGGAATTATTTATACTAGCCGGTTTGAGAACAGTACATGGTCACCCCTTGTTAAGCTAAACGATAATATTAATACTAAATACTGGGAATCACATGCAACTATCTCCCATGATAATAAAAAACTCTACTTTACAAGCAATAGAAAGGGAACGTTCGGAGGTCTTGATATATATGTTTCGAATCGTGACAGCACTGGCGATTGGGGGCCTGCAGTAAATCTCGGACCGGTTATAAATACGCCTTATAATGAAGAATCTCCCTTTTTGAGTGATGATGATAAAACCCTGTTCTTCAGCTCCAGGGGTCATTTTAATATGGGAGGATACGATATTTTCTATTCTACACTTCTCGATAACGGTGAATGGTCAGTTCCCCTGAATGTCGGTTATCCACTTAACACAGCCGATGACGATGTGTTCTTTAAACCGTTGAATAAAGGTTACGAAGGTTATATGGCAAGAGATCTTCCGGGTGATTATGGCAAACAGGATATATACCGGATTGAGATTTTTTCTAATGATCATCCCAGAAAATTCTTTGTAAAAGGGATGGTTAAAGTTGCTGACCTTATCAGTAATATGACAGATAGCGTGAAGATAAGCGCTATGAATATCAAAAATCCTGACCAGACAATAATTGTCTATTCCAATCCTAAAACAGGTGAATATGAGTTTCAACTGCCCCAGGGTGATTATCAAATAAGTTATGAAGGGGACGGAGGTGAAAAAGTCGTAAGGAAAATTGATTTGCCACTTTCAAGCCCTTCCGACAGTTTTGCACTTCCGGGAACAATACTCCCAAAAACAGACTTTGTTGCAGAATTAAATGTTGAAACCAATAAAACCATTTCCGTTACAAAAGGCGACTCAATCGTGTTTCCAATGAAGATTGAACCAAGATCTCTCCTTACAGTTGAACATTGGGTAGGAGATTCATTGGTATCAGTTGAACACTTTACTATCCTCGATTCCACTTTTAACTATAAAATGGCACCAGGTCGCGGAAAAAACAGAGTTGTCTTTAAACTGACCGACAGGTTTAACAATACAACCAAGACTGAAGTTTTGATCACAAGGGAAAAAACCATTATTAATCAACCGATAATCAGCCCTGAATATGACAGAGTCATATCTCAAAAGCAAATTGCTTCACTCGTTGCAATGCTCAAGAACAGAGCTAAGGATAATCTGTTGAAAGTTATTACAGAGGCAAATATTGAAAATAAAGAATTCGGGAAAGTCGATGAATATATCTCATATCTGAAAGAAGAGGCTGGTAAAAAGAATGTCAGTCCTGAAGATGTTGACAAACTGGCTCTTAAAGTTGCTGTTATGGACAATATCCTTTCACAGGCTGCAGTTGATTTATTGGCAAGATACACTGATGGCGACTTGAAAAAACTTCTCACAGATCTTGATATTTATAAACTAAATCTCAGGACCTGGACTGATTTACAGGAATATATTAATGCAAAGACAGGTGGTAAAGTAAGTCCTGAAGATCTGAACAGGATTGCTGCTGCAATATTAGCGGAAACAGATCCATCCATAGCATTATTGAAAAGTAAAATCCTGGCATTCAGTGAAAACTCAGTTTTTGGAGACCTTATTCGTCAAACTGTTGCTGTACTCGATCAGAGCAACATAAAAACAAAGGGAAAATGGCTGCAGGCATTTTACGATGAAGCTATTAAGCATGGACTTACTCCGGGCCAGATATCAGAAATGCTGGTAATGATCAGTTCAGTTCCGGATACTAAGGTTGAACAGTATCTAAGCGATCTTATCGCACATTCAGAAGAACCACTCGCCTCTGCCTTAAAATCAATTGATCTGAAAAAAGAAGGGATCAAAACACCAGAGGATCTTTTAATCTATCTCTTCAGGAATAAAGAAAAGTATCCTGAAGAAGCCGTTTCAAAAAGTATCGCAAGCCTGATATCTGCAAAAGATATCTCCACTGAGAATATTAAACCAAATATAACACCTTCCGTAAAAGGCAAACTTTGGATTTTATGGCTTCTTCTTGGAGCAGGGCTCCTGTCAGTATTTCTGATATTGTGGAGGAGAAAAAGAAATCAGAAAAAATAGAAATGAGAGAAAATGACCGGCTTATGTCGGTCATTTTCATAAAATAATATATGATTAACAGTTCTTTTGCNNATCATTCCTGTTTATGCGCAAGAGAATAAGGAGCAGCAGGACGCATTCCTCGAAGCTGAGTATTTCCTGATGAATGAATCTTATTCTGATGCCCTCACTTACTATCTTCAGCTCTATGAAAAACTGCCGGATAATATGAACCTTGCTTATCGTATTGGTGTTTGCTATCTTAATATTCCCGGTAAAAAAAATCTCTCAATTGAGTATCTTGAAAACGCATCGAAGAATATGTCTGCTAAGCATAAAGAGGGTACGCTCACTCAGACAGCCGCGCCTTACGATGCTTTATTTGAACTTGGGAAGGCATACAGGATAAATTACAGGTTTGATAAAGCAAAAGAAACTTTTACAAAATACCTGGCTACGCTTCTTCCTGACGATCAGGAGAATATAGATTTTGTTAAAAACGAAATAAAGGTTTGTGATATGGCGAAAGATATGATAGCCAAACCTGTGGCATTTTCTGAGGAAAACGTTGGAGAACTCTTTAATGATGAAAAATCGAACTTCAATCCATTGATTTCAGCCGATGGAAAATCTTTTGCCTATATGGTCTCCCTCAAATTCTATGATGCCGTGATGTTTTCGCGACTTATTAATGGCAAATGGACTTCACCTGTAAATATAACTCCGGAACTCCAGTCTGATGGAGATTTTTATATTTCGTGTCTTTCTGCAGACGGTAGATTGCTGTTCCTTTCTAAAGATGACCATGTTAATAGTGATATTTATATGAGTTCCTATGACGGAAATAGTTGGAGCAAGACTGCTAAACTAAACAAAAACATCAATACAAAATATTGGGAATCACATGCTTTCCTTTCAGAAGATGGAAATCAGCTCATCTTCGCTTCCGACCGGCCAGGAGGTTTTGGGGGACTCGATCTGTATTTCTCTCATAAAACAAACGGAGAGTGGGGCCCTGCAGTGAACCTTGGACCGGAAATTAATACACAATTCAACGAGGACAGACCATTTCTTATAAATAATGGGAAGACCCTCTTTTTTAGTTCTCAGGGACATGAAAATATTGGAGGTTACGATCTGTTCAGATCCGATTTGCAATCAAATGGGTTGTGGAGTAAGCCTAAAAACCTTGGTTATCCTATTAATACACCTGATGATGATATTTTCTTTATGCCGGTTGGAGATGGTAGATCAGGTTATTATTCAAAATATAAAGAAACAGGAGGATTCGGAAAGGAAGATATTTATAAGGTTACCTTTAAATAAAAATAGGGTTGTTATTAGCTTAATCCTTTAGAAAATTACTATATTTGTTTTGATGGTAAAACTAAGAATGAAAATCATAAGTGTTTTTTTGCAGCTACTAACCCTGGTTATCTTCCCTGTTGCCTCTTCAGCTCAATCTTCCAGTGAGATGAAAAAAATATTTGCAAAGGCAGAGTCGTATTATCTTTTTGAAGAATTTGAACTTGCAAATCAGCTTTACCTTCTCCTGGATACTACTGACAATCTTAATATTAAATATAAAATAGGCAACTGCTATCTGAATATTCCCGGTGAAAAAGAGAAATCAATCCCCTATCTTGAGGATGCTGTGAAATCAGCCACTTACGATTCAAAAACTGAAACTTTTAAAGAAAAACGAGCTCCTCTCGATTCATATTTTTCCCTTTCTAAAGCATATCTGATTAATAATCAGCTTGAAAAAGCGATGAATACCCTTCAAACTTTTGATAAGCTTGCGAGGGAAACCGCTTCTAAAGGAGGAATGAAGAACCTCGCTTATATTGAACAGCAGATTCAGGCATGCAAAAATGCCATACAGTATAAGGCAAATCCTGCTGTTTTCAGCAAAAAATCTATGGGAAGCGATTTCAATCAGGGAGCAATAAATGATAATCCTGCTGTAAGCTTCGATGGGAACTCGCTGGTTTACATTGAACACAGAGGCATGGTTAATGCTATCTTCTATTCGAAGAAGGAAAGAGGGAAATGGCAGACACCTATTGAAATAACTTCTGCACTTAATGCCGGAGAAGATTGCTCATCATGTTCTCTTAACAGCGATGGCACTGAACTATTCCTGTATAAAACTGATAATTATGACGGCAATATATATTCATCAAACTTAGTAAATGGCGCCTGGACACCAATTAAAAAACTAAACAAGAATATCAATACCAAATTTTACGAATCACATGCCTCTATTTCATCTGACGGTAAAAAACTATATTTTACGAGTAACAGAGATGGCGGACAGGGTAACCTTGATATTTATGTTTCTGAAAGAGATGGTACGGGTGATTGGGGGCCGGCAGTTAATTTAGGAGCTGCCATCAATACACCTTATAATGAGGATACTCCATTTATAACAAAGAATGATTCTGTGCTATATTTTAGTTCTGAGGGACACAGTTCGATGGGTGGTTTTGATATATTCAAAAGTCAGAAAATAGGAAATACCTGGAAAACACCAACAAACATCGGATTCCCTATTAATACAACCGACGATGATAAATTTTTCCAACCTGTAAATAATGGGCAAAATGCTTATTATTCAATGACTACCGACTACAAAAAGAAAGAAATATTTTATCTGGGGTTGGGGAGTACAGACGTTAACCAGCAATTTGAAATAAAAGGTAAGTTCAGTCTGAAAGATACTATTGTGGCCTTTGACGAAAATTATTCAATTCATCTTATAAACAAAACATCAGGAGATACCATCGATGTTGGCTACCCAAATAAATATACAGGTCTCTATAGTTTTTCTGTAGCACCGGGCCAATTCAGAATATTTTATAAAGGTTTAGGGTACATAACCCAGACAGTTGATACTTCCATTTTGCAGGACAACCCGAATCTGGTATTGAATATTGATGTGTCCCTTGAGAGAGATACAAGTATTAAAAGGATCAGCCCGCCTCCGGCACCTCCGGTAGTCTATTCCAAGATCGATCTTACACTGATTCCTACTATTGCTTCCGTGGATACAGCCACGCTAATTAGAAACCTCAATGTAAGCGATGTCGGCGATGTTAATATCAAGGATTCTGATGTATTATACTATACTGTTCAGGTTATGGCTCTTCATAATCCCGTTGATGTAACCTATTTCAAATACATTACTGATATGAAAGTAATGTATAACGATATCGATAAATTTTACCGTTATACCACTGGTAGATTTCAAACAAGGGAAGAAGCGTACTCATTAAAACTGGAGTTGATAAGGAAAGGTTACCCCGAAGAAATCTTTATCAAGAAAGTGTCAAAATAATGAGAACAGTTTTCAGGAAGACAATCAATCTTTCTCTTATTCTTTTTTGCTTTACACCTCTTTATTCTCAAACGCTTTCCAAAAAGGGATTGATCAGAGTCGTTCATGATGCTGATATATTTTATTATTATGATCAGAATTTCGAGAAGGCCTCAACTATGTATGAATCTCTGCTTAAAATTTATCCCGGAAACTCAAACTTTTCTGCAAAACTGGGAATATGCTATTTAAATCTGGATGGGAGAAAAGCAGATGCTCTGAGACTTTTATCAAAGGCCTCACTGAATGTTGTAGGCGTTGATAAAGAATACCTTGAGTACGGAGAAAAGGCACCGTTAGATACCTATCTCTATCTGGCAGTAGCATATCATCAGAATGACAGCCTTCAAAAAGCCATAACATTTTATTCCGATGCGAAAAAAAGACTTTCAGTTACAGAAATCTTTCGTAACGAATATATTGACAATCAGATCAGAGACTGCAAGTATGCCATTGAGATGAAAAAGAAACCCCTGACAATATTAACAAGTCTTTTTGCTCCATGGCTAAATGAATATCCTGGAGCATCTAATCCTGTCCTTGCTAAGAATGATTCAGTTTTTATTTTCACAGTTATAAATGATGGTATAACTAAGATTTTTTGTTCATATAAATCAGGTTCATGGAAAAAACCTTTGGATATTACTAAACAACTGGGAGGTTATGACAGGTTATATTCAAACTCAATCACCGGCGATGGAAGACTACTAATTCTTTATATGGACGACGGCGGAGATGGAAACCTGTATTATAGCCAGCGAAAAGACAGTACCTGGACAAAAATTAGGAGTCTTGGCAAAGAGATAAATACAATCTACTGGGAATCTCACGGTTTTATTACACCCAACGGAAAGACCCTGTATTTTGCCAGCAACAGACCAGGAGGCGCAGGTGAGCTTGATATCTGGGTTTCAGAAAAAGATAACAACGGATCATGGAAGCATCCTTTGAATTGTGGTACTACTATTAATACCCCATACAATGAGAATACTCCATTTTTTGACCCATCATCCAATACACTTACATTCAGTTCTATCGGTCATTTAGGCATGGGGGGATATGATGTATTCAGGTCAATAAAGAGAAATGGAATCTGGACTCAGCCTATCGGTTTACCTTACTCCTTTAATAATACATTAGATAATACCTTTTTTATTCTAAGTAATAATTCCACAGGATATATCACCAGCCTGTATAACGAACAAGACAAATCACGAAACATTTATTCAATTTCTGCAGAGGACAATACTGATAAGACTATTTCTGCCAATGGTACAGTTTCTCTTCGCGACGGGATGCCTGTTGATCCTGTACAGATGACCATCCAGCTTTTTGATCAAAAAACCGGAACCCTGCTTAAAAATATTTCTGTCGTTGATTCCGCCTCCTTTAAGTATGTGATGAAACCGGGTAAATTTAAGATCCTGATAAGTAGAATAGGCAAAAAGAAAACAGATACAATTAATCTTAATGTAAATGTTAAAAATGAAAATAAGGAAGAAAATCGAGTAGCCTCACGATCACGAATCGATACAGCATTATTTAAATTCGATATAAAACCAGGTGATTATCAATTATTTATAAATCACGTTGGATATAAAACCGATACAATAAATCTCAGTATTCCTTCACTCTACTCTGGCAATTATTTAGCTATTAATTCCTCATTAATACCCGACAAAATTACCAGTGGAGAATTTCTGGAAATTAAAAATATTCTATTTGATTTTGATAGTTATAAGCTTACTAATGAGGCTATCGCAACGCTGGAAAAATTAAAGTCTATACTTATCAGTTACCCTGAACTAAAAATTGAAATCGCCGGTTATACCGATTCAAAAGGATCAACAGAATATAACAGAATATTAGCTAACAATAGAGCACAGGAGGTTATCAATTATCTTACGGTGTCAGGAATTTTACCTTCCAGGTTTACAAAGAAAGCATTTGGCAAATCTGAATTCGAGGATTTAAATACAAATCCTGACGGTACTGATAATCCTGAAGGAAGGAAGTACAACAGGAGAGTAACATTTGGAATCGTTGATCCGAAAACCGGGATAATTATTCATCAGGATACTTTTACTCCGGAATATCTCAGGCAGTCATTCTCAATGAAGTACAGTATAGTCCTTGTAAAAACAAAACAAAACCTTGCTCCTGATTACTTCAGAACCCTGAAGATGAATGAAATGCATTTTATCAAGCCAATTAAGACAGATTCTGTTTCACTTTACCTTCTTGGTCTGTTTTATAATAAAGCCGATGCATTAAAGTATCTTGTCTATGTTAAAGAAAATGGATTTAAAGATGCCTACCTGATCAACCAATACGAAATAAAAGTCTCGCACGAATCGATGAATACTCCTGAAACAGTAAGCGGGCAAACAGCAGGTGAAAAAATTTATACAGTCCAGCTTAGAGCTTCAAAAACGCAATTAAATATGAACCTGTTCAAAGGGATTGACGGAGTAACCGAAATTTTCTCTGATGATGGCTATTACCGGTATGTCTGTGGAAAATTCAGTTCATTCACAAAAGCAAAAACCGAAATGGTTCACCTGCAGGAATCAGGATTTAAAAATGCGTTTATCAGAGAATTTAATTCGCTTACTCATAAATAGTCCTGAAATACTCCCTCCTATGAAGTACAAAAATATCAAGCTCAGGGCACTCGAGCCTGAAGATCTGGAGCTTCTTTACCAGTGGGAAAATAACGACTCCTACTGGCTGATAAGCAATACCGTTTCTCCCTTTTCAAGATATACACTTAAACGATATATTGAGAATTCACATAAGGATATCTATGAAACAGGTCAGCTAAGGCTTATGATTGACCATATTGAGGATAAAATAACTATCGGGACTATAGATATTTTTGAGTTTGATCCATTTCACAAAAGAGCCGGTATAGGAATACTTATTGGCAACGAATCTTACAGAAGAAAAGGATATGCATCCATGTCTCTGACCTGTCTGATAAAATACAGCTTCAAAACGCTTCAACTCCATCAACTGTACTGTAATATACTGGCAAACAACTGTGAAAGCATAGATTTATTTAAAAAACAGGGATTTGTCCAGATAGGAATTAAAAAAGATTGGATTAAGACATCCGATGGATACTTGAATGAATATTTGTTTCAGTTGATTAACGAATAATAATGGAATATTTATTTGTAGAGACAGGTCTGAGACATGTCTTTACTGTTTTAAACCTGCTGCCAATAAGCCACATGCAGCCGATATATCTGCCCCGCGCGATTTACGGATTGAAGCAGAAATCCCTGATATTATAAGATTATGTTTGAAAAACTGCATCCTTTCAGCTGGGGATGAGCAGTTTTTATCGTTATTGCCAGGATGATAAGAAAGCAAATTAACCCTTATTTTTGAACCTTTAAGAATAGCTTTAAGTTCTTCCAAATGACTGTCGGTATCATTTAAATTCTTTATCATAATATATGCAATGCTCAATCTCCTCCTCTTTTTTAAAGGGAAATTCTTCATCATTTCAATTATATTAAGAACCGGGAATTTGTTTTCAACCGGGATAATTTCTCTTCGCTCTACACTGAAAGGAGAATACAAACTTAATGTCAGATTGCAATCAGATCTTTGAAGGAACTGTTCAACACCCGGCATTATGCCAACAGTTGAAACAGTTATATTCCTTGAACTGATGGCAAGTCCCCATTCTGCTGTAATTATGTTGCAGGCTTTCAGAACATTTTCAAGATTATCCATGGGCTCTCCCATGCCCATAAAAACGATATGTGTTACTTTGCCTGCCTGAGGAATAGCAAGAATCTGGTTCACGATCTCTCCTGCAGTAAGGTTTCCCCTGAAACCATATCTGCCGGTAATACAAAACGAACATCCCATTCTGCAACCGGATTGAGTCGACACACAAACCGTATTCCTCTTATAATCTGGTATGTATACAGTCTCAAATTCTTTTCCGTTTTCAGTCCTGAACATATATTTCACTGATTTGTCTGCTGAAACTTCTGAAGCGAGAGGTAAATATATTCCTGTGACTGCAATATTAAAAAGCTCTTCCTTAAACCTGTATGGTATTTTTACCATTTCTGAGATATTCGAAATACCCTTTTTATATATACTGTTTGAGATTGAGATGGCATGAGAAGAAGTGAAATTTAATGGTCCAATAAGATCAAATATTTCATCAGCAGTCAGACCACAAAGACTCTTCTTAACCATATTCATCAGATATTTGCAAAATTAGTACGATTATCAATATCTTAGTATCTATAATGAGTTATCAGAAATATAATCTCTGATAATGCTGTAAAAAGATGGATACTTGGAAATCCTTATATATCTATGTGAAAGTTGCATGAGATGCCTGAACCATTGTCCAAAAAAGGCGATAGAAGCAGCTCATGGGATGGCTGTTATTTTCTGGATTATATTCACAATTATTAATGCTCAGATAATTATCCTGATAATAAATACCTTAAACATCCAACCTGAAGTCTGGTGGTGGAGAATTGTTTCCAGTTTAATAGGCATAGGAAGTATGGTTCTTATCGCAACTCTTCTATATAGGTTGATGCACTATGCAATGGGGTTAAAAATGGTGAAGTACCTTGTACGGTTTACATCACTTACTGCATTTCCCTTTTGGAGACGATATATATTTCCTGAAAACTATAAAACCCCTAAAAGGTGATCTTCAAGACCTTGACAAGGTAGCACAGAAAGTCCCTGGCGTAAGTATCGATGAGATCACCGGAGTTTTTTAGTCAGTAAGTCCTCTGTTTTTAAGCAATGGTTCAATAACAGGTTTCCGGCCTCTGAAGTTTATGAAGCTTTGTTCGGCATCTGTTATTCCCATTGGAGCCAGGATATTTTTACGGAAAGATTCAGCGGTTGCTTTGTCAAAAATTCCTTTTTCCCTGAAGGCTTCGAATGCATCATTATCAAGTACTGCTGCCCATGTATAGCAGTAGTAACCAGCATCATATCCATCGCTTGCAATATGCAGAAAATAAGTACTCCTGTATCGCGGTTCGATTTCTTTAATAAGGCCTATCTTCTGAAGGTGGTTTTTTTCGAACTGTTCGATATCAATATTTACAGGTGCCTCAAGAGTATGATAGTCCATATCGAGAAGTGAAGCAGCAAGAAGCTCTACATTGTCAAACCCTGTATTAAAAAACCTGCTGTTTTGAATTTTAGCTATCAGAGGATCAGGAATAATTTCACCCGTTTTATAATTTTTTGCATACATCTTTAATACCTCAGGTTCTGTTGCCCAATGCTCCATAATCTGGGAAGG
>PLMC01000106.1:55096-70912 GCA_003141495.1 Bacteroidales bacterium
CCACACCATGCTCCCTGGCTTTTACTTGCCCTGGTGAAAAAATCCATATACAAAACTCCAAGAGGTCTTCCGTCAGCTTCCTTAACTTCAAATGCCTTTGCATCAGGATGAGGGAGCGGAATAGAGGTAATCGGAGTAAAGGTAACGCCATAAAGCCTGTTTGCAACTGAGAATGCTCCTTCCCTGACATTATCAAGTTTAAAATAAGGTCTCAGTTCATTATCATCCAGGTTATAATCTTCTTTACGAAGTTTTTCGGCAAAGTACCACCAGTCAGAAGGCTCTATCTTGTATTTTGCTCCTTCCCCATCAGCAATTTTTTGCATCTCCTTAAGCTCTTTTCCGGCAACTTTTAATGCAGGCGTCCAGAGCTGATCAAGAAGTGCATATACATTTGCAGGCGTTTTGGCCATCCTGTTGTCAAGATTCAGATCAGCATGCGACTTAAAGCCGAGAAGTTTGGCTCTTTTTGCGCGGAGAGTAACCAGATCTGCAAGAACTTGTTTGTTGTCAAGCTTATCACCATGATTTCCCCGTGTAAGGTAGGCATCATACAGCTTTTTACGTAAAGCACGATTCTCATCGTAAGTCAGGAAAGGAAGCATGCTTGGTTTCTGTGTTGTAAATACCCATTTCCCCCCGAGGCTGTCTTTTTTAGCACGTTCAGCTGCACCATTAATGACACTCTGAGGTAATCCTTTTAGATCAGCTGAACTATCAATTACCAGTTTGAATTTATTTGTCTCTGCCAAGACATTCTGACTGAATTTCACAGATAACACTGATAACTTTTCATTAAGCTTTTTAAGGGTGTCCTTATCTGCACCTTTAAGAAGGGCTCCGTTACGAACAAAATTTTTATAAAGGTTATCAAGCAGAAAATCCTGTTCCGGAGTAAGTGACAATTTTTCTTTGCTGTCATATAAAGATTTTACCCTTATGAAGAGTGCAGAATCAAGCAGGATTTCATCACGATATGCTGAAAGCAAAGGGGAAACATCCACCTCGATTTTTTGAATTGAATCATTTGTGTTCGCACTTGACAAAGAGAAAAATACGAAAGATACTTTGCTCAGGATCTCGCCAGATTTATCAAATGCTTCAATTGTGTTCTCAAATGTCGGCGTACTTTTGCTATTTGAAATATTTTTAATTTCTTGTCTTCCATCAGTCATTCCCTTTAAAAAAGCAGGCATATAATGTTTTGCCATTATCTTTTCAAAAGGAGGAACATTAAAAGGAGTATTATATGGGGAAAAGAATGGATTGGTTTTATCAACTTCAACTACAGGTTTGTTTCTACAACCCGCTATTGCCAAACCAATAAATCCGGATATCAATAACATCTTACATGCTTTTTTCATGGTTATAAATATTGGTTATTTAATTTTTATTGATCTGATTGCAAAAATAAGGTTATTCAAATATATAATCAAATGAAACTTAACGAATTTAACAGATTACGTTATGGAATGGATCTTTGATTCAACAGCAGGCAAGGATCCAATGACTTTTCTTAAAAAATGAACCTCACTGTTATCGTTGTCATATAAATTGCGGAGAGAGGGGGATTACCTGCGGTGATCTCACGGGGGAGAACCTAGCAAAGCTTAATTGAACCCTTCGGGTCATATTTATTTTCCCTCACCTCCTTCAGAAAGCAAGCTTTCTTCGGAGTTTCGGTAAAATAAATAACCCCGCTGACGTGGGATTCATTTAAGCATTGCGGAGAGAGGGGGATTCGAACCCCCGGTTCGCCGGAAGGCGAACAACGGTTTTCGAGACCGCCGCATTCGACCACTCTGCCATCTCTCCTTTATATTTAGCCGTATTTGACCACGGCGTCTATCCCGATCTATCGGGACCATCTCTCCTTTATATTTAGCCGTATTTGACCACGGCGTCTATCCCGATCTATCGGGACCATCTCTCCTTCTTTTTAAAAAAAGGATTCCAAAAGTAACTAATATTTGCTACTACAAAAGAATCCCGGCCAGTGAAGCTGAAATATATGAAGCCATAGTACCGCAAAGCATGGCCTTAAATCCCAGCCTTGCCAGATCAGCTTTACGACTTGGTACCAGTACTCCGATTCCTCCTAGCTGAATAGCTATTGAACTGAAATTCGCAAACCCGCAAAGAGCAAAACTTGCAATCACTACTGATTTTGCACTTAAAAGTCCTTGTTGTATCATCGGAGTGAGGTCCGAATAGGCTACAAATTCGTTTATTACCATTTTTGTTCCCATTAATGATCCAACGTGCAATGAATCGGATGGAGGAACTCCCATTACTATTGCAAAAAGNNGTCCATGAAAGGAAATGTCCGAAATATCCCAGGAGAGCATCTATAAGTGCAATAAGGGCAATAACACCGATTAGCATGGCAATGACATTAATGGAAATCTTCATTCCATCACTGGCACCATGAGATATAGCATCCATTATATTGGAATGTTCTTTCTTCACCTCTAGTTTCACTGTTCCTTTTGTTTCGGACTCTTCAGTCTCAGGAAAAACAATTTTCGCAATGACCAAAGCTCCGGGAGCAGCCATCAGACTTGCAGCGAGAAGATAAGATGCCGGTACACCCATAGAAATATACACTGCCATTACCCCTCCCGCGATACAAGCCATACTTCCTGTCATGGATGCCAGCAGTTCTGACATTGTCATTCCTGAAAGATATGGCCGTATCATAATCTGAGCTTCCACCTGACCAACAAATGCACTGGCAACATTCGATAATGCTTCACTCCCGCTAACCCTCATTGCCCAATGAACAAAACGTGCAATTACCGCTATTACCCGTTGCATTAATCCTATATGGTATGCAATTGCAACAAGAACACAGACAAATATAATGGTGGGTAATAATATGAAGAGAAAAACACCGCTTTTGACTATACCTTCAGGAAGTATCTGAGTTATTTTTGTAAGATCGCCGAAAACAAATAGTCCCCCTGCTTTAGAGAAATCAAGAAGTTTATTAATAGCCTTACCGAGCCAGAAAAAAATCTCCTGCCCTATTGGAACCTTCAGAATAAAAACTGCCAGAGCAATCTGTAACAGCAAACCGGTAATTACAAGACGGTAATTTATTTTTTTCCTGTTGTTTGACCAAAGAAATGCAAGCCCAAGAATAATTATAATTCCGATAACACCTGTAAATCTTCCCATCTCTTCAATGATTTATAAATTGAGTCTTCTTCAAACCTACATTTTTTTTTGTTATATAACTAAGGGTTAAGAAAAAAAACTCATCACTTCCAGAAAAAACTAATTTCTGAAATTCACAGCCTGGTAATAAACTGTAAATATGTTACTTATCGGTAATTGCTATTTTTTGTCGGCAGTAAAAGACTCAGACCACTTTTTTATGATTTCTAATTGGTCCTTGGTAGGGATTGATTCGGGTCTTTTTTCTCTGGCAGCTTTAGGAGGCATAGCGCCTTTATTGATCTCTGAATACATTTTCTCAGCCTTTTCTTTCTGCTTTTCAGGTGAATAGTTGGCCCACTCTGTAAAATTCAATTTAGACTTCGACATTAATCCTCCCTGGCTGGTATGACAGGGAGTACATGAGTTAGTAACAATTATATTTATACTGTCGGGCAATGTTGCTGGTGCTTTTGCAGCATCCTGGGAATTCGCAGGATTACAAATAATGAGGAGACTAAAGAATAAAAAACAAGGAATGAGGAATGAAAGTACAATACTTTTCTTCATAGCTTCAGAAATTAGATTAATAATTACATAAAGATAATCTAAAATCTGTTAAGAGGGAATGAGCCAACTGGGTATTTACTGACCGAAAACTGCTATCTGGCCATTCTTTGGAATAGCTCTGTAAATAATCTTTGCATCGGTCCTTGGCAGCCTTATTTTTATAAATGGATGATATTCAGGAACCTTAAAAACTGCTACACTTTTTAAGGCGCTCCAGGTATCCCTGAGCCGATCCTTGATATCAAAAGTGAATAGACTCATTCTGTCGTTGAACTTCACATTCTCCTCCTGATATACAAAAATTCTGATTCCGTCCTTCATTTCAAGAATATAATTAACAGGCTCAGTGATAGATGTATCAGGCATAATGTCGGGTTTATATTCTGAGGTATCTTTGGGTGCCATTTTAATCATCACCGGTTCTTTTTTTATTGTGGCAAGTGCGTTCGATATAGTAAACGGAGTTGCAAGCATCGACAGAATTGCATTTTCATTGTCAGAAGAAAGAATCTTACTGATCTTAAAACTTTTCATTTTTGATTTATGAACGACGACTCCGCATATCTCAATATTAGCGGTACTGTCTGCCAGATTAAGAGTCAGGTAAATTGAATCTGACTCAGCCATAATGATCCTTGACTGGAGAAAAGCTTTTTCTTTCAATAGAACAAGATAAGTTGAATCCTTTGGTATTTGCTGGTCAAGGTCATTCTTATCAGTAAACTTAACTCCGAATTCTTTTTTTATCTCTTCCATTTTCCTCGAAGGACTGATCATCAACATTATGGAATAATAGATAATAAAAACCGATATAATACTTATCAGCACCAGGAATATTACTTTTCCGGGGTGTTTTTTATTGCTCTTTTCAGTTTCCATATTGTCTATCAGATCAGAAAATATAAACTTTCGAACCAATATTAAGTGTATTGTAGATCACTTTAAGATCGTCATCATTCAATCTTACACACCCATGTGTAACAGGCATACCAAGAAAACGTTTGTAAATAGTACCATGTATCATGTATCCATCTCCCAGTGCAAGAGCATAATCACCTAAAACCCCATATTCATATCTCGATTGGTCATTTGCAGAAGGTATCGGTGANNTGAAGATCCACTTTTTGTTCCCGGATGTCTGAAGCATTGTATAACTTCCTGAACTGCAGAAACCTTCTCTTACGAGTTTTTTATTAGTATAGAGTGCAAATTTGTTTTCGATGGTATTGATGACAACATAAGATTGCCCGGAAGTATAACCATTAAATTTCAGTGAGAAACGTTGAATATCTTTTGTCAGAAGGCCTATTTGCTTTTTGTATAGAGCATCCTTTTTTAGTTCCTGATTATTGGTTATTTCAGTTTTCTGCCGTGGTGAAAGTTCTTTCAGAACCGGAACCGCATAAAGAATGAAAAGAATTAAAGAAATAATTATCAGAATCGAACAGATGATTATTAATAAGGCACGAAAAATAATTAAAAAAGGCTTTCTTACATTTCCATTTTTTGACAATGTGCTATCAGTCTCGTTAATATGCTCATCATTGACGGGGTCAGTTAAGTCTGAGCTTTTTCCAATCTCGGCCTGGCCACCTTCATTTATTATCTTCTGGTTTTCCATATCAGATAATTTATTTGTCTACAACATCTTTCAGATCAACCATTGATCCTATAATTGTGACGGGAGTTCCAACTTTCGCAATCTTGAATACAATATCCATTCCTGAATCGGTAAGAGCTATACACCCGGCTGTCCAGTCAATCCCCTTTCCGCCGTTACCATGGATTTCAATCAATCCTCCAATTTTTGCCGATGCCGGAAGTGAGCCATGTTGAATCTCAGATCTGAATTTTTGTTTATCTTCCTCATTCGGATAATCAAGTAACAGAGCTTTATAGTACTTTGTTTTACTTCCATCAAACTTTTGGGCAATTTTATACATTCCTTCAGGAGTAGCCATATCTCCTCTTTCTCTCTTATCTCCAACCCAGTTTCTTCCTAATTCAGCTTCAAATTCATATTTTCTTGAACCGTTAAGATAAATATAACATTTCCGCGAAAATTTATCAATAATAATTGAATAGTCACGATTTTTTTTGGATTCATATAAAGCCTTATCGACCCATTTTTTCCATGTTGAAAACGATTTGAAATAGTTTTTCAGATTTGCAGATGCATTTTCATATGATTCGGTGAGAAGATATTCAGCATCAGTTATTTTCCTGTTTGCCTGGAGATACTGATCTTTATCATAAACTATCTTAGCCTCTTCCAGTAAAATCTTGCCTTTTGAGATACGGCTACGTATCTCTGAGGTTAATGGATAAGTAGTGAAAAGATCATCAATCTGAATTACCAGATCACTAAGCGACTCAATTTTCTGTTTCAGTTTTGTTTTAAGGTTTGATGAACTGCTTATTGAATTATCCGTAGCCTCGCCTGCTTTTTTAGCAGAAAGTTTAGCTAACATTATAACCTTGTCATAATGTCTGAAATAAATAAATCTTTTGTTTTCTCTCTCCCAGTTTACCATAGCAGAATCATAGAAGATCTTTGCCTCGGTAAAGAGCTTTTTAGAATAAGTATCAGCTTTATTTGTTCCTGCCTTAGAAAGAATTTCCCTGGCATATTCCATTTCACCAGTTGGTGGTTTAGGGGTAAAACGGATTAATAATAAGATCACTAATGGAATAGAAACTGCAATAGCAGAGAAAATCAGCACATCTCTCCAAATCTTTCTCATGTAAACCTGTGACGATTTTAAAAAAAACCCCGGGAATTTCCCGGGGGTTTTATATAAATAAGTTATTACTTATTAATTATTTTTTCTTTGGAGCTGCTGCTGGTTTAGCGGCTGGTTTTGCTGCTGGTTTTGCAACTGGTTTAGCGGCTGGTGCTACTGCTGGTTTTCCTTTTCCGTGTACTTTTGCAATAGCATCTTTGAGTTCGGTATTTATACCGGTTGCTCTTTCACTTGCAGCTTTAACTTTGTTGCTGGCATCCATGTAAGATCCTTTATCATACAGACCCTGAGCTTCAGCTACAGAAGCTTCGATAGTAGTCATTTCGGTTTTAATCTGCTCAAGAACAGCTGCTCCTTCTTTTCCTTTTGGAGCTTTGGTTATGAGAGTTTTGTTTTCTTCAATAACAGCTTTTACAGCTGCCAAAGAAGTCTCAACCTCTTTCTTAACTTCTTCTTTCTTAACAGCAGCATCAGCGCCTGCTTTGTTAGCTGCAGCTAATGTTTCATCCAATTTGACTGAGATAGGGCCGAATTTCTTGAATAATTTTGATTTCTGAACTTCAATGCTAGCATTAATAGCTTTCATTGAATCTTGTACAGCTGTAAATTCAGCAGGTACATAAACAGCTGCTTCAGCAGTCTGTGCAGCTGCAATTGCTGCATTAGTAGCATCTACTTTTGCCTGTGGAACTTTTCCACAACTAGAAAGGAAAGCGACCATTGCTATAGCGGCTAATCCCATTAAAACTTTGTTCTTCATTTTTCTAACCTTTTTAATACTTTGTTTATTTAACAACTTCCGATCTATTTAGTTTAATCGTTTCTGTTTAAAAATTACGGTGCGAATATATTAAAATTATAGAACATAACAACATAAAAATGAAATAATCTTATTTTTTGGGTTAAAAATATGTTGAAAAATACAATATTTCACACATAATCTGTTACTTGTAAATATACATATTATTTTTCATTCTTCAGCAAATCCAAAAAAGTTCAATCCGTTTAGCATCGCTCCTTCAGACTCAGACATGTTCCATTTACTCTTTACTTTCAGATTCTTTAATAAGATACTTGGTGAGATATTTATCATGACTAAGTCTTAGTTTACGTCGTAACCTGTACCTGCTTATTTCGACTGCTCAGTAGCTGAATCCAAGTTTTTGAAGACCATTTTTGACTTCCGGACTTGACATAAAAAGATCCCATATCAGACCAGATCTGTAGTTTTCAATCATAATTACCTCAGGACCCTGATCTATAGCAAGATATCTCTCAGGATACCAGCTATTTTGTTCGCTGAAAGCATCATAAAAACCATAGATACCCCAAATTTTGCTGCCAAGCACGTAATAAAAATGCTTCAAGGCATCCATCGATTGTTCGGGGGTATATGAAAAAGCTGAAAGTGCTGCAGTAGGAGAAATTACTCCGAGATCATTACTTTCTCCAGGGCCATGAGCTGCATATCCATTAATTGAATAGCTGGCACTTAATCCCCAGCAATCCTTGCTATAACCCGCATACTTATCAGGATTCCTGATGCACCACTGCCAATTAATAAGAGTCTGATTAACATTTTCATGCCAGTAATCTGCATAAGAATCTTTAAGATGCCGGGGGTCTAACCCCAGATAAGAATAATGAGACCAGAACAGTGGACCGCCATAATCAGGTGAACCGTTGTGGTTCAAAGATAGTATAAAACCATACTTTTCATGTTCTCCTTTTATTGCGCCGCCCCTTGCCCACCCCTTATGATAAACGACTGAAGAAACAGGAAAAGTCGGAGAAGATGCTGCAAGAACATACAGGATCAGGCATTCGTTATAACCTTTTACCGGATTATTCATTTGCCAGCCAAAATCAGGTGACCAGTGCCAGTAAATAACATGTTCACCACCCTTGGTAAACCAATTCCACTCAACCTCTTTCCATAGCGTGTCAATTCTGGCAGCGAGTGCTTTTTCCTGATCTGATCCATTGATAAAATATTGACGTACCGCCAATAATCCCTGTACCAGGTATGCCGTTTCCACGATATCTGCTCCATCGTCTTTCTTACTGAATGGTTTCACATTTCCGGTTTCACCATGCACCCAGTGAGGCCAGGCTCCATGGAACCTATCGGCTTTTTCAAGGAAATTCAATATCTTTGAGTAACGATTAAAGGCTTCATCCCTTGTAATAAAGCCTCTTTTAATACCTACCAGGATTGCCATAAGACCAAATCCGCTTCCTCCTGTAGTAACAACATTCATGTCATTCTCTGGATATTTTCCGTCTAGATGAAACCTTTCGCGGGCCATTCCCGAATTAGGTTCAGCGCCATCCCAGAAATATTGAAAAGTTCTGCACTGAACCAGTGTGAGGAGTGAATCATTTGATATCTTCTTAAACTCAGTATTATTATATTTAACAGTTGCTTTGCCCTTGTTTCCAGTGCAGCTGATAACACCAAATATAATCAGAGCGAACAGTGTAAATAGTCTGAGTTTTTTCATTTTTTTCAATACGTGAAGCCAAGTTTTGTCAGACCATTTTGTACTTCCGGGGCTGACATGAATAAATTCCATAGAAGTCCTGTTCTGTAGTTTTCAATCATACCGATAATTGGTCCCTCGTCGATAGCCAGGCTAGAGTTTGCCCACCAGCCTGTTGATACATCGAAAGCATCATAAAAGCCATAATCACCCCATAGATGGTCCCCAAGAAAATAATAATCTGTTTTCAAAGCGTCAAGTGATTGAGCAGGCGTGTAGGGCATAGATGAAATGGCAGCTGTAGGTGTGATAACTCCAAGGTCATTGGTCGGGGATTGGGCAATATACCCTGTCGGATTGTCGGAAGCAGTTAATCCCCATATCCCAGGCCCATAGCCTGGATATTTTTTGGGATTTGCCTGGCAATACGCCCAGTTTATCAGAGATTGATTTACATTCTGTTCCCAATAATCGGCAAATTGATCTTTGAGGTGTCGCGGATCAAGTCCCATAAATGAATACTGGGTAAAAAACAGAGGACCGCCATAGTCCTGACCAAGTGGTAAAAGATATCCGTAGTAACTTCTTCCGTTTCTTATACCTCCGTTATTCGCGTATCCTGTTGTATAAACATCTGCTGTGATTGTATGTGTCTGAGACGAGGCAGCTATTACATATGTGATCAGTGTTTCATTGTAGCCCTGTATTTTCAGATTGTAACCATAATTAGGCGACCATTCCCAATAGAGGGTTTTTTCTCCATTTGTAAACCAGTCAAATTCAACTGACTTATACAAATTATTTATTCTGGTTATTTCAGTTTTCTCCGCCATTTTTGTGGAATCGAGGTACTGTCTCATGCAAAGTAATCCCTGGATCATATAGGAAGTTTCAACTATATCGCCTCCATTATCAGTGGCGCTGAATGGTACCGTTTTACCAGTAACCCCATTTAACCAGTGAGGCCAGACGCCATGAAAACGATCGCATGTTTCCAGGAAGCCGAGGATTTTATCCAGTCTGGCTAACCCATCGGTTCTTGAGATAAATCCTCTTTCAATGGCCACAATTATATCCATAATTCCAAATCCCGAGCCTCCTGTGGTTACTACATCACCAGAGGAATTCCGTTCACGTGCCATACCACATGAAGGATGCCCAAAATCCCAGAAATATTTAAAGGTTTGTTGTTGTATGAGTGTTAAAAGATTATCGTCTGAAATCTGTGGAAATTGATATGTGGAATCAATACCCGTATAAAAATAAGAAGAATAGCCTCCGAAGATAAACCCTCCAGCTGAGGTTAACGAAGAGGAAATGGAAAATGAATATCTGGCAAGTCCTTTTGCTTTTGCCGTATTGCTCGCCATAAGTGTTTTGTTACTATTTGAAAGAGTGAAGGATAAAGGAGGACCAGTGAACGAAAATGATGATGCATAACTGGCAGGATCAAGAGCTTGCGAAAAAGTCACCTTAAAACTGATTTTTTGGGGATTAATGTTTTGTAACGTGGAAGTAGTCAGCGCTTTCCCATTGAGGCTGATGGAATCGATAACCATAGTACCAGCAAGGGTTGTAAACTTAAACTGGACTCCCGGAAAAGTCTCTCCGTTAATACCATGTAAAGAGGAGGAAATTGCAAGTGTATAATCGGTGGAGTATTGCAGGTTGGAAGTTGGAGTCAAACTGAGAGCTGTGGAGTTGCTTATTGAAGAGTAGGTATATGTAACCCCAGTTCCGGTGGAATTTTGAATGGTTATTACTTTATGAAGTGAATTGGTATCCACACCGCTGCTGAAAGAAAACTGAATTAGCTGATCATTGGGCACATTTTTTATTGTGCTGTTGACGTTCAGTGAGGAAGTACCAATCTTCACGCTTATCAGTTGAATCATTCCCGTATTTTTATTCAGGGAGGTATCTTTCCGGCACGAAAGGATACCTATTAAAAATATGAAATAACAGAGCGGGAATATTTTATATTTCATATCCAAAAGATAGCGAATAAAAGAAAAGGAAGGTTTTCTTTGCCCTCCCTTTTCAAATTATCTGATTACAAATTATAATCCTGAATTGTACATCAGTGTTATAAGAGTTGGCGTCAGCACCGAATGATAGATGGCGACATCATCTAGAAGACCTTTAAAATGATTATTAGTAGGGTCTGAATAAACAGCCCAGCTATCTGATAGAGTAGGACTTACCTTATCCTGGATAAAGCCAAAGACTAAGGAGTTATTGCCAGGGTTTCCGACAAAATGGAGTCCTGTTGCGTTCATCATTGGAACGCCATAAAGGTTGAAATCCTGTTCCTTCATCTTCACACCATTGATATACATGGTGCCGATCTTGGTGGCATGGTCATATGTGCAAACAACATGAGCCCATTTCTGAGCTAACATTCCATTTACACCTGTTCCACCGCCTGTAACCAGATTTTTACTGTAGGTCCACCCCTTCCATCCACCGTTGTCCTTGGTATCGCCAACGCCATCAAGCCATAGGTCCTGTTGGTCAGATCCGCCAGTGTAGCTGTATTGTGCGGCCATTTTGATTTGGCCTTTCTGGGACCTGTCTCCAGTTCCATATATATGACTATCGTATTCAAACTGGAACCCTTTAGCACCTGCCAATCCCATAAGGAACTGATGCCGCTTGGCAGTAGTGTCATCTTTCATCCAGAAACTAATAGAGAAGTCACTGGAATTTTCCAATACATCCCCATTTGGAATCTCAATCAGAGAAGTGGTTCCGTTAAAGCTTGCTGCCTGACCGGAAGCTGCATTACGTCCGGTTACATAAGTAATGCCTATGATACCAGCAGTTGCAGCGTTATAGACACCAGTCTGGTCATTGGCATTGCCATCGAAGTTCCAATAGGCGAATACGCCTGCCGGGAGAAATGAACCAAGCGTTGTAAATGAACGGCTTATAGGAGTGAGCACCTGCCCATCGGATGCTTTTAAACCCGCGGTAACGGCTAGCGTATAAAGCGCCCCGTTAGCCAGGCTGGCGACAGGTGTGATAGTTACTACCTTTCCGGAGGCCGTAACGGTCAAAGGAATGGAGAGAGCATCATAAGACTCTGTAAGGGTTACATTGCTGGTTGTTGCGGTCGTTACATCTACATCCGTACTAAAGGTGGCTGTAATAGTGGGATTTACAGGTACGTTCGTTGGAGCGGTGGCGCCATTTAAATCAATAGTACCAACCATCAATGTGCCAAGGTTAATAGGCGCCGGATTACTTTTTTTACAACTGTCTATGACGAAGACAGCTGCCATCATCATTAAAATACTGAGAATCAAAATCTTTCTTTTCATAATTGTCAATTATTTAATTATACATATCGAATGGGATTGAATTTCATTGATAATTAGGGTTTTGTGTTAAAGATCCCTGTGAAATATCGATTTCACTCTGGTGAATAGGTAACAATTCATTTTTGCCGGGAATAAAACCCAGAGTACCTAAAATTATAGCTGCGTTCCCGGTCCGGATAAGATCCCAGAACCGTTCTCCTTCCATGGCAAGTTCATGTCGACGTTCAAGCAGTATTTTATCCCTGAGTAAATTCTTATCTGTGACAAGAACATCTGGCAAGACTGAAATGTTTCCTCCTCTTGCTCTTTTTCTTACCTGGTTCAGATATGTAAGTGCATCAGCCGGTTTCCCGTTTTCGTTCATCGCTTCAGCTGCCATCAGCAATACATCGGAATATCGGATCAACCTTCTATGATGCGACCATTGTGTGGGAGTATCGTTTCCCGGAGTCCAAACTTTTCGATTATAACATTGAATATTTATGGTATCGCCATTTTGATTAAGAGTTACAACCGGATCGTTGGCAGGGTCAGGATCCCCTATGATCAACACTCCATCAAGAGTATCACTTAGATCGATTATAGTACCTTTCAAACGGGGATCTCCAGGTTCAAAAGACTTTCTTAAATCAACAGATGGTCTGTTGAATCCCCATCCTCTGTTAGGTGAACCCCTTACTCCCTGCGTATTTGCATATTGAGCGCCTCCTCCATTAAAATCTTCTACTCCCAGGGCCCCAACTTCAAAAATCGATTCGACTCCATTATTACCATTCACTCCGTTGGCATCTAAAAAATTAGGTTCGAGAGAATATTCGTTGGACTGGATTACTTTCAGAGCGTATATTTCGGCATTTACAAAATCCTTTTGAAACAGATAAACTCTTGCAAGTAAGGCTTCTGCAGCCCCTGATGTAGCTCTTCCCTGATCAGGAGACGTTAATTCACTTTTCTTTGTTAAATGGCTTTCTGCATAATGCAAATCTGAAAAAATAAGACTGTAAATTTCGTCAGTGGAAGCCCGACCCAGATGCAAGGGAGGATCGGTTGTGGTCACCAGGGGAACTCCTCCCCAGGCACGGACCAAATCGAAATAGAATAGTCCTCGAAGGAATCTTGCCTCACCTACATACCTGTTTCTTAAGGTCGTATCCATTGGGATAACAGATACTTTTTCAGTGACCACATTTGCCCATTTGATGCCCTGGTATAATGTGGCCCACCAGCGATCCAGACCATCGCCTGTTGTGTTGAAGGTGAAGTTATCGTAGGCTCCTACAGTGGCTAGTTGGTCATTCTTATTACTTCCCTTATAGGCATCGTCCGACATAATATCCAGGATAGGGTATCCGCCCGAATTATAGTACCAGTTTCTCACAGCAGCGTATACAGCATTAGTTGCCAGTAAGGCATCCGAAGAAGAGACAGGAAAAGAAGCTTCTATTAATTGTCCCTGAGGATCAGTTTTTAAAAAGTCGGTACATCCTATAAGTAGAATGAGAGTAGAAAAGAAAAGTTTAATTCTTATTTTCATGACATTCAGAATGTTAGATTAATACCAAAAGAATAAACTGAACTGACCGGATACGTGCCAAAATCAATGTTGTTGGAAACAACAGTGGAGCCTCCGATTTCAGGCGTATAACCCGTAAACTTGGCAATAGTATATATATTGGAGCCTTTAACATAAATCCTCAATTGACTGATAGCTATCTTTTTAGTAATAGTCGAAGGAAGAGTATAGCCCAAGGTTACATTCCGCAACCTGGTAAACGATCCGTCCTGAATAAATTTATCGGAGGGAAGGTAATTGTTCCCTCCATAGGTAGCTCTCGGTTCCGAGTTGCTTGTTCCGGGACCTGTCCAGGCTCCTAAAACGTGTTGTTCCCAGTTATAGGGATCAGGCCTTACAACTTCCTTGGCATTGAATATTTTATTACCATAAACTCCCTGGATATCTATAGAGAGGTCAAACCCCTTATAATCAGCCTCAACATTAAATCCCAGAATAAACTTGGGGATAGGTGATCCTATATTGGTTCTATCATTTCCGTCAATCTTCCCGTCGTTGTTGACATCAACCAGACGTAAATCACCGGGAACTGCGGTTGATAGATGAGGATATGCATTCAGGTCATCTGCAGATTGAAATACACCATTGGTTTTGTATCCATAAAAGGCTCCGATGGGCAAACCTACCCTGCTCTGGGTTACCGGGATTCCATTAGAAAGATATCCACCATACAAAACAGAATCGATTCCGCTGCTTCCTCCGACTTTTAAAACTTTGTTCCGAACTGACGAGCCTAAAATAGAAATTGTATACCCCACTTCTCCGATTTTGTCTTTCCATGTTATTTTGCCCTCAAAGCCGGTATTTTTAACTGAGGCAGCATTGAAATATTCTTGCGCACCTTGACCGTTTCCAAGGTAATCAGGTGTCGATAGTGGGATCAGAATATCCTTAGTAATACGGTGATAATAGTCGAATTCTCCGGACAGCTTGTTTTTAATCAAACTAATTTCCAGACCAGCGTCAGCTTGTGTTGTGCTTTCCCATTTCAGGTTTGGATTACCGGAAATAGAGTATGTGATGGCTGAATTTGCTGATGAGGGTTTCCCCAGAACTGTCACCAGAGTTTGAGTCACCGAATATTGATTAAGATATCCGATTTTATCATTACCAGTAATTCCCCAGCTTCCACGTACCTTTAAATTCGAAATAACCGGAAATTTTTCCATGAAATGTTCTTTTGAAACAACCCAACCTGCAGCAAAGGATGGGAAATTACCATACTGGTTGGTGGTGCTGAATTTGGAGGATCCATCACGCCGGAACGTGGCTGTTAAAATATATTTTGAATTGTAGGTATAATTAGCCCTGAAAAGGTAAGATATCATTGAATAATTCAGGTTGGGATCAACACCATTATTGTCCGTACTAAAGCTGTTCAATGTATTTACATTATTATTGATGTCATATATATAACCAGGATTATTGAAATACCAGAAATCAGGCGACGTGCGGATAATGTTTTTACCTGTCAGAGAAAACTTTTCAGACGAAGTTTTCTGCATAGTATAACCTGAAACTATATCAAGGAAATGGAGACCAAATTGCTTAGTAAAAGAAAGCGTATTTTCCCAGAGCCAGGCAATGCTGTGACTGTTGCCTTTAGAAAGTGTGTTCAGAAGATTTTGTTGCTGCGGGGAAACGAAATACGCTGGTGTAAAGCTGGTAGACTGATTATAGCCAGCATCAAGGCCATAACTGGTTTTAGCCTTAAAGTCTTTCAGGATCGTTGCTTCGGCAAAAATATTGCCGACACCGCGAACCCCTTTGTTATAATCATTTGAATATGCCAGATCGGCCAGGGGATTTCCTACGTTAAATACTTCTGCAAAACTTCCATCAGGATTATACGGAGCCAGATCAGGTCGGGCTCTGTAAGCTGAATATGTGACATTGGGCGCATTTTGCTGCTTATAAGGAGTGATGCTCAAAAAATTACTCACCTTAATATTTTTTGTTAAGGA
>PLMC01000096.1 GCA_003141495.1 Bacteroidales bacterium
AGGGTAATAATAAAAGACTCAGGGAAGACACTTATTCAGGTAATTGACGATGGATCGGGAATGTCTGAGACCGATGCCAGGCTTTCATTCGAAAGACATGCAACGTCAAAAATTACTTCTGCCCAGGATCTCTTTGCAATCACAACGAAAGGTTTCAGGGGAGAAGCTCTTGCTTCCATTGCCGCTGTCGCGATGGTTGAGCTCAAGACACGGCGTGAAGAAAGTGATACCGGGATACTTGTAGTGGTTAGCGGTTCAAAGGTTGAAATGCAGGAACCCTGCAGTTGTCCTGTCGGATCAAGTTTTTCAGTTAAAAATCTTTTTTTCAATATACCGGCACGGCGGAAATTTCTTAAATCAGACAACACTGAAATCAGACATATTGTCAATGAATTCCAGAAGATCGTATTAGCTCACCCCGATATAAAATTCTCTCTTCATCACAACGACACTGAGATATACAATCTTGCTGCTGCTAATTTAAGACAACGTATAATTGGTGTTTTTGGGAAACAGATAAACCAGGACCTGATAACTCTTGAGACAGGGACAAACCTGATAAATATAAAAGGATTTATAGGAAAACCGGAAAATGCAAGACGGACTTACGGTGAGCAGTTCTTTTTTGTGAATAACCGCTTCATGAAACATCCTTACTTTCATAAAGCAGTCGTTGAAGCTTATCAGAATATCCTTCCGGTTGAAGCGATCCCTTCATATTTTATATTCCTGGAAGCTGATCCGGCTTCTATCGATATAAATATTCATCCTACAAAAACCGAGATAAAATTTGAGGACGAAAGATCAATATGGCAGATACTTATGGCATCGGTGAAGGAGGCTCTTGGCAGATTCAATATAGTTCCTTCACTGGACTTTGAAAATGAAGGTCTCATAGATATCCCGGTGATAAGGTCATCAAACATCATACCTGAACAACCTAAGATCGAGATCAATACGCAGTTTAATCCGTTTGACGGAGAAGTGAGAACAAATGAAAGGTCGGGATTTGTCGAACGGTTCGAGAGGGAAAACACCGCAAACTGGGAAAAGCTCTACACAACACTTGAAAAAGAGAATGATAATCCGGAACAATTCGGCAAGATAAGGGAATCACAACGGAAGTTCTTCCAGGTAAAAAATAAATACTTTGTCTGTCCAGTCAAATCGGGCCTAATGCTCATTGACCAGAAGAGGGCTCATGAAAGAGTCCTTTATGAAAGGTTTCTTGAATGTCTAAGTAATAACCGTGCTATAAGCCAGATCGATATGTTCCCGGTTACTGCAGAGTTAAACCCTGCAGACTATTTTATTTTGAAAGAAATAGAAGGAGATTTGGAATTACTAGGCTTCAGTATCGGGCATTCAGGTAAAAATAAAATCACAATCAATGGCAGGCCTTCAGACAGTGATTCTTCCGATCCTCTCGAGATGCTGGAGATCTTACTGGAGGATTATAAAAACACACAGGCAGACCCTTCTACAAGTGCAAAAGAAAAAGTAGCTGCGGGTATGGCAAGTGCATCTGCCATACAATATGGTAAAGTGCTGAATCAGGGAGAGATGGAAGATCTTTTTGATACACTTTTTGCATGCCAGGCGCCAAATTATTCACCAAAAGGCAAACCTGTTATAAGTATCATCACTCTCGAAGAAATTGACAAAAGATTTAAATAAAAATGGTTTATGATGTTAAATGTTCGGATCTACGCTTGAAAATCAATGACAAAATGTCGGATCGAAATGGGGAATGAATTTTGGCCCAACAATTGAAGATCTGAAAATATTATAAAAACTGATAAATGAACGGATACGGCAGAGGCATTCTGGGATTACCACCGGTAGTGAAGAATATAATAATGATCAATGTATTAATGCTCCTGGCATATTATGCAGCAGGTAGCGTTTTTGGTGTTGATCTCAACAGTTTACTCGGGCTATATTTCCCAAAATCAGAACAATTCAAGCCTTTGCAGATTGTNNTTCGGACCGATTCTTGAAAATGTGTGGGGACCAAAACGGTTTTTTATATTTTATATGGTTTGCGGACTGGGTGCGGCTTTTACTCATGAATTTGTGATCTTTTTCCAATATCATCATCTGCTCCAGAGTCTCACACCTGAAAACATCCAGGTTGTGCTAAATGAAGGAACGGCATATTTTCGGCAGGGAAAGGTATTTACAGATCCTGATATGCAAAGCCTTCAGATTTTGCTAAATACTCCCACAGTAGGTGCTTCCGGTGCAATTTTTGGAGTTTTACTCGCATTCGGGGTACTTTTCCCGAATACACAATTAATTCTTCTTATTCCTCCGATGCCAATAAAAGCCAAATACCTGGTTATTGGGTATGGCGCTCTCGAATTAGTGCTTGCAGTAACCCAGCCAGGAAGCAATATTGCACACGCTGCACACCTTGGAGGTATGCTATTCGGCTATATCCTCATCAGGTACTGGAGGAAAACTACAAACACTTTATATTAATGGGAATCTGGGATGAAATAAAACTGACTTTCAGAAATGGGAGTAATCTTACCAGACTGATCTATATCAATATTGTAGTTTTTATCCTGTTATCAATTATTGCCGGTATTGGATTTCTGCTTAATAACCAGGAAATATCCGGAAGAGCTCTCGATCTCTTTTCCGTTCCGGCTTCATTTAATGCTTTATTGCTAAGACCGTGGACATTAATTACATACATGTTCACTCATAAAGATATCTGGCATATCCTGTTCAATATGCTATGGCTTTACTGGTTTGGCAGGATCTTCCTGGAATATCTCGATGAGCGAAAACTTGTGGCCGTATACTTGCTTGGCGGGATCAGCGGAGCCCTGGTCTATATTCTCTCCTTTAATATATTCCCGGCGTTTACAGGTGTTGTAGCCGATTCAGTCGCAATAGGAGCCTCNNATTCAGCTTTTTTTATTTGGAAGGATTAAGATAAAATACATGGCGCTGGCAATATTTATCCTTACATCAATAATGGACTTTTCTGTAAACTCCGGAGGTAAACTTGCCCATATCGGAGGAGCCTTTTTCGGTTATTTTTATATTATCAACCTCCGACACGGACATGATATTGGAAAAGGATTCAACAGGATAATAGATTTCTTTGCAACAATCTTTAAACCAAGGAAAAAACTTAAAGTCACTTATAAAAAAGTTGCCACTGAATATGACTATAACAAAATCAAAGTTGAGCACCAGAAGCGGATCAACAATATATTGGACAAGATATCCAAGGGAGGATATGAAAGCCTGACAAAAGAGGAAAAGGAAGCACTTTTTAAAGAGAGTCAGAAAAAAAATTAATCTCAAAAATTTGCCTTTCTGTATTACCTTTTATCCCCCTTGTCAAAAAACAGATATCTTCAACAGTATTTCCATTGAATACCGGTAAATTTGTAACACAAAACATTGTAATTGAGAAAGATTCTTTATAAAATTCTTTTAGTTGTAAACTTAATCTTTGCTTTTACACTTCTGATATCATACCTCGCAGTAGTTATCAGTCCGGAAGATTTTGCTCTCCCCGCCTTTTTTGGCCTTGCTTACCCCTATCTATTGCTGATTAATATTATACTGTCAATTATATGGGCAATGCTTTTAAGATTCGAGGCTCTAATATCGGTAGTTGTAATTGCACTCGGATTTAATCATTTCTCGAATTATATAAAACTTACCAGACCATCGGGAGATAAAACCAACACATTTAAGGTATTAAGCTACAATGTGCGCTTGTTTAATTTTTTTGAAAATAATCGTGGGATCACTTCCGAAAAAAAAGTAATGGAGTTCATCAAAGCTCAGAAACCTGATATTATTTGTCTTCAGGAGTTTCTTGTATCAGGTTATCCTGCAGTGGAAGAGGCATTAATGATAGATGCCCTGGGTGGAAAATATTATTCTCACATGAAACTTATTGGAAGCGGCAAAAACAGATACTATGGAATTGTGACTTTCAGCAAATTTCCTATTATCAGGAAAGGTGAAATAGTTCATCCCGGTTCTTCGAGTCTTTCAATATATACCGATGTTCTGATAAAGAATGATACCTTCAGAATTTATAATAATCATCTTCAGTCCTTCAGGTTAAGAAGAATGGAGCGCTCATTTATTGAGGAGTTGACAGCCTCCAATAATAAAGAGACTATGAATGATGTAAAAAGCTTATCGGGCAGACTGAAAAAGGGATTCGTAAAGAGAGCACTCCAGGCACAAGTGGTAAAAGATAACATCAACAAGTCACCATATCCGGTAATTGTCCTTGGGGACTTTAATGACACGCCGGTATCTTATTCCTACAGAAAAATACGAAAAGGTCTAAATGATTCCTTCCTCAATTCTGGATATGGTGCAGGATTCACATATAGAGGAAATTACCCCCGAAACAGGATAGATTACATATTGTATGACGACAATCTTATCAATAGTTTTTTCGAGATAATTAAAGTGAAGTATTCCGATCATTATCCAATTGTAGCATATTTCAGAAAGAAAACCTAAAATGGGAGCTTCCTGAAATCCACATTTCCGCCTGAGATAATCAAACCAATCTTTTTACTTTTAAATAAACCTGGGTTTTCCTTTACGACAGCAAGAACTGTTGCGGATGATGGCTCGATGATAATTTTCATCCTCTCCCAGACAAGAAGCATACATTCAATTATGGAATCTTCTTTTACAGTCAGAATCTTATCTACATTCTTCCTGATAACTGAATAGGTAAGCTCACTAAGAGATGTCAGAAGCCCGTCAGCACATGTGGCCGGATTAATAGAAGGGGTCAATATCCCCGTGGTGAAAGATATAAATGCGTCATTTGCTTTCTCTGGTTCTGCACCAATAACCTGAATATTTTTGTTAATGCCTTTTACACATGTTGAAGTGCCGCTCATCAATCCACCACCACCTATGGGTGCAATAACTATTTCAAGATCACCCTTTTCCTGGAGAAGTTCCAGTGCGGCTGTCCCCTGACCGCATATCACATTAAAATTATCATACGGATGAATAAGTGTTGCACCGGTTTTTTCCATTATCATTAGGGTTGCTTCCTCACGTGCCTGAAGCGTGGGCTTACAGAATGTGATCTCAGCTCCATAGCCGGCCACAGCATTTTTCTTAACCACAGGTGCATTCTCGGGCATCACAATGTTCGCCTTTATTCCATTCATCGCGGCAGCAAGTGCAAGAGCAGCAGCGTGATTCCCCGATGAATGCGTTACAACACCTAGTAGTCTTTCTTCAGCAGACATTGAGAGTACTGCATTGGTAGCACCTCTGAACTTAAATGCACCAACCTTCTGAAAGTTTTCGCATTTAAAAAACAACTCACAGTTAAAAAGTTCATTTAATTGCTGAGACTTCATAACCGGAGTATTATGAACAAATGGTCTAATCCTGGAGTGGGCAGCCTGAATGTCGGAAAGCTCGGGTAGTCTCATGGAGAATGTTTTCTCAAAAATAATAAAATAGGGACTTGCCATGGCAAGTCCCTACTAAATCATCAATAATTATTTTATTCTCTAAAAAAGACTCCATGCCACAGTTACACCTGCCATTACAACAGCCACCATCGACATAAGTTTGATAAGGATATTCATTGAGGGGCCGCACGTATCTTTGAACGGATCTCCGACGGTATCTCCGACGATACTTGCTTTATGGCATTCACTTTTTTTACCACCGTAGTTTCCTCTTTCAATGTATTTTTTAGCATTATCCCATGCACCTCCGGCATTATTGAGCATACTTGCAAGAGTAAACCCGGTTGTCATTCCACCAATCAGCAACCCAACAACTCCTGGAACACCAAAAACAACCCCTGT
>PLMC01000022.1 GCA_003141495.1 Bacteroidales bacterium
TTTAAGTTTATTAACATTTGATAACATAGTTATTAACCGCTCTCTTTGTGTCTGATAATCTGTTATTTAAATAACACTATACTAAATTTAAAATACTTACTTCTCTCTATATGACAATCATAGAATAATAAGGTTCATTTGTACTACATTTTTGGAATCACTTTATAAATTTTATTGACTAAATACTAATGAAACTGATTTTCTGTATCCATCTGGAAACAATATGCGCTTCTACTCTTCATAGAACTATTCCTCTGTATGATGCTTTTATCAATATAACTTGTAAGAAGTATATTATTATAGTATAAAGTATTATTTACAAACACCGGAGGTGTTTCATAAATAATAGAAACGAAGTTCGTCAAAGTATAAATTGAACACTGGAGGTGTTCCATAAAAAATTCAATGCAAAAAAGTTGTTGTATGTATTTGATTGAGCTAATTGCATTAGTAACTTTTAGTTTTCAAGCTTAGATCAGAGAGTTTTTCAGAATCGGTGTGTTTAATAGATATTGAAAGTAAAAGAGAAACCGATCTGCTATCCTGTAGTATTTTACGTTTTGAGTTGGAATGTCTTTTTATGAAAAGGACCACACAAGTTGAGGTAGGAGCACTGTTAAGCACAGGAGTGCCTTTTGGTCTGATTTGAGACAAGTCGTGACATAGTTTTAAGTCAATATTATCATTCTATTTAAGGTCTTATTTATAAACCGTTATTAAAAAAGTTTATTTAAGTTCCAAATATTTTTAACAATTTTCACATTATAAATCACAATTTCAAAGCTTTAGAGAACAATTATAGGTGTTAATATTGCTGTAATCAAAACATTGCATTTTAATACTGAAGTGTCTATCTTTAGAAAAGAAAAAGAGGGAGATCGAAATCTCCCTCTAAAAGGTGAACAGGTTTGGACTCTGTTCCATCAATTGCTAATAACATGGAAAATGTTTGGACCATTTCTCCATTGTTCTGCTAAGAACAACTAATCTCACTCGAGTGAACCTTTTAATCTGGGATGTGCAGCATCCCATTTTTTTTCAATGGACTTAGTCGCAAATTCTCAATGAGACATAAGTAAAATTATACAAGCCTATCACTCAATGCAAGAGTAAAATTTTAAGTTTATTAACATTTGATAACATAGTTACTAACTATTACGTTATAGCCTAATTATCTGTTATTTACGATTATTTTCGAGTTTTAGTTGCCATTTATCCTAAATCAATATTTTGGTTGCTCAATTACATTAATTTATGAAACCGCTCCGCGGTTTATCATATTTAATTCAATAAATGTTTCTATGATTCGTATAACCGCTCCGCGGTATAAATTCTAAAACATGGTTACATTATTTGATTCATAAAACTGTATCAAGATATTAATTAAAATACTGAAAGTATTTAATTAGAACAAACACCGGAGGTGTTCCATTAATCCTAGTCATAAAATTCAAATAAATAATTATCAAATTCCTCAATTCCCTTTTCCGTAAGAATTTGTCGATATTCATCGCGAAAATTCTGTGTGCTATGATGTCTTTCCTGATTTAGAATATATTTAAAAACCTTGTCTAGCTCACTGTAACCAACAGTGAAAGCTCCATATCCTTCCTGCCAAGAAAATTTATAGAATAAAAGATGATTTTCATTAATATATAATGTTGAACTCCTTTTAATATCCCGTATCAGGTCTGATATTGATATGGTTGGAGTGAAACCTACCAGTATATGTAAATGATCTTCAGTTCCATTTATAGCAATTGGATTACATTTTTTCTCCTTAATTACTCCATAAATATATTTCTGGATCTTTTCTCTAAGTGGTTTCTTCGTAAGAGAATCTCTTCCTTTTGGCGAGAAGACACAATGAACATATAATTTTGTAAAGGTATTTGGTTTCAATTGAATAGATTTAGAAATGCAACTCATTAAGACATAAATAAATTTACTAATAATTTTTATTTATGAATCGCTTCTTTGCTACAAAAAAAGAGGCCGCCGGAATCTGGCAGCCTCTTATAGAAAAACTAAAATATCATTAGTTGAAAATGTACCTGAGACCAATCTGGCCTCTCCAGCGGGAAAGCAAGTCTGATAACAGATAGGGGTTACCATTAGTCTGACCCGAACCATCGTATGTGAAAGTAGGAGTGGAACCTACAAGTCCTTTATAATTAATGAGGTTAAACTGCTGGTTGGAAGCATATTCCGAATGACCCCACTTCTTATTCAGCATATTTCCAAAATTAAGGATAGCAAAGGTGACCTGCAATCTATTTACAGAAGTTCCGGCTTTCACCTTAAATTCCTGGAGTAATTGTAAATCAAATTCATTCTGGAATGGTGATCTTGCTTCATTGCGCTGTGCATATTGTCCTCTGTGACTGTTAAGGTATTTGTCGTGTGAAATAAAAGCATCAAGATTAGCCCATTGTTCATCAGGAGTTATCGCAGGAGTTGAACCGGATGCGGGGATAGTGATTAGGTTAATATCCGATTGCTTGGCCGGGATATAGATCATATCATTTGTTGTACCATCATTATTCATATCACCGTTATAAATGTATGAAAGTGGTTGCCCTGATTGTCCATTATAGAAGATTGATACCTGTGTCGATAACAGACCTTTAAGATAGTCTTTCTTATAAGATATAAGGCCGGTGATCCTTGATCCCAAATCGAAATTTGATCTCGTTAGTTGAAGAAAATTCGGACCATAAATATTGTTCACATAACGCCAGTTCGAATATGCCACGCTTGATGTGCCGGAGTTAAGGTCAGTCGATTTTCCGTAAGTATATGAAACCTGAGCATTGAATCCGTTATCAAATTGTTTTTGTAACATGAAAACAAAATTATAAGAATATCCCAGACTCGTATTTTCAAACTTTATGATTTCGTCAAAATTAGGATCAATCCTCCCAGTTTTATAACGTGGTCTTGTGTCAACACCAGTAAATTGAAAGTTTGGATCAACATCCCTGTTCAAATCAATGAAATTGACGTTGTTGAATGTCTTACTGAAAATTCCCTCTATCGTTGCAACAACACCCCATGGAAGTTTCTGATCAATTGCAAGATTGGTTCTTAATACCTGTGGAAATTTCAGATTCTTGTCAACAACATTAATTGCACCTCTTCCTGCTACCTTCCCTAAATCTTCTGCGAGTTTCTGAGAATAAGGATCCGGATTAAATGTTAATCCTGCAGGATTGGTTATTGGGGTCGCACTGGAGGATGAACTTCCCACACTATATGTGCCGTTAAGTTCTCCATTGTTTGAAAACTGATTTGAAATCCAGACAAAAGGTACTCTTCCTGTAAACAGACCCGATCCACCTCTGACCTGCATGGTTTTATTACCCAGTACATCCCAGTTAAAACCTAAACGAGGTGACCACATAATCCTGGTTTTTGGAAGAACGCCGGTGGCAATTCCCTGATCAGAATATGCAGTGTTAAATGCATCGTTTGCTCCCGGTTTATCAGGGAATACCGGAATATCTATACGAAGTCCGCCCGTAACTTGCATATTCTTCATCATCTGATATTCATCCTGAACATAAAAACCATATTGCGATGCCTTAAAATTAGCAGCGCCTTTGCTTTGTGAAGGATTATCTGTTGGATCAAAAGAATAACCAATTGCATAATAGGTTGGAGCAACCTCACCGGGAGTTCCGACAGTTTGGAAATTTGCCAGTGAATTATAAGCGTAATCCCCAAAAATATTCTGAACAAAAATATTATAAAATGAATAGAATTCATTATGGGTCCCTATTGTTATTGAATGTTTTCCTTTGAAAATACTGAATTCATCATCCACTGAAAAAATCTTCTGTTTAAGCAGGTTGGCTACAGATGAGTATTCACTTCCAAATGATATTGTTCTACCACCTGTGAGATTAATCAAAACGGTTGGAAAATCAGCACCTGATGGATTGCGATCATCTACTACAGATGTGTATCCAAGCATGAAGCGATTAGACATGTTGTTGCCAATTATACTGCTAAGCTCTAACCCTGTTGAATTTGTAGTACTTGGGAAAATATAACCATCGTTATAAAATTGCAAGGCATTTGCATTGCGGCTGATAACAAAAGTCTCACCATAAGTATAACTATGCCTTAAAATTAATTTGTTCTTGTCATTTATATTCCAGTTAAGTTTAGCAAGTATTTTATTGCTATTAGTTTTACTGTTGATATTCAGATAACTTCCAGGATCATAAGAAGGTGCAACTCTGTTCAAAACTGCAAGTACATTGTTTACATCATCAAGAGTGATATTTGAAGTAGCGGTTCCGGGTACATTTGATAGCGGATAAGATTTCCTTGTAATTTCTCCACTGACAAAGAAAAACACTTTGTTCTTTATAATCGGACCTCCCAGTGTGATACCACCCTGGTAATCCGAATAGTTTGTAACAGGAGATTTTGATCCGGTTTTTGGTTCATATTTACCGACGAGGCTTTCATTGTTTCCATAATAATAAGCTGTACCGGCAAATTTATTTGTTCCACTTTTTGTTATAGCATTAATACCTCCGCCAGTGAATCCACCCTGCCGTACATCATATGGAGCGATGTTTATCTGGAACTCTTCAATTGCATCGAGACTTATCGGCTCAATACCTGCCTGTCCCCCATTTGTACCGGAAGAAGTCAGACCAAAAACATCATTATTTACCAATCCATCGATTGCGAATTGATTGTACCTGTTATTTGCTCCGGCAAAAGAGGTACCGGAACCGGAAGTATTTGCCAGTGGACTTATCTTGGTAAAATCTTTCAATCCCCTTGAAATTGTAGGTATAGAATTAACTGTTTCATTGGATACGTTAATAGCTGCACCAGTCCTCCCCGAGTTGATGATACTGTTCTTCCCGGCCGAAACAACAACTTCACTGAGACTTGTTACAGAAGGAGAAAGATCGATAGCCATATCGCTGACGTTTCCAAGGCTTAAATTAATATCATTATAAACCTCCTGTTTATAACCAACAAAAGAGACAGTAACCTGGTAAGGTCCCCCGACCCTCATGTTGGAAATGGTAAAACGACCATCTTTATTTGTAAGAACGCCATACTGTGTTCCTGAAGGAACATGTACTGCCATAATCGTAGCTCCCGCAAGAGCCTCCTTTTTTTCGTCAACAACCAGTCCTCTAAGACCCGAAGTTGTGACCTGGCCGATGGCATTTGTAATAAGGGCCCCAACCAGAATAATAATAAGACTAAGGTTTAATAAAACTTTTTTCATAAACATGAAAATTAGGATTAAGGATTAATAAATTTTCAACAAGGTTATCGTAAATACTTGATTAATTGGTTACGGCGGAATTACAAAAATGTTAAATCCGGACGATCAATTTACGGCTCTTTAGATGAACCTAAACCATTAAGAAAAGATTAGTTTTTAACAAATTATGAATAGGCCTTGTTTATATCTTTATCGAAAATCTCTTTGATAATAAATTCAGAAGCTCCGGCGTTTTCTTTTACATATTTTGATGCCATTTCAGCTGAATTACTATAAATTTTCTCATCCGACAGCCATAATTCTAAAATTCTTTTAAAATCATCAAAAGTCAGAAATGACTTCGCACCTCCGATACTCAGTAGATCAACAGCTTCTTTGAAATTTTCATACCTTGGCCCGAAAACTACCGGAATTCCCCAGCATGCAGGTTCAAGAATATTGTGGATCCCTTTTCCGAATCCGCCACCTATTGCGGCAATATATGCATACCTGTATGCAGAGGAAAGCATTCCTATGTTATCAATTATAAGTACACGGGCATCAGTTGAAATTTCACTGTATTCTGAGAATCTTACGCATTTAACCTTAAAAAGTGCTTCAAGTCGTTCAATATTTGACTTGTCAATTTCGTGCGGTGCGAAGACCCATTTCATCACCAAAGGGAAACTATTTATATACTCTGCAATTATCTCCTCATCCTGCCTCCAGCTGCTTCCAGCTAGAAATAATTTTTCGCTGCCCCTGAACTTTTCAAGCTGAGGAATGTCTCTGACCGTAACAGCTATCTGAATTACTCTGTCGAATCTTGTATCTCCGGCAAGTGAAACATTCCTGATTCCTATATCGGTAAGAAGGTCGTATGACCGTTGATCCTGGACAAATATTTTTTTGAATTTCCTCAGCATACTTCTGAAAAACGTCCCATACCATTTGAAAAAATGTTGCCCGGGACGAAATATTGCGGATATTAGATATAAGGGTATTCTATTCCTGTAAAGTGCTGATATATAATTATTCCAGAATTCATATTTCACAAATATTACGTATTCCGGGTTAACTATGTCTATGAATTTTGCAGCATTGCCGGGGGTATCTGCAGGCAGATAGCTAATACAATCGGCATTGTTATAATTCTTCCTGATTTCATATCCTGAAGGAGAAAAAAATGTAATCACAATTTTAAAGACAGGCATTTTATTTTTAATCGCTTCAATTACAGGTCTTCCCTGTTCAAATTCACCGAGCGATGCACAATGTATCCAAATAACCCTGTCTCCTGGTTTTATCTTTTCAGAAATTTTCCCCGCCCACTTTTTTCTTCCTTTCACCCATAATGATGCTCTTGAATTAAACGGTGAAATAAGATGAGCAAGTGCGGAAAAAATCAAGATTCCTATGTTGTACAAAATTTTCATAATTCCCGGTTTCAAACGGCCAAAGGTAATAAAAAGGCATAACGGCGCAAAGGCGTAAAGTCGCAAAGCGGTAAAGGCATAAGGGCTTAAAGGCATATGGGTTTTTATATTCAAGTTATCTTGTCTTGCCGTTGAGCCGTTAAGCCATTGTGCCATTGTGCCATTAATTTATATCTGCCAGTTAGTGATTAAGATAAATTAACTCATATTTTTGTACTTTAATATCTGATTACCAATGGTAAGATTAATTGCCCTGATCATCTCGATTATTTTGCAGATCATTGCTGCATCTATAGCATTGGGTTTCATGAAGCTTACCAAATACAGACTTTCATGGATTCTGCTCTCGCTCTCTTTCGTGTTCATGACTGTTCGTTCGATAATCCAGCTTTTTGAATATTTCAGGGGAACACCTTCTTATGCATGGAGGATGATCGATGAATGGACCGGCGTTCTTGTTTCAGTTATGATAATTGGGGGCGTTATCCTTATCCGCGAACTGTTTTACTCTCTAAAACGTGCAGAAACAGATAGGATCCGTTCTGAAAAAAGAGTAATAAATGCTATAATAAACACCGAGGAAAATGAGAGAAAGAGGTTTGCAAAAGATCTTCACGACGGTCTCGGACCGATTCTTTCAACGGTAAAAATGTCGTTATCCGCTCTGACTGACAGAATCAAAGATCCATCCGGATCAGTAATCCTTAATAATACCAACCATCTCGTAAATGAAGCTATCAATACTATCAAAGACATCTCCAATAACCTGAGTCCGCATGTTTTGTCAAATTTTGGCCTTGCGAGTGCCATCAGTGCATTTACAACTAAAATCAATCAGACCAAAGCAGTAGAAATTGATTTTAAGTCGAACATGGAGTCCCAGCGGCTCGACAACGAAAAAGAAGTTGTAGTATATCGTGCTGTATGTGAGCTCATTAATAATTCAATTCTGCATTCAGGAGCTTCCAGGATTGAGATAGAATTAAACAAGCATGAAAAATTTATTACCTTGCAGTTTTATGATAACGGACGCGGTTTTGATACATCCTCACTGAGCAAGGAAGACACAAAAGGAATGGGATTATCAAACATTGAAACTCGCGTAAAAACAGTTGAAGGAGTATTCATCCTGGAAAGCACCCCAGGTAAAGGAACAAGTGCTCTTATCAAACTAATTGAATAATTCTTATTAATTCGAAATTGCCTATAATGGAAAAAATACGGATAATCATTGCAGATGATCACCAGCTCTTTCGCAACGGATTAAAGATACTTCTTAATGCTTTCCCCGAGTTTGAAGTTACGGCCGAAGCTTCAAACGGAGAAGAATTTCTGAAAATTTTGAAGGATACACAGGCAGATGTTGCCCTTATGGATATTAATATGCCTGAAATGGACGGAATAGAGGCAACAAGAAAGGGCCTTAAGATCTGTCCGAGAATAGATATTATCGCTCTTTCAATGTACGGAGAGGAAGAATATTATTATAAGATGGTCGACGCTGGCGCCAAAGGATTCCTGCTTAAAGATTCCGACATCTCAGAAGTTAAAGAAGCAATACTCACTATAAGAAAAGGCGGCAGTTATTTCTCACAGGAACTGCTTTATCATGTCATTCAGAAGATAAAATACCGGGAACAGGAAAGTAAATCGGCAAATCTTTCGAAAAGAGAAAAAGAAATACTCTTTAAAATCTGTGAAGGACTCTCTAACCAGGAGATCGCTGAAACTCTTTTTATAAGTAAAAGAACCGTGGATAAACACAGAGCAAACCTCCTTGGAAAAACAAACTCTAAAAATACAGCGAGCCTTATTCTCTTTGCAATAAGGAATAAATTAATAGAGATTTGATTAAATTTTATATTTATTATGTGAGTACAAGATCCTTAGTGTTACTTTGTATTAACCTTTGAGTTCCTTTGTGGTAAAAAAATCTTAACCACAAAGGGGCACAAAGGAATTCACTAAGGCACACAAAGTTTTAATTCAGAAATAAATTATTATATACCCTATGGCCGAATCACATAATCTTGGTCAAAAAGGAGAAGATCTTGCAGCAGATCACCTGGAAAAAGCAGGGTTTAAAATACTCTTCCGGAACTGGAAATGGGGAAAAAACGAAATTGATATCATAGCTGAGAATCAAAATTTTATTGTATTTGTTGAGGTAAAAACCAGGAATGAAGACTTCAAGATGCATCCGGTAACAGCTGTGACAAAAGAAAAGCAAAAATCAATAATCTGGGCAGCTAACGGGTATCTTCAGAAATTCAAAATAGATAAAGAAGGCCGGTTTGATATAATAACCATAATTAAAACTGTTGATTCATATCAGATCGATCATATAGAAGGTGCATTTTATCCGACATTGAGATAAAAAGTTTGGAGTGAGCTAGAGTCTTGAATGCCTAAAGTTAAAAGGAGAATATTAAAATATTGAGAGTATAACTCTAAGTACTTTAGACACTCTAGGCACTCTAGGCACTCATAAATATGTTTAATGCCAAATATATTTATTATGGATATAGTAATATTAAGAGATTATTGCATCTCAAAAAAAGGCTCAACGGAAACTTTCCCATTCGGAGATGATACACTTGTCTTTAAAGTGAAGGAAAAAATATTCGCACTGGTCAACCTCGATGGAGACCTGAGTATTAACCTAAAATGTGACCCGGTTCTCGCGATAGATCTCCGAGAAAGATACTCTTCTGTGATTCCGGGTTACCATATGAATAAAAAGCACTGGAACACTGTTTTACTTGATGGATCTGTCCCGGATAAAGAGGTATTTTCGTGGATCGATCATTCTTATGACCTGATTACAGATAAGCATTAAATTTCATTTAATCAGGTTAGAAGGTCATCCCTATCCGGAATGATAAAGATTTCTGAGTAACCACATTCGATGGCTGATCTCCGTTATCGCTGGTAATGTCAAATAAGTATTTTTCAAATCCGATACCAACAATAAAGCTATTATTTCCTGCAAGAGGATATTCCATGCCCGCCATTATATGGAATGAAAGGTTGAAAAGGTTCAGTTCCGGCGAAGCATTACCTCCTTTTATATCGAGTGATGGGATGTCCACCCTCCCTCCGATTAAGATTTTTGGATCTAATCCAATATCTGTAAAAAATCGCCCGTAACCGATCTGGTTTGTCTGTAGTTTTAAGCCCAGAGGTACAGAGAGAAAGGTTATTCTATATATAATTGCTTCTCCGGGCTGGACTGTTAAAATTGTACTGCTGTAATCTTTCAGCTCGAAACGGGAGGTCTCTCTGTTGATAAGTCTTCCGCCGGCATTAATAATATTTATCCCTGAAGAAAAGGAATAGTTGGGACTAAAATATTTGTTATATTAAATGCCAAAATTAAATCCGGGAACCACCCCGTCATTTCGCGTATCATAACTGTCGGTCGAAAACCAGCTGATCAGTGGATCAAAATGAATGCTGAAGTTTATGAAAGGCTGAACGCCTTCGTTCTGGACGTATGGGTTATAATCTTGCCGGTAATTTTGTGTGGGCTGAGCCGGAACAATGACCGGACGGTAAGGTCGCATGCGCACCCAAGGAGGATAACCTGGCTGGGCATTTGTATTCCGGCACATTAAGATAAAAGGAACAGAGATTATTGCTATGATCGTTCTGATTGCTTGTTTATAATTGCTCCTCATTGCTTAAAAGTATAAGTCAAATTATCAATTAAAACTTGCAGTACTCTTATTATCCTGCAAGCTATGATGGCAAATATTATACCAACTTTTAGTTTTGATTAAAATTAGCTGTCATATCAATGAAAAGTGATTATTCCTGAATGATCTAATATCCTCATTATGAGGAATATGGAAAATCAGGTCAGACAAAGAGGTGTTTTTATAGCTCGATCATTCGTTCAACCTGATTGCAGGTAAAACAAGAATCTAAATCCATTAACCACAAAGGTCACAAAGATTTAAGAACTAAGTTCACAATGCACTTAATTCCTCTGTTTCTCTTTGTGTACTTTGCGCCTTATTTGTGTCCTTTGCAGTTAAAAAGATTTAAGAACCAGCAAAAATTCAAATTATAAGTTGTTACTAACCAATTTCATTTCTCCATATTTTTTCTAGCTTAGCGTTTTTATTGATCAGGATTATCGAATATACCAAACTCATTCTGTTATTAAATTCAAAGACTATGAAAAACCGTATTCTGCTGGCACTTATTCTGTCTCTTTTTATTCTGCCATCTTATTCACAAAAGAAAAATACTTCACCCCAGAAAACTGAAGAAGGCTATAAATTTACTTCGGTGGTTGAATTAAAAGCCACTCCCGTAAAGAACCAGGCAGGTACAGGAACCTGCTGGTGTTTCGCCACAACTTCATTCATAGAATCGGAACTTCTTCGTATGGGAAAAGGAGAATATGATCTCTCAGAAATGTATATAGTTCGATATAACTATGTCGACCGTCTGAAAGATAACTTTATTCAACAGGGCAAAGGGAATCTTGGTCAGGGTAGTGTCGGTCATGACTGGATGACAGAATTTGCAAAAAACGGAATTGTTCCAGATGAGGTCTATACAGGTCTTAACTACAGCATGACAAATCACAATCATGGTGAACTGAATGCTTTTGTAAATGCTATTGCTACTGTACCTCTTAAGAGAAACAAGGAAAGCGATCAGTATTTCACTATAGTCGATGCAGTACTCGACACCTATCTTGGCAAAGTTCCTCAATCCTTCACATATAAGGGAGTGGGTTATACTCCAAAATCATTCACTGCTAGTCTTGGCATTAAACCCGAAGATTATATTGAGATCTCTTCATTTACCTTTTTCCCTTTCTATACACAGGGGCTGGTTCCTATTCCTGATAACTGGAGGAAAATGAATTATTACAATGTGCCTCTCAATGAACTTATAGTAATTATGGATTCTGCACTTATTAAAGGTTATACAATAGCCTGGGATGGTGACGTAAGCGAAAAAGGCTTCTCACACTCCAAAGGGGTCGCAATAATCCCGGAAATTGAAAATACTGACCAGTATTCAAGTGCCGACAAGTCCAGGTTGGGTAAAATGACTCAGGAGGAACGAACTGCCGAAGCTTATAAATTCAGCAGGCCATTTCCGGAAGTAAAAGTAACACAGGAATATCGGGAAGCAGGTTATGATAACAAATCTACTACCGACGATCACCTGATGCATATGACAGGTATTGTTAAAGATCAGAATGGCACCAAATATTATGTTACCAAGAACTCCTGGGGAACTGAAAGAAATCCTTTCGGAGGCTATGTTAATATATCTGAGAATTATGTACGCGCCAAGACAATCGCGATCATGGTGAATAAAAATGCCCTTCCGGCGGAGATAAAGACAAAACTGGGATTATGAAATGAATGGTAGGGTCATGCCATGGCGTGGACCTATTCCACCAGCAGATTACATCCTCTTATATCTGAATTGTCAAACCGCCCAAGGACTTCGAAGCCTCCATCTTCGTGAACTTTTCCCAGATCGCCGGTTGAAATAAAGGAACATGAGTTTATATTGGCCAGGTCGATTATATTAATTACACCGATTCTGCCTGGTTCGTTATAAAGGGTCAGAGGATCCTGTGGATCTCTGATAATTATTTTCATCCATGGCGGACAATAAAATATTCCGTCCCCTTTTGAGTAGGCCTGACTCAATAATTCAGTCATTCCATACTCAGAATGAATTGAAAACACATTAAATTTTTCTTTAAGAATAGAATGAAGTTCGGAACGAGTCAGTTCTTTCCTCGTGCCTTTCATCCCGCCAGTTTCCATCACAATCACTCCGGAAAGATCGGGTGGTTTGTTTTCCGTCAGATCAAGCAAGGCAAAACTGACACCAAGCAACAAAACTTTCTGATTTTCTTCTTTGGCCTTTTTAATTGCCGGAATNNGCAATGAGATATTCTTCCGGCTTGCCGTAAAACTGTATGAAAGATCGCAGGAAGCTCTCCTCATATAATCGTAAATCAACTACGAAATGTTTCCCGGGAGTAGTACCAGTTGTTCCGCTGCTTTCGAAGATCTTTTCAACCGGAAGATCACCGGTAATGACTTTATGATTTCTGAAGAATTCAACCGGAAGAAAAGGAATATCGTAAAGAGTCCGTATTTTAGAACTGCCCTTACCAAGACTATTTAAAAAGTCATGATATACATTATTATTATCGTATTGATAATTAAATATTTCAAGTGCATTTCCCCAAAAGTCCGCCTTGCTTTTAATCCCGAATATTCTGTTCCGCAGATCCATTATCACTTACCCGGGAAAGTTGTTGATCCGTCAGTCTGATATATCCATTGGAAAGTACACTCCCCATAAGGTACAGACTGCCTGGTTTCATTAATTGTACTGACAATCCTGATTTTTGTATAGTTATTATTTCCTGATTTGTAGATCCAAATCTGGTTGGCATTTAAAGGATCTGCCATATACTGCCATTGCGTTGCAGAAACCGTCTTCAGACCATCAAAAGCAGCTTGGGCTGTTGTTGCATCAGCATAATCACCTAATTTAAAAAATGAAGGATTCAGATTATTGGTCTGAAGCGTTAACCTTGGAGTAACATCCTCAACATTGACATAGATAGTAATATCCGGACCAGGAGTAGTTGTTGTGGCAACCAGTTTTGCTCCCGAAAATGAAAAACCATAATTGTAATAAGTCGTGGAGAAGTAGGTGATATTGTCAATAGTATCAATGCCGGAAGTACGGGTTGGCTCTTTCTTTGTGCAGCCCGAAAGAATTGAAATTATTACTAATAATATAAATACTATCCTTTTCATACTGCAAAGATAAAATAAAAAAGTCTTCATATCATGAACCCCAGTTCAGTTCATTTATATTTTGGCTTTAACTCCTTAAAAATAGTTTACTACTTATTATCTAAAATAGATCACATTTTATAAATTACAGTACAAATTCAAAAAGAATCTATTAATCCGAAGGGATGTTATTATTATAGAACTCAATTCCTATAAATACTGAACCCTGAAAGGGTGACATTATAATAAACATTATGGCCGGAACATTCTCACAAATCTACATCCAGATTGTTTTTGCTGTCAAAGGCAGAGAAAATCTGACCTCAAAAAGATGGCAGGAAGATCTACATAAATACATTGCAGGAATTGTCCGTAATAAAGAACAAAAATCAATCATTGTAGGTGGAATGCCAGATCATATCCATGTATTTATTGGATTGAGGCCTTCAATGGCTATTTCAGATATTGTCAGAGATATCAAGAACAATTCATCAAATTTTATAAACGAAAGAGGATTTGTAAAAGGGAAATTTTCATGGCAAGAAGGTTATGGTGCTTTTTCATACTCTCATTCACAGATAGGCAATGTTTATAACTATGTATTAAACCAGGAAAATCATCATCATATCAAAACATTCAAAGAAGAATATTTTGAATTTCTAAAGGAATTTGAAATTGAATTTAATGAGAAATATTTATTTGAATGGTATTAATTATGTTTCACCCCTTCGGGGTTGAACGATTTATTATCTAATTAATGCTATAATAATTACATCCCTTCGGGATTGTGGAAAAAACTCATGATCAATAATAATCACATCCATTCGGAGTTGTTGAAAAATATCAGAACAATTCCTGGAAAAAAATCGCCTCCGGGATCATAGATTGAAATCAAATACTTTTTCCCCACTTATTTCTTTTCAGTAAAAAAGGCTGTATTTTAATACAGCCTCCTCTAATATTGCGGATGAAGGATTCGGGATTGAGGATTGAAAAATCCAGGTTCCGAAATCTTCTTTTATTCTCCCCTGATTGCAGTAATACCAGGAAGCTTTTTCCCTTCCATATACTCCAGCATGGCGCCCCCTCCTGTAGAAACATAACTGACTTTATCTGCCAGTCCGTTTTTATTTATTGCAGCTACCGAGTCACCTCCTCCGATGAGACTGTACGCCCCTTTCGAAGTTGCTGCTGCAATTGCCTTAGCAATGGCTGTGGTCCCTTTTGAAAATTTTTCCATTTCAAATACACCCATAGGCCCGTTCCAGAGAATTGTTTTTGAATTCTCAATAACTGATGAAAATTCTTTAATAGTTTTTTCTGCAATATCGAGACCCATCCATCCGTCAGCAACGGCATCAACAGCTGTTATATCGGTATTAGCCTCATTATCAAACTTATCAGCGTTTAGGCTGTCAACCGGAAGATAAAGTTTAACTTTCTTTTCTTTTGCTTTTTCAATAAGTTTCAGAGCAAGATCAAG
>PLMC01000071.1 GCA_003141495.1 Bacteroidales bacterium
GATGTTATTGAAAAGATAAAGAATATGTTCCGGATAAATGACTCCGAAGGAATATTCAGGTTGATTCTGATAGTCGATCATACTGTTGATGTCACTGATTTGTTTATGGTAACATGGCAACTTCTTGGTAACACTGACCCGTTACGTGATCATGAAATTATTTCAATCCAATCTCTATTGTTTGATGGCACAATAAAGGCTTTCAGAAAGGGGGGATTTCCCAGAAAATGGCCGAATGTGGTCAGTTCAACGGATGAAACTATTTCAACAATTGACCGGAAATGGGAATCTCTTGGACTAGGAGCTTTTATTAATTCTCCATCAACCAGATACATTAGATTATGCCGGAGAGGAAATGATGAAATTCTCATCAGTTAGCTCCATTGCATTTTTAGATGCATGAAGATAACATTCGGATAATTAGTCTATTTTTGTATTATCTGATGGGACTCATGGATTTAACATATTTTCATGTCTATATTATTAATAGTTTTCTAGTTGCTAATGACAGAATGACAGCTGTTTTAACTAATTCTCCTCTCTCTTCATCCCCTTTCATTTTTTTTAGTTCACTTTTAATTTTGATTGTATTTTTGCTTGTTATGACCCAGACAAGAACTCTGATCAAAACCAGGAAGCTGCTCACGGAAAAAGATCAGGCGCTTAAGCTTATTGAATTGCAAAAGTTCGAATTGGAATTAAAAGATAAAAACATTACAGACGGTCTGATATATGCACAAAGAATACAGGAAGCCCTTTTGCCATCTGAATCCTATTTCAGAAAACACTTTTCAGATTCCTTTATCCTTTTCAAACCAAAAAATATTGTAAGCGGTGATTTCTATTGGATAGGTGAAAAGGGTGAAAAGGTCTTTGTGGTTGCAGCTGATTGTACCGGTCATGGGGTACCCGGAGCCCTGATGTCGATGATTGGACTGAAGATCATTGAAAAAACCATTAATGAAGATAATATCGAAATTCCTTCCAGGATTCTGGAAGTGTTGAATAAAGGACTTGAAAAAACCTTCAGCAGGGAGAAGAACATTGGTACCATTATAAGGGATGGAATGGATATAGGACTCTGTGTCATTAACAGAAAAAGAAAAAAGCTCGAATATGCCGGTGCATTTTTACCTCTTTATCTTATTCGGGAAGGAAATCTTGTCGAAATATCGGCGGATAAGATTATTATTGGTATGAATCCTGAAGGGTTATCCTATCTGGATCATGAAGTAGATCTGTTAGATGATGATATATTCTATATCTTCTCTGACGGATATGTAGATCAGTTTGGTGGTTCTGAAAACAAAAAATTCATGTACAGGCGGTTCAGGTACCTGTTAATGAAGATTCACGGTTTCCCGGTGAATGATCAGAAAGCAATTCTTGAGGAGAACATAAAGACCTGGATGGGAAATAATGAACAGGTCGATGATATGATGGTGATAGGGTTCAGGCCCTTGATTGGACAAACTAAATGATTTTCTTTATTTTGTCAATCAATGCAGCCGGCTGAAAAGGCTTGCTTATATAATCATCAATACCCGCTGACAGGCATTTCTCTTTATCACCGATCATGGCATTAGCAGTAATAGCAATTATCGGAACATGGGAACTTGTTGAGGATTCCAGTGCTCTTATCTTTTCAGCAGCGACCAGTCCGCTCATCACTGGCATCTGAATATCCATAAGTATCAGATCAAAATTAGAGGTTCCGAACCTGTCAAGAGCCTCTTTCCCGTTTGAAGCAGTATCAATGCTATGGACCAGGGGCTTAAGAGTAAGCAGTGTGATCTTCTGGTTAATAAGATTATCTTCTACAAGAAGTATTTTTAAATCTTTAAGATCTTTATGAACTTTATCTTTCTGTATTAACTCTTCAATCTTTTGAGAGGCTATGCTCTGCTTAGTTTCCGGTAAAGGATTGGTATAAGGAAGAAAAATATTTAAAACTGTCGAATTTGTTCCGATCTCCTGTGTAAAAGTACCATTTCCGGATGAAATAAATTTGGCAGCAAGACTTTTCTCAACGCCAAGATCATTTATCAGGACAATTGGATTATCTGTCTGTATCCTCAATGCTACAATACTTTCAGCTCCTGTTTCTTTCGTTTTTTTCAGGTTTATTGTAACCTTGGTAACTCTTTCCGATGATTGAATCTCGATAGTATTGAACAGATCAAGAAATATCTGTTTGAGAATTATGGGATCTCCAAAACATTCAAATTCATTGAATTCTTTTTTGTTCAGGATAAAATCAATGTTTGCTTCATCTTTTAGGCTGTAAAGCTCTATAGTATTCTGAATAGTTGAAAATAAATTAAATCTGATAGCTTTTCTGTGCTCATAACTCAGGTTTCCGGCAGACTGCATGGTTAATTCATTTACAGTGGTCACCATGTTATTTGTTGAAGCAATGAAAGTTTCAAGCAGTTCCTTTTGCTTTTTTTGAAGACCAGATTCCATCAGCATATCAGAGATAATTACCAGGTTATTTAAAGGTTCTCTGATCCGGTGAGAAAAATCGATTATGACATCATCTTTTCTTTCATTCAGTGAAGAATACTCTTTTAATGATGCTTTAAAGCTCGTATTAAGGCTCGAAGCTTTTCTGACAATAATTATACCCAGACTTGCACCTGCTATAATCAGACATCCTGCCGGAAGCTTAAGATTAAAAGATATCAATATTACAGCTGTTATAAGGATAAGAAGTACAACAATTGAATAAGACTCTATAGACTTTCTCTTCTTTTCAAAAAATTCCTCAGATGACTTATTAAAACCAGTACTTCTGGCACCGTTTTCAGTATCACTGACCATAAACCATAATATTTTGAGTTTATGTAAATTTACAAAAAATAAGTAATAAATATACATTAACTGAAATTAACAACCTTTAAAGGAAAACGTTAAATTTGTGCTTCCGGTACGAAATTTGAACTGGTTAGGAAAAACTACGAATGTCATGTTGAAAATATTAAGGATAATTTTTTTAATTAGTTTATTTTTACAAGGAATACCTGTTATCCGGGTGTCAGGACAAGAGAAAGGAGGAATGGTAAAATACACCTCTGAGTTCAGGTTTACGGATGGCATTTACCTCAATTTTGATCAGGTTAAACTGAATAGCCCTATCCCTAAATCAAAATTACTCACTTCAATAGATTATAACGACAGAGAGTTCTTTAAGAAAATCCTTGAGGGAGATAAAATCTATTTCTACGACAATATGGGGGTAAGACAGGAAGTTGCAAAAAACAGCATCTGGGGTTATTCACGTAATGGAGTTATTTATATTCAGATTCAGGATAACTTTAACAGGATCACATTTGTAGGTAATATCTGTCATTTTGTTGCTGATGTGACAACTATTGATTCGCGATCATACAGCTCTCCATATGGATACTACGATCCTTATTATTCTCCTTATAGCTACAGTAGTTATTATAATCCCTATAGCCCATATTATTCACCTTATAGGTCAAATATGACCCGGAATGAATTAAAACAGTATCTGATCGATTTTGAGAGTGGCAAGGTACTGGAATTTGATGTTAGTAATACTGAATTGCTCCTTATGAAAGACAATAAATTATATGAGGAGTATGTTCAACTGTCGAGAAAAAAGAAGAAAGAACTTATGTTCGTTTATATTCGGAAATTCAACGAAAATAATCCTTTATACATACCGGTACCAGTTCAATAATGTAAGCGAAATGAGAACATTACTCTTATCTTTAGCTCTGTTTTTCACAACTGTACTATTGATAGGGCAGGCCCCATTCCCGAGTAATGATGAAATTAAGCAATTTAATGCCTCAAAAACCTGCGTGGTGCTTGAAGATGATCCATTTTCGTCTTATAATATTTATATAAAGGATGCTGTTAAAGCATGCTGGAAAATCACACCTTACGAATTTATTACCGTTAAGGACTTTAACGTCATGAGATTGAATCCGGCTTACTCATTTCTGGTTATTACCCAGACTAACTTTGATAAGGACAAATCCCATGGTTTATATAATTTTTTAAATCTTCTTCAGGGGAAAGATGTAAATAAACTGGCTGAAATGCCTGAAATCTGTGCTATACCTCTTTCTTTTGCAGGTGTAAGTGATCTTGTTTATAGTTACAAACTTAATGCTATTGTGTCTTTTATGCAGAAGCATGCACAAAAGATTTTAGAAGACCCTTCATTGACCTTGAGAAAATATCTTAAATATTATAATAAAAATATACCGGGTATTAAGAATAAAACTATACTTGTGGAGCAGGATGATCTTGCTCCGGAAATTTCAACAATTGAAAGGATAAAAGCAATTTATACAAATAATATTGAGATAGTTACAGATGATGAAATAATCAAAGCAATAGAAAATAAAACTCCTGATACTGTTATTCTGCATAAGGTAGGACCTATGGGAGACAGGTATTCAGGTTATTGCTTTGTGATGCTCATTGGCACTGACGATTCAGAATTGTACTACTATAACCTGCATATGGTTGACAAGGCCAATCCGAATGGCCTGTTACCCGATGATCTGAGACGGCTTGAAAATTAGAATGCAGCATTAAAGAAGCAAAGCCGTCTTTAAATAAATACTTAAATAACATGGAAGAGAGCAGAGTATTATCAGAAACAGAAAGAAATTGGGCGATGCTATGTCACCTTTCAGCTTTTGCTGGTTTCTTTTTCCCGTTCGGCGGTGTTATAGGGCCTCTAATTTGCTGGTTAACAAGAAGAGATGAATCTTCATGGGTAAATATAAATGGGAAGGCATCTCTTAACTTCCAGTTATCTATGCTGCTTTACATGGTTCTTACAATTCCTTTATGTTTCATCATAATAGGAATTCCGATTATGATGGTACTTGGGACTCTAAAGGTAATCTGTGTGATTATTGCCAGTATTAAAGCACCAAAGGGAGAACTTTTCAGATACCCGCTTGTGATTCCGTTTATACAATAATTTTACCCCCCAACCCCCCAAATGGGGGGCTTTTTATTTCTTCGTTTTTAAAGTCCCCAAATGGGGGATTTAGCGGGTTGAAGCTCCTTTGTTAGTGAACTCACCCCCGTCCCCCTTTCTGCTCTGCAAAGAGGGAGCGTAACACACTATATATTAATGACATCCCCGCTCTTTACAAAGTAGAGAGGCGGACGACCGTTAAAAAATTGCCTGCAAGGCAATTTTAGGGAGGAGCGAGCCTGCAGGGCCGATAAGGGGGTGAGTACATTGATTTTAATTTCTGATTTTCAAAAATTTTTGTTAATTTTCAAATTCATTAATAATCTCATATCATGGCAACTAACAAAGAAAAGAAATTAGCTAAAGAAAAGACTGTTGGAAAGGACGATTTATATCATGATATAGAGCAGGAAAAAAAGAAAAAGATGGACGACTCTGAATATGAAGAGTTGCTGACAGATCTGGAAGTTGAGCTAGTAAAATTACAGGAATGGGTAAAAGCTAAAAAGCTAAAGGTAGTGGTAGTATTTGAAGGCAGGGATGCTGCTGGTAAAGGTGGTGTGATAAAAACCATTGCAGGCTGTCTTAATCCCAGGATTTGCAGGATTGTAGCTCTTGGCGTACCTACAGAAAGGGAAAAATCTCAATGGTATTTCCAGAGATATGCTTCAGAGTTGCCTGCGGGAGGAGAGATTGTTCTTTTTGACAGGAGTTGGTACAACAGGGCTGGTGTGGAAGAGGTGATGGGGTACTGTACTTCCGACGAGTATGAGGAGTTTCTCAGATCGTGTCCCGAATTCGAAAAAATGCTGATAAGATCAGGGATAATACTGATTAAATATTGGTTTTCAGTCAGCGACCATGAACAGGAAAAGCGGTTCCAGGATAGAATAACAGACCCTACAAAACGGTGGAAGATAAGTCCGATGGATATCGAGTCGCGTGATAAATGGATCGAATATTCTATGGCCAAAGATAAAATGTTCTCTTACACCGATACCAAACAGTCACCGTGGTATGTTGTAAGAGCTGACGATAAAAAGAGAGCCAGACTTAACTGTATATCACATCTTCTGTCGGTCATCCCTTATGAAGATCTGACGCCAAAACCTTTAAAGCTGCCTCCCCTGAAACATGATGTGGCATATGTTCGTTCGCCGGTTACCGAGCAAACCTTCGTTCCGGAAAAATACTAAAATCACTATTCGGTGTTTTAGGCATTTTCATGATTATAAAATCCTTTGCGTCTTCTTTGTGTGCTTTGCGGTTAATGGCCTTCATTATTTCAAATTCTAAGTAAGTTTTATACTTTTGTCTTTATACTTTTGTCTTTTATCTTGAACCCATGTCTTCAAAACCATCAATACCAAAAGGAACCCGGGATTTTTCTACTGAGGAGATGCTGAAACGCGAATATATATTTGAAAATATAAAAAAGGTATTCAAATTATATGGTTATCAGCCAATTGAGACTCCTGCTATGGAAAATCTTACAACCCTTCTTGGAAAATATGGCGATGAGGGAGACAAACTTTTATTCAGGATTCTTAACTCAGGCGATTTTCTGTCATCGCTCAGCAATGATGATATGGCTATCCTCGAATATGGTAAACTATCTTCAAAGATATGCGAAAAGGGGTTAAGATACGATCTTACTGTTCCATTCGCACGTTATGTGGTACAACATCGTGATGAAATCGTCTTCCCATTCAAGAGATACCAGATTCAACCGGTCTGGAGAGCCGACAGACCACAGAAAGGTCGGTACAGGGAATTTTTTCAATGCGATGTTGATGTAATTGGAAGCGATTCAATATTAAATGAACTTGAACTTATTCAAATAATTGATCAGGTATTTGAAAGTTTGAAAGTAGGTGCTCAGATAAAAATAAACAATAGAAAAGTCTTAGCAGGAATTGCAGAATTTGCGGGTGTCCCAGAAAGAATAACTGATATAACCGTTGCTCTGGATAAATTTGAGAAGATTGGATGGGATAAAGTAAAAGAAGAATTATACGGGAAGGGAATAAACAATAAAAGTATAAAAGATATTGAAAGTATTATTAATGTCATTCGTCTTACAGATGCGGAGAAACTCATTTTCTTACGTCGTATATTGTTGGACTTTCCGATTGGTTTAGAGGGTATTAAAGAACTTGAAGAATTATTTCATTTATTAGAAAAAGTTCATATCAACTCTTCAATAGTTTTTGATTTGACTTTAGCCCGTGGATTAAACTATTATACAGGCGCAATAATAGAAGTCAAGTCTACTGACATAAATATTGGAAGCATTTGTGGTGGTGGTCGCTATGATAATCTAACTGGAATATTTGGTCTTCCCGGAGTTTCTGGAGTTGGTGTCTCTTTTGGAGCTGACAGAATTTATGATGTTATGGATCAACTGAATTTATTTGAGAAAAGTAATTCATCCTCAACTGAGGTATTATTGTTAAACTTTGGAGAAGCTGAAACAGAATATGGATTGAAGGTCCTGCGCATTTTGAGGAATATGAATATTAGAGCAGAACTTTATCCTGATCAAATAAGTCTTAAAAAACAAATGTCTTATGCTAATTCAAAGAAAATTCCATTTATTTTAATGGCAGGTGAGAATGAGATAAATAACAATTGTATCAAAGTTAAGAATATGTCATCCGGTGAACAGAAAGTAATTTCAATGAAAGAACTAAAGAAGTTTGTTGAAAATGAAATTAGGCAAACAAAAGGGATAGATTCTTTACCTCCTAATCTTAAAATCTTATGATTATGACATTTGAAATATCTCCTGAGAATCTTGATCTTGAGCAAATTGAAAAAATTCTTAATAATAAAACTAAGCTTTCTCTTTCAAAAGAATCAATTAAACTTATAACTCTTTGCAGGAACTACCTCGACCATAAGCTTGAAAACAATACATCCCCTATTTATGGTATTACAACCGGTTTTGGATCACTTCACAATAAAACAATTAGTAAAGATCAGCTCAATAAGCTCCAGGAGAATCTGGTTAAATCACATGCCTGTGGTACAGGTCCAATGGTAAGAGAGGAGATTGTCAGACTCATGCTGCTTCTGAAAATTCATGCGCTGAGTCTTGGAAAATCAGGTGTTCAGGTTGCTACCATTCAGCGGCTGATAGATTTTTTCAATGAAGGTATCATCCCGGTAGTTTATGAACAGGGTTCTCTAGGAGCATCTGGAGATCTAGCGCCTCTTGCACATCTTGTCCTTCCGCTTCTTGGGATGGGAGAGGTGAAATACAAAGGTAAGATATCAGAAGCCTCTGTGATCCTTAAAAAATTTGGCTGGTATCCGGTGGAACTGCAATCAAAAGAGGGTCTTGCTCTTCTGAATGGTACACAGTTCATGAGCTCATATGGAGTATATATTATAGCCATGGCTGAAAGATTATCGGCATCTGCTGATATAGCTTCCGCCATTTCGCTGGAGGCATACGACGGCCGACTTGATCCGTTTTTCGAGTGTGTGCATGATATCAGACCTCATAAAGGACAGATTGCTACTGCCAGGGCCTTCAGAAAGATGCTGGAAGGGAGCCAGCTCATTTCACACAAAAAAGCACATGTACAGGATCCATACTCATTCCGGTGCATTCCTCAGGTACATGGAGCAAGCAAAGATGCGATAAATTATGCAAAATCTGTAGTGCTGACAGAGATCAACTCTGTAACCGATAATCCAACAATATTTCCGGAAGAAGATCTGATAGTTTCCGGAGGAAATTTCCATGGTCAGCCGCTTGCCCTTATTTTCGACTATCTTGCTATAGCGCTGGCGGAGTTGGGTAGTATCTCAGAAAGAAGGGTTTACAGATTGATTGCCGGACAAAGAGATCTTCCGGAATTCCTTGTGGCAAACCCCGGACTGAACAGTGGTTTTATGATACCCCAGTATACTGCCGCCTCAATAGTGAGCCAGAATAAGCAACTTTGCACTCCATCCTCGGTGGATTCTATACCTTCATCAAATGAACAGGAAGATCATGTAAGCATGGGCGCGAACGGAGCGACGAAATTGTTACGTGTTGCTGAAAATCTGGAAAAAATACTGGCAATTGAACTGTTTACCTCTATCCAGGCACTTGAATTCAGAAGGCCGCTCAGATCATCGGCGCTATTGGAAGATATTGTAAAGTCGTTCAGGGAAATAGTGCCTTTTATTAATGATGATAAAGTGATGTACACTGAAATTGAAAAATCAATTAAATTCATCAGAACCATTGACTGGCGTCAAATGTGGGAAGACCAGCATTAACACCCTCAGTCATAGGTGTAAAACACAGGTTTAAAAATTACGACCCGGCCTTACCCTTTGTTGTTGCCTGACAGTCTGCAACTCATTAAGAAGTTGAATTTTATACTGATTTTCTGCCTGGTAATACAATATTACCTTTACAGGTGGAAGGACCTCCTTAAGTTTCCTGTGAAATGAAACCGCAAGATTTGACTCCTTTACCAGGCAATCAACATATTTATCTCCCATTTCTTCCAGTTGCTTATCACTTAGCGTACTTTCATTTTGATTAAAGTTCCTGTTGAGTTTCACTTTTTCCAGTTGTAGAAGGTTTCTTTGACCCTGATAGTCATTATAGACCTGCCAGAATTTTTCTGCCTCTTCTGAAGTTAAATTCAGTTTCTTTGTGAAGAATCCGATTTTATAGTTGTTAAGCTTTTCCAGATTTGTATTCTGTGCTGATGATCTGATAACCGGAAACATTATTATTATCAGTAAAAAAGTAACTATTCTTTTCATGACATTGAATTTATAGTTGTGCATAAATATCATTTATTTCAACATTTTCATTTAAAAGATAATCAATTATATCCTTGTTGCTTACATCCGGTAACTCCTCTGAAAGTACCAGGGAGGATGCATTTTCTTCAAGTAATGAAAGATCTATATCATTCAAGTATGAATCAGGGTTGATTTCATGAAGTACTACTGATACCTGAGAATTTACTCTGGCAGGAGTTAAAAGCTTTATTGTGGCATAACTGATTAGAATTAAGCCTGCAACAGAAGCTGCTATAAGCAGACTGGTTCGGAATCTGCTAAATATGCCGACCTTTAAGACTTCCTTCTCAATACCCGAAGTGGCAGAAATAATTTTTCTGTTTACCTCTTCAAAGTAATTGTCAGGTACTTTAAAAGGATTTTTTTCCGGTATGTCATTTAGCTCTTTCATCCCTTATTTAGATATTTAATTATGAGGAAGGTTTAATCACTGACTATTATTTTTTCGATTTTCTTCANNATTAAAAACAATGCGCTGTTTTTCAGGAAGCTGAAGTATTGCATTTTGAAGTTTCATTTGCGCTTCATCACCATCAAACCATGTACTGCCCTCCTGAGAATTGGCAAAATAACTCCCTAAATCATCTATTGATACTGCGGCATTTCTTTTTCTTTTATTTATTAATGCAAGCGCTTCATTCGTAGCAATTGTATAGAGCCATGTGTATAGAGAACTTTCACTTCTGAAATTTCCAATACTTTTCCAGACATTGATAAAAGTGTTCTGAAGAGCGTCATCGGCATCTTCATGCAGGATTACCAGCCGGCGGATATGCCAATAAAGTTTCTGGCTGTACTTCTCAACTAAAAGCTTGAAACCTTTATTCAAATCAGTCTTAAGCAATTCAGAAATGTTATCGTCGGGCCTGATGGTATTCAATTTCAATGGTGATTTCCTTCTTAGATGGAAAGAACGTTCAAAGGTTTAAAGATAGAATAATTCTTACTAAAGTCTTTTATAACGAAACATCATCAATTTGGAGTTTCTGGAAAAGTAAATTTTAACCACAATGTTCACAAAGGTTTGCACAAAGGTCACAAAGGGATAAACTATTGGTCTTTTACTTTGTGTTCTCCGTGGTTAATGGATTTCTTTTTCCAACTACTCAACCTTAACCTCAACCTTAGTCTTTTTAAATCCCCGGAATAATGATAAATTTGCTCCCGAATCAATTAATCCGGAACATAGATGGCTCTTCAATGTGGAATTATAGGCATAACCAATGTTGGAAAAACGACGATTTTTAATTGCATATCCAATACCAAAGGAGAAACAAATGCCTTTGCATTCAGTGCGACAAAGTCTAATATGGGAGTAGTACAGGTTCCCGATCCAAGGTTGTATGAGCTTGAAAAACATCAGGTTACAGACAGAATCGTTCATACTACCGTTGAGATTGTCGATATACCGGGATTAGCGAAAGGTTCTAATAAAGGTGAGGGTGTTGGTAATAAATTCCTTGGCGATATCAGGAATACAGATGCATTAATTCATGTTTTGCGATGCTTCGATAATGAAGCTCTTCCACATATCGACGGTTCGGTTGACCCTGTGCGTGACCTTGAGACGATTGATCTGGAACTGCAGGTAAAGGATCTGGAGTCGGTTGAAAAAAAAATTGAACGTCTCGGACGTGCAGCCAAAGCCGGCGACAAAGATGCAAAACATGGGGCGGGTATTCTTCATCTGTACAGGGAGCATTTTGAGGAATTTAANNGAAGTCAGCAATTACAGGTAATAAATATGTTGAAAAGGTTAAGGAATTTCTTAAGGGGCAGAATGCAGAAATTCTGGTAATAGCGGGGGCTACTGAAGCAGAAATTGCAGAACTTGAAAGTACTGAGGACCGTTTGGCTTTTCTTAAAGATGCCGGACTGGATGAACCGGGTGTTGATAAACTTGTGAGAGCAGCCTATAAAATGCTGAATCTCCAGACTTTCTTTACAGTGGGACCGATGGAGATTAGGGCCTGGACAATTAAGACAGGGATGAATGCTCCAAAAGCTGCAGGTGTCATTCATAGCGATCTTGAAAGAGGATTTATCAGAGCTGAAGTAATGAAATATCACGACTTTGTTTCGCTCGGATCAGAGCATGCATGCAAGGAGGCAGGAAAATTTTATATCGAAGGCAAGAATTATGTAGTTGATGATGGCGATATACTGCATATAAGGTTTAACGTATAAAGTCCTTATGATAAGGCAGTTCCTGATATTGATGTTTTTAGCGGTATTTTCTTGCCTGAACTGCTTTTCACAGATAATTACTCCTGATAACAGGCTACAACAGATTATTAATCAATATGGGCAGGTTGAGGTCACTCTTCCATATACCGATAAGAAATCCATGGAAATACTTACAACTAACGTTTCAATTTTATCAGTGAAAGATAAAGTTGTGAATGTTAGTCTCTCACCGTTGACAATGGATTGGTTTATTCAGCAAAAGTATGATTATCAGATTGTAGAAAAAGCAGCTCCTAAGGGTGTTATATCAGCTCTTAATTTGAATAAGGCATTGGATTGGGATATTTATCCAACATACACCCAGTACGATTCCATAATGCAAAGTTTCAAAACTCTATACCCTTCTTTATGTCGCCTCGATACAATCGGAAGAAGTATAAACGGGAAATTAATTTTTGCTCTTAAAATTTCAAATAATCCCGCTACTGATGGTGACAATCCTTCAGTCTTTTACACTTCAACAATGCATGGTGATGAAACTGGTGGTTATATTCTTATGCTTCATCTTGCAGACTATCTTCTTAAAAATTATTTGGTGAGCGATAGAGTAAAAAATCTCATCGATAATCTTGATATATGGATAAATCCGCTTGCTAATCCTGACGGCACTTACAATAATGGCAATACAATAAACTCGCCTACCCGTTATAATGCGAACGGATACGATCTTAACCGGAATTTTCCTGATCCTTTCACGCCAAATACTGTGAAACAGAAGGAAACTCTTGATATGATAAAATTTCTGAGGAAGCACAAATTTGTTCTCTCAGCAAATTTTCATTCAGGTACAGAAGTTGTTAATTACCCCTGGGATAGATGGTTTTCGAGGTTTCATGCAGATGATTCCTGGTTCAATGCCATCAGCCGATCTTATGCCGATACTGCCCATGTCTATGCAGGACCGGAATATATGAATTTTCTCAATAATGGTGTTACGCGTGGAGCTGATTGGTATATAGTTTATGGAGGAAGACAGGATTTTGAGACCTGGGAATTAAATGGAAGAGAGGTGACAATAGAGCTTGATGATCAATATGTTACTCCTGCGCCACAATTACCTCTTCTCTGGCAGAATAACTGGCACTCATTACTCGGTTATCTCGAAAATGCTTTATATGGGATTCATGGGCTGGTACGCAATATAAGCTCACATGCTCCTCTATCCGCAGAAGTTTTTATTATAGGTCACGACAAAGATAGTTCTCAGGTATATTCCGATACCCTTTCAGGAAGTTTTGTAAGGTTTCTGAGTCCCGGTTCATGGAATCTGACTTTTTCTGCTGCCGGCTATCGTGATACAACAATTAATGCCATAGTATATTCCGGACAGAAGACTGATTTAATTGTTGACATGTCACCGATAACAAGTGGAATTGAGCCAATAAATTCAACTACTCATTTACTTATTTATCCTAACCCTGCATCAGATGTTATTAATATAGTACTTCCCGATAAAATCGAGGGTCGGATGAATCTCAGGATTATAAATCAGGCAGGTATATTAATTTCTGACTCCAAGATCCAGGTTGTTCAGGGTGTACCTGTAATTCTGGATACAAAATATTTATCTGCAGGTGCTTACACAATTGTTTTCACAAGCTCAGCCACCGGGATCTCTTTTCATGGGAGGATTGTGGTTATTAAATAATCACTTCCCATTTGCCACTGTAATTAAATCAGCTATTTTTGCACCTTACTTTTATATCAGGGGAACCTGTTTTCATCATGCTTTCGTAGAGCTGTCTTTAATACATTAAGAATCAGGAGTAAAATATGAAAAGACTTGCAATAATATTTTTTTTGATTTTGGTTTTTGTAAAATTACATGGTCAGGGAGCTTATCTTCCTCCTGACAAACCAAAACTTGTTATAGGGATAGTGGTAGAGGAGCTGAACTACAATCAGCTTGAAAAGTTCCATGACAAGTTAAGTGAAAATGGGATAAAAAAACTTATTAATGAGGGAACATACTTTAAAAATGCATCTTATGAATATTTGCTCACTCAATCTGCTCCGGGGCATGCGACAATCGCAACAGGAGCAGAGCCCTCATTTCATGGAATAACATCTGATAACTGGTACACTCCGCTTAAGAATGAACTGATTAATTGTACTAAAGATGTTAGCGTCAATTCGGTAGGCGGTAGTTTTGAATCAGGATTACATTCACCGGTAAACTTACTTGTATCAACTTTTTCTGATGAGCTTGCAATAGCAACAAACAAAAAAGCTAAAGTTTTTGGAGTCGGTTTAAAAGAGAGTTCAGCAATATTCTCCGCCGGTCATACTGCAAATGCAGCTTACTGGTTCGATAATACCACGGGAACATGGATGTCAAGTTCATATTATATCAGCGCTCTTCCCGATTGGGTCAATGACTTTAATGCTATGAAGTTTTCGGATACATACCTGAATTCTACATGGAACCTGTTAAGACCTGCAAAAGATTATGCTGATTGTCTTCCTGATTCCAACAGTTTCGAAATCGGGTTCAATAATATCAATTATTTCCCTTACGATCTGAAAAAGTTGAGATCTGGGAACACTTTTAGTTCCAAAAATGACTACTCTTTGCTGAGAGAGACACCATTCGGTAATTCTCTTACAACCAACTTTGCAATCAGACTTATACAAAAAGAACGTTTGGGCAAAGATGATGTAACAGATTATCTTTCAATCTGCTATTCTGCAACGGATTATATTGGTCACAGATTCGGTCCGTCTTCAGTGGAGATGGGGGATGCCATTTTACGGCTTGATGATGATATTAAGAATCTTCTCACGTTTTTAAATGATAGTATCGGGAAGAAAAACGTTCTTATATACCTTACAGCAGCTCATGGAATATCAGAGATTCCTGCAGTTCTGGAAAAAAACCGGATACCTTCAGGATATTTTCAGCAAAATCAGGCTTTACAGCTGCTGAGGAGCTATTTGAATGCAATTTATGGAGAGGGAGACTGGGTAAAAGGTTATTCCGAAAGGCAGATTTTTCTCAACAGGACTCTGATTGAAGATGCACGTCTCTCACTCGATGATGTACAAAAGAAAGTTGCCCGTTTCCTGGTTCAGTTTACAGGGGTAGAAGCCGCCTATCCTTATTCTGCTTTTGAGGCTAATGACTTTGGTAATGGTAATCTTAAAAGAATCATTAATAACTTCAGTCCTCAGAGATCAGGAGATGTTATTGTTATCTTAAATCCGGGCTGGGTAGAGAAAGTATCTAATTTTGTGACAAATCATAATTCGCCCTATGAATATGATTCTCATGTTCCTTTGATCTGGTATGGGTGGACAGTGAACAGGGCAACAGTGACCCGGCAGGTTAATATAACTGATATTGCTGCTACGCTATCGACATTGTGTAAGGTTCCTTATCCGAATGCTTGTACAGGGGAACCTATGTTTGAATTGTTCAGATAAATCTATTATTAAAAGTTTCTCCTCCTTTTTGAAGGAGGAGTACCCCGAAGGGGGGAGGTGGTTGGTTATTAAATTAATATAATCAGAGATTGGTAATCAACCACCCCGGCCTTCGGCCACCCCTCCTTCAAAAGGAGGGGAGACTTATGGGATAAAGTTATTTTTTATTTAGATCTTACGGAACTTATCCCTTACCCTGCATGCTTCGGAGAGAAGCTCCGGATTTTTTTCGACGGCATTACCCAGAACTATGAGGTTTGCTCCAGCATTAAATATGTCTTCAACATTATTTTTATTTTTTATACCACCTCCGACAATCAGGGGAATAGAAATGTTTTGTCTGATTGCAGTAACAAGGTTAACCGGAACCGGATTTGTTGCACCGCTGCCTGCCTCGAGATATATCATCTGCAGACCAAGCATCTCTCCGGCCATGGCAGTAGCCACAGCAATTTCAGGTTTATTGCATGGAATTGCCTGGGTCTGACTTATATACTCGACAGAGGTTGTTTTTCCGCTACTGATAAGTATATATCCGACTGATACAAGCTTCTCCCTGACATTTTTCAGATGAGGTGCTGCAATTACATGATTACCAATGAGTAATTCAGGATTTCGGCCTGAAATAAGCGATAGCAGAAGGATTACATCTGCTTCAAGAGTAAGCTGAAGAAGATTTCCGGGGAAAAGTATTACAGGAATTGAACAAAGCTTCCTGATTTCGTTTATCAGATTGTCGATACTGGTAAATGTCAGACTGCCACCGGCAAAAATATAGTCAGTTTTGCTCTTTTCTGCAGCTTTAAGGATGTTTCGAAGCGAATCTCCTTTGGCCTTATCAGGGTCAAGCAGCAGCGCAATGCTCTTTTTACCAGGGAAATTATCTGCTTTCATAATTTTTTTTTGTCCAGACAATAGCATAATTATCGTACTTTGAATAGAACAGTTCAAATGATTCATTTATTTTAGTGGTGCGAACGTGTCCTGTTATCTCTCCTGATTCCCTGACTATGAAAGGATCAATTGTAATATTGTTTCTTATACTTATACCCTCTTTATCGCAAATTTTATAAAGAGCTTCTTTGGCACACCAGTGAATATAGAGATGAAACCTGCGTTCTTCCTGTTCTTTTGTAACTTTTTCCTTCCTGTTAATGAATTTAAAAGCAAATGCTCCTATGTTTGAACTCATGTACTCGAGGTCTATGCCAACCTTCTCATTTGTGCTCAGCAGGATTGCTGTTAGTTTATGCGAATGTGAAATACTTATAAACCTCGAGCCATCATTCAGGAATGGCTTGTTATTCTTATTATAAACTATCTTGGCATCCCTTCCGATCAATTCAGCGAGTAATGCCCTCACACTCAGAAATTCAAGTTTCCGTGAGGTACTGCTGAATCCTTTATATTTTTTCCTTTCATCATTATCGAGTAAAACAAGCTCCAGAAGAGTATTTAGATCCTCTTCTATTTTCCATACCCCCAGGATAGAGAACTCGTTAAGATAATGTTTTGTGATACAACCCATTGGTAGCGATTAGTTGTTATTTCCACTTCAGAGTTTCAACCAGGTGCATTATATCCTCTCTGAAAAAATCAATCACGGGTGCCAGTGAATCTGCATTTGGCTCGGCGGCGAAATAAAGAGATCCTCTCAGGTAATGACTCAGGCTGTCGGTAACATAAAATTCAACAGCCGATGCGGTATTCCCTTTTAAATCATATAAAATACCATAAACTTTATTTTCCCGATTGCTAAATACCTGTTCTTTTATAGCGTCAGCCTTTGCTATATGATATTTTACGTTAAGATCATAGCTCTGATCAAGAAGACTGTCCAGATCATTCTTAACATCCTTATATGTCAGATATATTTTTGCTTTATAAGATGGGAATTCGATATTAAACCAACCAGGGTCCGAACCATGTTCTTTCTGAAAAGTAAGGTTTCCGTATGCCGGATACTCAAATGACACCGGGATTTTGAGGTTTATTCCGGTCCGCTCATTGAACTGAACGTATTTATGAACAGGGAGATCTATTCTGAAATGGCCCCTGGGCTTTGGAACAGGAACATGCCTGCAACTGTAAGAAGCACCTAAGAAGATCAGTAGTGTCAGGATTCTAGTCCTTCTGAACATCACCATCATTTTTATTTATTTCGACACGGATCTCCTTTATTCTTCTTCTGTCGGCAGATTCGATCCTGAAAATAAAATCACCGTATTTGATTACTTGATCCTTCAGTGGAATTTCGCCTGTAAGTTCAAGAATAAGTCCGGCCAGTGTTTCTGACTCTCCTCTGACTTCTTCAAAAAGTTCCTCGTTGATGTTGAGTACCTTGCAGAAATCATTCAGGAGAATCTTGGCTTCAAAGATATATGTCTTTTCATCCAGTTTACGGAACAGTAACTGATCTTCATCGCTTTCATCAGTTATCTCGCCAACAATTTCTTCCAGTATATCTTCAAGGGTTACTATCCCCGAGGTGCCTCCATATTCATCTATAACTACTGCCATATGTATCTTCTTGGTCTGAAATTCTTTAAGAAGATCATTTATCTTTTTTGTTTCAGGGACGAAATATGGTGGCCGCAGCAGAGCCTGCCATTTAAAGCTTCCCGGATTATTCGTATAAGGAAGCACATCTTTTGCATAAAGGATTCCTTTAACAGAATCGAATGAACCTGAATAGACAGGGATTCTCGAAAAACCGGAATTAATTATTATTGGAACTATTTTGTCAAATCCATATTTGATATCAATTGCAGTCACATCTGTTCTTGAGCACATTATGGCGCTGACATTGATATTCCCGAAATTGACGATTCCTTTAAGTATTTTTTCATCTTCAGCAAAGTATTCAGAAGTCAGTTCAAGAGCATCGGAAAGGTCATCCATACTGATGTTCGATCTCCGTGTTCCTGTTCTTTTCTTCACGAATGAGGAAGAGAAGATAAGCAAAGAAGTAACAGGTTTGAAGACCTTTTCCAGTAAAGTTAATGGGTAGGCCATAAGAAGAGCAATTTTAATATGATTTCTTGAAGCATAAACCTTTGGCATCACTTCTCCAAAAAAAAGCAGTAGAAAAGTTATGATTACAACATTAATTATAAATCCCAGAACAGGTTCCGAACTGAAATCAAATATTCTAAGACTGATAAATGCAGCCAGTAGCACTATTGCTATATTGACCGTATTATTTGCAACCAGCACCGTGCTCAAAAGTTTTTCAGGGTTGTTGTACAGTTTCAGTACCGTCTTAGATTTTTTGTCTCTATTTATCTTCAGGTTTTCAAGGTCCTCGGGTCCTAAAGAAAAAAAAGCTACTTCAGAGGCAGACATCAGGGCTGATCCAATGAGAAGGATAATGATTACTAAAATGCCAATAACTACTTTAAAATCAGGGGTATTGATACCGATACCTGAAATGAGTATTAAGTAAGATAGAGGATAATCCGGTTCCAACTGGTTTCTATTAATAAACTATCTAAAAAGGCAGATCATCTTCATTCTGCGCGTTTCCGGGTTTGCTGTCAATACCAAAATCATCGTCGGTCAGATTGGTTTTGTCTGACCAATTTTTATTATCGTTTTCATTGGCCTGATGATATGAAGCAGGTGGGTCATTTACCACTGAACCAGAGATCCCTTTATCGTGTGCTTCACCCTTTGGACTATCTGTTTGTGCAGATGTGGTGCCGGAAGCTTGTTTTTTCTCAAGTAAAAGGAGAGTATCTGCAAGTATTTCAGTTATGTACTTGTTAACTCCATCTTTATCTACATACGACCTGGTTTTTATTTTTCCGACAATATATACTTGAGAACCCTTTTTAATGGTTTTTTCGGCTACTTCAGCCAAGGCACGCCATAAAACTATATTATGCCATTCTGTCGAAGTTATTGTTTCGCCTTGTTGATTTGTGTAGGTCTCGCTTGTAGCAAGCGGGAATGTCGCTTTGGCGACACCTTTATCAAAATACCGAACGACAGGATCTTTTCCGACATTACCTACAAGTATAACTTTATTGATTGACATATAGTTATATATTTATTATTAATTCCATTTCCGGATTGTAAAGTTAATAAAAAAACCACTTTCAACAACCATCGTCATGATTAATTGATTAACTTGCAATCGGTCAATATTTTACTAATTTCTCAGTGATTTGTTTTTTTACCGGTAATTTACCTTGATTTATTGTGGTCATTTATCTATTTCATTGTATTTAAGGCATTAATAAAACCTAAAAAAAAAATTTATTATGTAAGTGTTTCTATTTAAACAAATAATATTTTTATATTTGCACAATTGAAAAAACGAATACTCAAAATAATTTGTTGAATTTTAAACTTCACGAAAAATGACTAAAGCAGACATTGTTAACGAAATTGCCAAGAACACTGGTATTGAAAAGGTAACAGTTCAAAAAACTGTAGAAGCCTTAATGGAAACTGTAAAAGATTCTATGGTAAAAGGTAGTAACGTTTATCTCAGAGGTTTTGGAAGCTTCATCGTAAAGAAAAGAGCCAAAAAAACTGCNNTTCTCTATGCCAAGCGGTAAAAAAAGGAAAAGACATAAAATGGCCACTCACAAACGGAAAAAACGTTTGCGGAAGAATAGACATAAAAAGAAATAGCAGATCAGTAAGTGGTCATTCATGAAATATATTAAACCTAAAGATCTGATGGTCTTTAGGTTTATTATATTAATATGTCGGAAGTGGTGGATAATATATTAACTCAGATTAATATAGTGAAGTGGTAAACAAGGATTTAATCATTGATGTTGGTGATTCCGAAGTTTCTTTAGCGTTGTTGGAAGACAAGCAGTTAATTGAGTTAAACAAGGAAAAACGTAAT
>PLMC01000011.1 GCA_003141495.1 Bacteroidales bacterium
TCGCCCTGGCTTGTCATTTTTTCTGTTACAATCGGTTTAAGCAAAATATTCATTACTCAAAGTTTTCTAGTTTTCAAATGTTGCCTGCAAAACGTCAAGTGCACTCTCCATAAGTATCAATGTAGAAGCCTTCATAATCTTGTAAGTACTTAATTCACTGGCCATTATAACTTCAACCCCTTGTACATTTCGGGATGACAAATATATATTATTATTTTGTTCCGGTAAAACAAATACTGATTTTTTATTTGTAATATTCAGGATATTTCCCATTTTGATGATCTCCTTGGTTTTAGGAGTCTCGAAAGAGAAGTCTTCCAGTACAATAATATTATTTGTTGATGCTTTATATGAAAGTGCTGATTTTCTGGCTAATTGTTTGACTTTTTTATTTAACTTGAAGCCATAAAACCTTGGCTTGGGACCGAAAACCCGGCCTCCCCCACGAAAAAGAGGGTTCCTTATGTTTCCTGCGCGTGCAGTACCGGTACCTTTTTGTTTCTTAATCTTCCTTGTACTGCCTGCTACTTCACCACGCTCTTTGGATTTGTGAGTACCCTGTCGTTGATTTGCAAGGAATTGTTTTGTATCCAGGTAAATGGCATGGTCGTTAGGTTCTATACCGAAAATTGAATCGTTAAGATCGACTTTTCTTCCGGTTTCCTTACCACTGGTATTAAGAATAGCTAATTCCATTATTTTGTAATTATTACGTAACCACCTTTTGGACCCGGGACTGATCCTTTTACAATTATTATATCATTCTCTGCCATAAGCTTCACAACTTTCATGTCCATAGACATCACTTTATTTCCTCCCATACGACCTGCCATTCTCATACCAGGTAATACTCGTGAAGGAAATGACGAAGCACCGAGTGAACCGGGGTGCCTGAGCCTATCACTTTGTCCGTGTGTAGTTCCACCTACTCCTCTAAAACCGTAACGTTTTACAACACCTTGAAATCCTCTTCCTTTTGACCATCCTCTTACATCAACGATGCTATCGGGTCTGAAGAGTTCTGCTGTAAGCACATCTCCTTCTTTACATTGGCCTTCTTCAAAACCAGTGAATTCAACGACTTTTCTTTTAGGTGTTGTATTTGCCTTTTTGAAATGTCCCATTTCAGCTTTAGTAGTGTGTTTTTCTTTTTTATCTTCGAATCCAAGCTGCACGGCAAAATAGCCATCCTTATCCACTGTTTTAACCTGTGTAACAACACATGGACCGGCTTGAAGAACCGTACATGGAATATTCTTTCCGTTTTCATCGAAAATGGAAGTCATTCCTACCTTTTTACCAATTAATCCCTGCATTTCTTTTATACTTTACTGGTTTCACACTTTAATTTCTACTTCAACTCCGCTAGGAAGCTCAAGTTTCATTAGTGCATCGATGGTTTTCGGTGTTGAGCTGTAAATGTCGAGCAATCTTTTGTATGATGAGAGCTCAAACTGTTCTCTTGCTTTCTTGTTAACGAACGGTGACCGAAGTACTGTATAAATCTTTTTGTGGGTCGGCAGCGGAATTGGTCCGCTCACAACTGCACCAGTAGATTTTACTGTTTTCACGATCTTCTCGGCAGATTTATCCACCAGATTATGATCATAAGATTTCAGTTTAATACGAATTTTCTGACTCATCTTTTAAAGAATTTTTCCTTTTGTAATTTCTATAATTCTGTTTGATATATCTGCAGGTACCTGTTCATAATGAGAGAACTCCATGGTTGAAGTTGCTCTCCCCGAGGTAAGAGTCCGAAGTACTGTAACATAACCGAATTTTTCGGCCAGAGGTACTTTTGCTTTAACGACTCTTGCGCCTGCTTTCGATTCCATACCTTCCACTCTGCCTCTTCTTCTGTTGAAATCGCTGATCACATCGCCAACATATTCTTCAGGAGTAACAACTTCTGTAGACATGATAGGTTCAAGAATTACAGGATTGCATTTGCCTGCAAATTTCCTGAATGCCTGCTTGGCGGCAATTTCAAATGAAAGAGCATCTGAGTCAACCGGATGGTAAGAACCGTCTTTGAGTACTACTTTAAGGCTGTCGAGAGGAAATCCGGCAAGTGGTCCGTTGACCATTGCCTCGCGGAATCCTTTTTCAATAGATGGAATATACTCCTTCGGAATATGACCACCTTTAACCTCATTTACAAATTGAAGGCCTCTGGTATTTTTATCAGCCGGCATTAATTCGAAAGTCATATCGGCAAATTTTCCACGGCCACCGGTCTGTTTCTTAAATACTTCACGGAATTCGGCAGTGCCTGTAATAGCCTCTTTGTATGCAACCTGGGGCGCTCCCTGATTACATTCAACTTTAAACTCTCTTTTAAGACGGTCGAGGAGGATTTCCAGGTGAAGTTCGCCCATACCATGGATGATAGTCTGCCCACTGTCGGGATCAGTTCTGACCTGGAATGTCGGATCTTCTTCAGCGAGTTTATTGAGTGCTATTGAAAGCTTATCAACATCGGCCTGAGTTTTAGGTTCGATGGCAACTCCTATAACCGGCTCGGGAAAATCCATTGATTCCAGCAATATAGGTTTATTGATTGCGCATAATGTGTCACCGGTCTTTATATCTTTAAAACCTACGCCTGCACATATATCTCCAGCCGAAATACTTTCTTTCGGATTCTGTTTGTTTGCATGCATCTGGAAGAGACGGTTAATGCGTTCTCTTTTTCCGGTACGTACATTCAATACTGTGTCGCCTGCTTTGAGGATACCTGAGTAGATACGCAGGAAAGCCAGACGTCCGACAAACGGATCTGTGGCAATCTTAAATGCGAGCGCAGCCAATGGAGCTTCATCATCGGGCTCACGTATAATTTCCTCATCATTTCTCGGATCAACTCCGATCACAGAACCTTTATCAACAGGCGAGGGAAGAAAAGCTATTACGGAATCGAGCAGACTCTGTATCCCCTTATTTTTAAAAGCAGCACCACATATTACCGGTATTGCAAGTCCGTCAATAGTTGATTTTCTAAGTGCGGTCAAAATTTCTTCAACTGTAATTGATTCATGATCTTCAAGATATCTCGCCAGAAGAGTATCATCAACATTTGCAATAGCTTCAATCAGCTTACCCCTCCACTCCTCTGCTTCATCTTTCATATTTGCAGGAACATCCAAAATCTCAAAAGTTGTGACATTTTCCTCATCGAGAGAATAGATTCTGGCCTTCATTTCAACGAGGTCTATTACCCCTTTGAAATTTTCTTCCGCACCTATCGGTATTTGAACAGGAACAGGGTTCGCTCCCAGCTTTTCCTTTATCTGCTGAACCGCGCTAAAGAAATCTGCTCCTGCACGATCCATTTTATTTATAAAGGCAATTCTTGGAACAACATATTTATTTGCCTGTCTCCAGACAGTCTCTGACTGAGGTTCAACACCGCCAACTGCACAGAAAACAGCGACAGCGCCATCAAGAACCCTGAGCGACCGTTCTACTTCAACAGTAAAATCAACGTGACCCGGAGTATCAATAATATTAATTTTAAAATCCTCATTCTTATATTTCCAGTAAGTCGTAGTAGCTGCAGATGTTATAGTAATCCCTCTTTCCTGTTCCTGAACCATCCAGTCCATCTGGGCATTTCCATCATGTACCTCACCCATACGATGGGTACGACCGGTATAAAACAGAATACGTTCTGTCGTAGTGGTCTTACCGGCATCGATGTGGGCCATGATCCCAATGTTTCTGGTATATTTCAGGTTTTTATCCATCTATCTGTTAAACAACTGTCTCTAACGTCAATTAAAACCGGAAGTGTGCAAAAGCTTTATTTGCTTCAGCCATTCTGTGAGTATCTTCTTTTTTCTTATACGCACCGCCTTCAAGCTTATAAGCTGCCATAAGTTCTGCAGCAAGTCTTTCAGCCATTGAATGACCGGTTCTTTTTCTTGCAAATGAGATCATATTCTT
>PLMC01000048.1 GCA_003141495.1 Bacteroidales bacterium
CCAGGCATCAGCTTTCAGTGTCAGTTTAGTCTTTTCAACAGAACCTTGAGGATTAGATATTTTCACCCTTACTGTGATTTTTTTTAAGTCAATATCGGGATAGACCTGAACTGTTTCAATGTGAACCGGATTATAGGCTTCGAGACAGAATTTACCGATGATCCCATTCCAGTTGCTCTGAGTGTGTTCAGTCCAGGCATGCGAACCTGTCACTCCATCCGGAACAGAATTATCACTATTATTTACAAGAATAGTCAGTACATGTTTCCCCGGTGCCAGATGGTTTGTAAGATTATAATACTGAGCTGTAAGTAAATCATTGCTGCTCCCGATGAGATTATTATCAACCCAAACCTGAGTCGGTTTGGTTCTTTCCATCATCAATCTGATATAATGCCCGCTCCATGCTTCGGGGATAATGATTGTCTTCTGGTACCATGCCATTCCCGCATACATCAGTTCACGCGAAAGTCTTATGGTTTCCTTCCTGTTAAGATTTGGAATTCCCTTTTTGTTTTCATCTAGTGTCCCTGGAAGTTTCACCGAATCGGAAAGAGAATGGCTATACCATTTTTCAGCAATACCAACCCTGGATGTATCGAGAGCAAACTTCCATGTTCCATTAAGATATATTGTTTCATGAATTGGAACTAACACTCCTTTATTGCACGATGCTATTATGAAAACTGTTGCTATAAATAAGTACTTAAATTTATGATACATCGATGTTGGTTTTGATTTTAATTATTTTTCACCTTTTACCGGGGTTTCTTTGTGCGGATTAAGGTAAGTGATAGTTATGCGTATCTGTAGCGCCCCATGGTAAAACAGCAAGGTCGATTTGTTTGTCTTTAAGTGCCTTCCAGTTTGTCTCAAATAAAATAAATGGCTTCATTTTTTCGTATTTTAAATAACAAGTGCAAAATAAGACCAGTAAGGCTACAGGTATACTATCGGGATACGAAATTAATAAATTCCCTTACATTATTAAAGCGGGAAACCCGTAAAATGATTCTTAATCTTTTTATAACCGTTATTTCTACATATCTTTCAGCCTAATTATGACTGGTCCAATTCCTGCAGGATAAATCTCTGTTTTTTATTTAACTTTGAATTATCACGACCATATTTTAGGTTCCGGTTAATCTATTAGTTACATAAGATTATGTTTTTATGCTATAAGATCCATTATCTTTATCCATATTTGGTTAGATCTGATAATAACTTAAACTAAAAAAAATTGAACATGCAGGATATTGTAAATAAATCCGATGATAAAAAGACGCCCTACGAAATTGCCCGAAACTGCAGACATTATGCTATGTGCAAGATAGATTTTCTTGGAAGTGGTGTTTGCGATTCCGGACCTGAAAAACATTTCGTCAGCTTCTATCCTCAGGGAAGGATGATACTTTATGAAGCTCTTGCCGGGAATAAAATCTCAGTGACTGAAAAATGCATCGAGATTGCCGATAGTTGTAATTTATGCGGTAAATGCGATTACCAGTGTTACTTCCTTAATGAGATGCGTCCGACAAAAGTTATGGAAGCATTAAAGAATCATGTACAGACTTATATTAAAAACGGAGGGAAAATCAAACTTTCAAAAGACGACTTCCTGCTTGCTGAAATAAAAAAAATTGTTGGTGAAAACTGGGCGTCAAATGATGAGGCAATTACCGTAACATATTCTCACGATCTAAGTGCAATCTCTGACCCCAAAGTTCCCGATTATGTGGTCATGCCAAATACTAAAGAAGAAATTTCATCACTTGTTAAACTATTTAACAAAAATAAAATCACCTACACAATTCGCGGTAATGGTCAGAATCTTCTTGGCTTTGCTATAAATGAAGGCGCTATTATTGACCTGAACAGGATGAAAACAATCGAATTTGATGAGAAGAACTGGCTTGTAAAGGTCAGGCCGGGTGTTACAGCTTTTGATCTTCAGAAACAAGCCCAGAAAAGGGGTTACAGGATCAACGCATCAGAGCCTGCTGCTCTTTTGTGTGCCAATATTATGTGCTCGGGAATTATGTCTACTTTTTCAACTACTTATGGAATAAATGCCGACAATTTTATTAATGCTGAATTTGTCGATCATTCAGGTTCTCTATTTGACCTGAATGAAATCTCCTCACCTAATCTTTATTCCTACAAAAATTTAGAGCATAAGGATTCTCCTGGTATTTGTGTATCTGCGAGTATCAGGCTTCATCCCGTTACTGATGACGAAAAAGGGATACTTGTGCCATTTGAAACTCTTAATAATGCCCTTGATTTTATTAAAGATTGTTCGATACGGCATATCGGGCTGGCTCTGGGTATTGTTGGTGCTGAATATATCTCCACTTTTCTTTCTCCCACAAAAAAAATGGCTTCAGAAATAAAGAATATTTTCGTTGATAAACTAAACATTCCCTGGCTTGTAGTGGTAATCGGAGATAAATATGCAATACGATCGATAAGCGAGATGGGATTCCCATTCTTTGACCAGAATCTGTTTAAATCGCTTTACCTGGGATTGCCATCTCTTAAAACTGCACAATGGCTCGACCTGGTAAAAGAGCTTTCCGATGATGAACCTTATTCATATTTAAAAGTTAAAAGTTTCGCAGAACTTTTTGAAACAGCTCTTTCCCCTTCTCCAAGGTTATATTCACAGGAAGTTGATAAAGAGCTAAGTCCCTTTTTTGAAAAACTTTTTTCGCATCAGGAAATGACTGATCTTGTATGGCTGAATATGTACAGGATAATGAGTACCCGCCTGGGTCGCAAAAAGCCTTTTTTGCCGGCGCTTATTTATTTACCCATAGATAAAGATTTAATAAATGATTTTACTGATAAATTCAGGCTTATTGCTGAAAAACATGGTATTGACAATGATTTTGGTTTTATCACTCCCATCGATAACGGGAAAAGATGCATTTTTGAATATGATTTCTTCTATGATTATAATGATCCTGATGAGATACAAAGAATAAGACAGGTAGCAATGGAATCAAATATGTTAATTGATGATTATTCAGTTAAAACCGGTACTGTAAAAGGTCATCCCTATGTTTTATACCAGGGGTTTTGCAGGAAAGAGAATTTACTGTATTCATAAATATTAACTTCAGGATATGGCTGGCAAAACCAAACCCGTAATAGCCCTGACCGGAGCAACTGGCTTTTTGGGCAGCCACCTGATGGCAACCATGCTTGCAAAAGGATATAGCATTATAGTTTTCGGTCGTCCGGCAAAAAACGAATCTCTGAAGGAACGAATCTCCAGGCTTTTAAAATGGTTCGGTATCGGTAGTTTCCTGGATCAGGTTAAATGTATTGATGCGGATTTCTCGCAGGACAATCTTGGAATAGAGAATGGAGAATATTCGAGACTCTGTTCAGTTGTCGATTCTGTAATTCATTGCGCATCGGATACCAGTTTTTCAGAAAATAAACGTGAAAAGGTTATGGCCGCAAATGTAAATAACCTGAAGGGAATCCTTGAATTCTCAAAAAATGCGCATATAAGTTTTTTTCATTATATCAGCACGGCATATGTCGCAGGTACCGGTGTTTCATTTTGCAAAGAAATTCTTTCGTCAGCTAAATCATTTACCAATGTATATGAGGAGAGCAAAGCCGCTGCTGAAAATTTAATTTCCATGTTTTGTCAGAAGAACTCTATTACTCTTTCAATTATAAGACCATCAATTGTGTACGGTGATTCACAAAGCGGTCGCTCACTTAAGTTCAATGCATTGTACTTCCCGATACGGTCCGCTCAATCAATAAGGGATATTTACCTGAATGATCTTAGCAATAACGGAGGAATAAAAGCAGCTAAAAACGGCATTTACATTGATAATGACGGTTACCTGTTCCTGCCACTCAAAATATATTTGCCCTATGAAGGAGATTTGAATATTATCCCGGTGGATTACTTTGTAAATGCAACAATTAAAATAATTGAGAATTGTTCCCAGGGGGGTATCTATCACCTCACGAACAACTTGCCTACAACAATGAAAATCGTTGCAAAGTACTACGAACAGCTTATGAAAGTCAGGGGAGTGGAGATTATTTATGGTCCTCAACCCGACAATTTGTTACGCAATCCCGCCGAGGAACTATTCGATCGTTTTATTGAACCCTACAGGCCCTATTTATCTGATAACAGGGTTTTTGACAGAACAAATACCATCCTGGCAACAGATAATCTGAATCCTCCGAAGTTTACTTATGAGATATTTAAAACCTGCATGGAATATGCTATCAAAGTTAACTGGGGAGCCTCGATTTTTGCGTAGTTAAATAAAAAGACCGGAAAAGTTGACATTTTTTTATTATAGGTTATGGCCAAGGTTTTACTCATTAACTCCAACAGATTTAAGCATCCATGGCCGGTCATTCCATTCGGACTCTGTTATATAGCAACCGCACTTGAGACCAATGGTAATCACACTGTACGTTTTCTCGATCTTTGCTTTTCCTCAGACTGTGAATATGATATTAAAAATTCCATACGGAGTTTTGTGCCTGACATAATTGGTATCAGCATTAGAAACATTGATGATACAGGAGGCTATAGGGTACATTTTTTGCTGGAAGATGTTAAAAATGATGTCATTGATTATTGTAAGAGAGAATTCCAGGGCCCTATTGTAATTGGTGGGCCTTCAGTTGGGATCAGCGGCAGGGAGATGCTTGATTATTTTGACCTGGAATATGCGATTCGTGGCGACGGTGAAGCTGTGATGCCTGAGTTTGTAAAACGTATTGAATCATGTGAGCCCATGGAAGGATTAAAAGGTTTGATTATCCGAAGGGATAATACAATTATCCAGGATGATGAACCTTTCCGCGTTGAGGATCTGGACTCACTGCCTTTCCCAAAACCGGTTCGTTATTTGGATCTGGATTTGTATCGCCGGTTAGGGTCTCCTATTCATATACAGACAAAGAGGGGTTGTACATTCAGTTGTTCTTACTGCACTTATAATAAAATCGAGGGAAAAAAATACCGTTTAAAAAATCCAGCGCTAATTGCCGATGAAATAGAAACTCTTGTTAAAGATACTGGTATTAATCACATTGAATTCACTGATAGTACTTTCAATTCACCCCTTGTACATACAAAAAAGGTCCTAAGGGAACTAATCAGGAAAAAACTTGATCTCAGGCTTCATACAATGGGACTTACACCTGCTGCTGTCGATGAAGAACTTCTGGATCTCATGAAGAGGGCCGGTTTTAATGAAGTTGATATTGGTGCAGAATCAGCTTGTGATAAAGTACTTGAAAGTCTGTCTAAAGATTTTAAACGCGAAGATGTAATAAGAACAGCCAGCCTTTTGAAAAGTAAAAGGATTCCTGCTACCTGGTTCATAATGTTTGGCGCACTGACTGAAACAAGGGAAACAGTACTTGAGACCTTAAACACTATTGGCAGGATAGCTTCAAAATGGGATCTTGTTTTTATTTCCACAGGAGTAAGGGTATACAATGGGGCTCCTATTGCAGATGAGATCATGAAATATGATACACATTATACAAGTGATAAGTTCTTGCACCCGATAAAAATTGAACCGGGAAAAATTAGCCTGGAGAATATCCATGCTATTGCAAAGAGATTCTCCTTCGGATTCCCCAATTTTTATTTCTATGAAAAAGAGAATATAATTCCCGGATGGCTTCTGATCACCGGTAACTTTATCCTAAAAGTTTTCCATTCCCGTCAACCTGTCTGGCGACTACTCATATTTCTTAAACGGGTTGAAAGGTTTTTTGGAATAGCATTGCTAAAAAGGGGATTATACGAACTAAAAAAAAGATCAGGTGATAAGAAGAGTCATATAAATAATGGGTTTTCTCTGATCAGAAATGAAGTACATTCGAATACTTAATAAAATGAAGAAAGTTTCTGAAGAAATATACCGTCGAATTGACAATAACATTTATAATCTGGAAGGAAACAGATGGTGGCAACCTGGCTTCTCCCTAAACCTGATACGGACATTATATAATCCATTCCGGGTGGAATATTCAAAGAATATATTTGAAAAGTTCAAAATAAATCCGGAAAAAACAAGTGTGCTGGAAGTTGGCTGCGGCGGCGGATTATTATCTGAAGAGATAGCACGAATGGGGTTTATTACAACCGGAATTGATCCTTCTGAACAATCATTAAACAGCGCTGTAATCCATGCAAGAGAGAGTAATCTGAAAATTAATTATGTGAAGGGAACAGGTGAGAATCTTCCATTTCAGAAAAGCTCTTTGGATGTCGTCCTTTGTTGTGACGTACTGGAACATGTTCATGATTTACCAAAAGTGATATCTGAGATTTCGCGTGTTCTGAAAGCCGGAGGATTATTTATATATGATACTTTTAACAGAACATATTTCAGCAAGATTAGTGTTATTAAAATATTGCAGGAATGGAAACAATGGGCCATTATGCCTCCTGATCTTCATGTATGGGAAATGTTTATCAAACCTGATGAAATAATATCTTTATTGGCAGAGAATCAATTTACATGGAAAGAACACCGGGGAATAAAACCTGATATTTCATATCTGAGAATGCTTAATAATCTTCATAGAAGAGCTAAAGGAGAATTGACTTATGAAGAGTTTGGGAAAAAATTCCGGATGGTTGAAAGCAACAGTACTCAAATCATGTATATAGGATATGCTGTCAAATCATTTCCCCTTTAGTTGCATATAGATCAAAATAACCCCGGCAACAGTCATAAGAGCTAATGCGGCAAAACCAAGAATATTAGATATTTTCCCGTTTGTATTTTTACCCATTATTTTTTTATTGTTTGAAATATGGAGAATGATTGCAATTAAAACAGGGGCGGTCAGGCCATAAAGAATGGCTGAATATATCAGTGCTTTAACCGGTGAAAGGCCAATGTAATTCAAAGACAGACCCAAAATCAATGAAATGCCAATAATGAGATAAAATGCTTTTGCTTTTTGGAATTTCTTATCCAATCCTTCTTTCCATCCAAATGATTCTGTGACGATGTAGGAAAGTGAACCGCTCAAAACAGGAATAGCTAATAGTCCGGTGCCTATAACTCCTAAAGCAAAAAGTAAATATGCTGCATTGCCTGCCAATGGCTTCAATGCCTGAGCTGCCTGTTCTACTGTGTCAATCTGATGAATACCCCCATTAAATAAAACCGATCCGGTGGTGAGAATGATGAAGAACATGACAAGGTTTGAAAATAACATCCCAAAATCGACATCTTTACGCATCTCACTGATAATTCTTTTATTTACCATTAAACGCTTTTCCTTTTTGTCTTCAACTTCCATTGTTGTCTGCCAGAAGAACAGATAGGGTGAAATAGTCGTTCCAAGAATTGCTACAAGAATACTGATAAAATCCTTGTCAAACTTTATTGACGGGATAAGCGTGGCTTTCAAAACCGCTACCCAGTCTTGCCTGTATAAAAAGGGAACGATCAGGTAAACCAAAAGAACGAGACAGAGATATTTCAGAACGGCGGCTATTTTTTTATATGGCAAATAAATAATTAGTACTAAAAGCAGTATCGTAAATCCTATGCTGAAATATGTGGCTTTTATTGAAGGGAACAATAGATTTCCCACAGCCCCCATTCCGGCAATATCGGCTCCAATGTTCATTACAATAGCCGGAAAACTAAACAACAACATCAGGTACAAAACAGGTTTTGAATAATTAGTTTTAAGGGTTCCAGCCAATCCGTGAGATGTAACCAGACCTATTCTGGCACACATTTCCTGGATGGAAGCCATGAGTGGAAATGTTATAAGTGATGTCCAGAGAGTTGTAAGTCCATATGCAGATCCGGCCTGTGAATAAGTTGCTATTCCTGAAGGGTCATCATCACTTGCACCGGTTACCAGACCAGGGCCAAGTATTTTCCAGAAACGAGCAAGTTTTGATGACTTTTTATCATTGCGCTGAATTTTATTATCTGAAAGAGTCTTCATTATGTACACAATTTAGAATAGCAAAATCTTGTTCCGGACAGTTTGTTTGCTGTAGATTAATGATCGCTAAGATCTTTTAACCGATTGGTCCAGAATTCATTAAAACTTGTCTTTGGATCCTCGCACAAATAAACAGCAGTACCAAATTCCCTGGCATCAGGATCAGAGATTTTACCTATGAGAGTACTATTATTAAAAAGCATTTGAACGTCTTTACCCAATTTATCATTTATATAGATTAAAGATGTAATATCCGGATTAAATTTTGTGGGAATCCAGTACTTGAAACTTTCGTTGAAACAAACAGCTTCGGGAAGTCCATATTTTTTACCAATTATTGTTACAGCTCCAGCCTGTCCATAGTTCTCACAATAAATGAAACTTGCTTTCTTATCTCCTATCATCTGATATGCTTTGTTTGTAATTGACGCCAATTCTTCCCAGCCGATCATATCTGCATAATCCTGTGGTAATGAATGTATTGATCCGTCTTCGAACCTTCTTCCTATCACAATCCCATATTTCAGTTCAAGGTTTTTAAAATATGCAACCAGTCTAGCTGGCTTAAAGACCGGTAACCCAATTGGAAGCATAGGAATGGTTAAAAGGATAAGCACAATAGGTAAAGCTATTTTCTTCCAACGTTTTTTTAACCCTTTCTCATACGAAACGGCTCCGGCTGCAATAAGAAAAGGAAAAACACCTATAGTATAGTAGCCCTTCCCTCGCAAAACAAAGATGATAGCTATAACCAGAATCGAAGCAATGCCGAGAAATCTGAATTTCTCGGCATTTTTATTTAGAAGGAGATAGAGCAATCCGGCAATTGTCAGTACTGATGCCCATGATGGCATTATTAACTGCTCCAATAAGAAAGACACCTTATCAACGTGGGTCAGTTGCGTTCTCCAAAGTTCTGAGAGGTGTCCGATTACAGGTAACCCGTTAACAATTTGCCAGATCAGGTTTGGAAGAAATACTATCAATCCACCAAGCGCGCCAATCCAGAAACTCCTGCTTTTAAAAATTTTTCTGTTTTGGCCGCGTGCAGTTACAATTACCAGGCTTATGAACAATACTCCGATCAGATATTTGTTTAACAAAGAAAATCCTGCAACAATACCAAGTAATATAAGATATCTGTCTGACGAAGTATTTATAAACCTGATAAACAGGTAAATGATAATTGACCAGAACAGAACATCGATAAATACCGGCATAAATAATGAAAATGTTCTAAGAACAAAGCCGGAAATAATAATCCCTATCCCTGAAAGAATTCTGGAATAAGAAGTACCTCCCAGTTCTCGTGCAATCTCTGCTGCCAAAATCACCAGAACCCCGCTTAGAATAGCAGGAAGCAGGCGTACTGCAAATAATGAATATCCGAATATGTTTTGCATCAGCCAGGCGATCCAGCCGATCATCGGAGGTACAGTTGCAAAGCCGAAATCAGGATGCTGCCCCAATGAAAAATAGAGAAGCTCGTCCCTGTGAAATCCAAGATTGCCTATTACAAGCAGATGAATAAAAATATTGAATATGGCCAGAAAAATAATTGGCAGATCAGCTGAAATCCTTGATTTATATGATCTCATGTCATTTTAATTTTCTGATTTTCTTTACCTCATAGTTAACCGTTAAATTAACAGTGATTTATCGCTCAATCCCTGCTAAATCGCGTAAAACAACTGATGCACACGCTATTCCAAATGCAGCTGGCATATATGATATAGTTCCTACAATTGAAGCCTTATTTTGTTCTGCTTTAATGGAAACAATTTTTCTCTTATCTATGGCTTCAGGAGAATAGACTGCAGTAAAGCCATCCATTATTCCAAGCTTGTGAAGTCGTTTTCTTAAAATCCTGGCCAATGAGCAGTCGGTTGTTTCTGAAATATCGCATATAGCAACTTTGGTTGGATCAAATTTCCCTCCTGCTCCCATAGAACTAACCAAAGGAAGCTTCCTCTGCATACTGTGATAAATAAGAAATATTTTTGGAGATAAAGTGTCGATAGCATCAACAACATAATTAAAACCTTTGTCAATAATCTCAATCAGTCGGTCATCTTTTATATATTCCTGAATGACAGTGAGTTTAATATCCGGGTTAATGTCCATAATTCTTTGCCCCATCACTTCTGCTTTGGCCAGACCTTCGGTACTTTTCAGGGCTGGCAGTTGCCTGTTTCTGTTGGAGGGATGAATGTGATCGCCATCCGCAATTGTCATCGATCCTACTCCTGCCCTGCAGATCATTTCAGCTGCGTATGCACCCACTCCGCCCAAACCCACAACCAGTACATCGGCGTTTCTGAGCCTTTTTAACTTCTCATCATCGAGAAGTAATTCTGTTCGAGTCAGCCAATCAGGCATTTATTGAAATTTTTCAAGATAATTGACTTCAGTTCATCTACAGATAAATCAAGATCGGTTGCTACTTTATTATAGATTGACTTTATATCTACATCTGCTCCATCGGTTTCCAGAAATATCCTGTCTGCAGGTAATTGTTTTAAAAGTTCTTTTGACTCTGGTCTTAGAATAAAATCAAACCAGAACGAAAGATAAAACCCTTTGGATAGTAGCTGAGATGCAAGGTCCACATTACCCCTGAATCCATGAATAAGCCATGGCATTTTCGGCTTTAATTTTTTATAAACTGCCAGCAGCTCATCCCAGGCTCTTACACAATGAATAACAACAGGTTTCGATATCTTTTCAGAAATAATAATCTGCTCTTCAAAGGCTCTGCTCTGAAGTTCGGGAGAGGGTCCTCTTAGTCTGTCAAAACCAGCTTCCCCAATAGCTATTATCTCAGGCTGAATGACAGTATTTTCAACAGAATTGATAAGTTGTTTATGATTTTCTTCATTAAGGAACCACGGATGTATGCCGTAAGTGTATGCAATTCCGGAAACATCCACCGGGAGTTTTCCTTCATGTGCCATCAGGCTTTCGAGGATAAAAATACCGGAAGCCGGCAAGCCGCCATGAACATGGATATCAATATAGTCTCCGGGTTGCGGAAGATACATCTCTTTTATTTGCTTAACAGAGTAACTCCATTGGTAATCCGCTTAAGGGTTTCTTCCTTTCCAATCCAGCTGATAATATCAAAAATATGCGGTCCCCTTAAAGCACCTACAATTACAAGTCTGAAGGCGTTCATAATGGCTCCGGTGCTATAGCCATTTTTCTCAATCCATGTTTTAATAACCGATTCGGTAGCTGTGGGGGAAAAATCAACCATATTCTCCAACAGCAATCTTAATTCTGTAAGAAGGATTGCAGAATCAGCTTTCCACCTTTTTTTTACAGCTTCCGGATCATAAGTTTCCGGAGCTTTGAAAAAGAAATCTGTCTGTTCCCAGAGTTCTTTCGCAAAACTTACCCTTTCTTTTACCAGTCCGATAAGTATCTCAAGTCGTACTATATCAACCTGATATCCATGTGTTCTCAGAAACTCTCTGAATTCAAGAGCAATTTGAGCATTAGTCTTGTTTTGAAGGTATTGGTGATTAAACCATTTGGCCTTTTCAGGGTCAAACCTGGAACCTGATTTACCAACACGGTCAATTGAAAAAGCATTAATAAGTTCATCAAGGGAAAATATTTCCTGTTCAGTTCCCGGATTCCAGCCCAGTAGTGCTAGCATATTAATAAATGCTTCGGGATAGTANNTTACCTTTTCCATCGGGTTTAAGTAACAACGGCAGATGAGCAAACAGAGGAGGGCTCCAACCGAACGAACGATATATCATAATATGAAGCGGCAGTGAAGGCAACCATTCTTCCCCACGGATTACATGGCTAATCTCCATCAAATGATCATCCACTATGTTTGCCAGGTGATAGGTCGGAATTCCATCTGATTTGAACAGGACTTTATCGTCGAGTGTTCCCGTATTGACAACTATATGGCCGCGGATAATATCATCAAAATGGATATCCTTATTATGGGGCATATTGTACCTGATTACATAAGGTTCCCCTCTGTCAAGTTTCGCCCTCCACTCATTTTCATTAAGAGAGATCGAGTTAATCAGTTTTTCCCGTACTTCAGCATTATAAATAAATGTTTTCCCTGCTTTTTCTGATTCGCTTCTAAGAGATTCAAGTTTCCCTGGAGTATCAAAAGCATAATAGGCATCCCCTTTTTCTAGGAGGATATCTGCATACTGTTTGTATATTGCCTTCCGGTCGCTCTGGCGATAAGGCCCATAATTTCCTCCCTCCCTGATTCCTTCATCAACATGTATACCACACCATTCAAGCGATTCCATTATGTATTCTTCGGCACCGTCAACAAATCGTGCCTGATCCGTATCTTCGATCCTTAAAATAAATGTACCGCCATTTTTCTTTGCGAAAAGATAGTTGTAAAGAGCAGTTCTTACACCTCCGATATGCAGAGGGCCTGTTGGACTTGGGGCAAAACGTACTCGTATCCGTTCCATATTCTGGTTAAACCGGTTAATGTAAATGCAAATATAGACAAACCCGACTATATATAATAGTATAACGAAAATCAGTTTTAGAATGATGGATTTGTAGTACTTTTACATTGATTATATTATAATTTCTTGTTTATGAAGAAGATGAAAGCACTTGTTAAAGCCAGACCCGAAAAGGGTTTATGGATGCAGGAAGTCCCGGTTCCTGAACCGGGTCTTAACGATGTTATTATAAAGGTCCAAAAATCTGCAATTTGTGGCACCGATCTTCATATTTATGAATGGGATGCATGGTCGCAAAAAACAATCCGGACTCCTATGATCATTGGTCATGAGTATATGGGCCATATAGAAAAAATGGGTGCCGGTGTTACAAACCTAAGGATTGGTGAAAGGGTTACCGGCGAGGGTCATCTCGCATGCGGCCACTGTCGCAATTGTCGCCGGGGTAAAGANNCATGTGTGTGAAAACACTGTGGGAATCGGTGTTAATATCGATGGATCATTTGCAGAATATGTAAAAATACCTGCAGTAAATGTTATTCCGCTCGATCACAGAATTCCTGACGAATGGGCCGCTATTATGGATCCGTTCGGAAATGCAACACATACAGCCTTATCATTTCCATTGATCGGTGAAGATGTCCTGATTACCGGATCGGGACTGATTGGCAGCATGGCTGTCGCAATTGCTAAATATGCCGGTGCCAGATTTATTGTAGCCAGCGACCTTAGCGATTACCGTCTTAACATTGCCAAAAAGATGGGAGCCACTCTTACAGTTAATCCTTCAAAAGGAGAAAAAATCTCTGATGCTGTTAAGAAGCTGGGGATGAGAGGATTCGATATAGGACTTGAAATGTCCGGATCACCGAAGGCTTTTGTTGAAATGCTAAATAATATGTATAATGGCTCGAGTATTTCATTACTTGGAATATTGCCATCAAACTTCGAAGTACCATGGAGTGATATCATTTTCAAGGCAATTACATTAAAGGGTATCTATGGCAGGGAGATGTGGGAAACCTGGTATAAGATGGAGCAGATGATAATCGGGGGGATAGATTTAAATCCTGTTATAACCCATCGTTTCCCCATAGATGATTTCCAAAAGGGTTTTGATGAGATGGAAAAAGGCAACTGCGGAAAGGTTATCTTAAACTGGGAATAACTAATAATAATCCTTTGTGTTACTTAGTGTATACTTTGTGTACCTCAGTGGTAAAAAATTGAAACACAAAGAGCACAAAGGAATTCACAAAGGCTCACAAGGGCTAAAAAAATAAGATCATGTATAATAATTATCAGAATCATCTTGAAAAAATAATTGAAGAAATTAAAGAAGCCAGGTTATATAAGGATGAACGTATAATCGTATCACCTCAGGGAGCTGAAATTGAACTTAATACCGGACAAAAAGTCCTTAATTTCTGCGCAAATAATTACCTTGGCCTCTCTAACGATCCATCGCTTATTGAGTCAGCAAAAGCATCTCTTGATGATCATGGTTATGGAATGTCTTCTGTGAGATTTATCTGTGGAACCACCGATCTCCATAAGGAACTTGAGAAAAAAATTGCAGAATTCTTCGGCACAGAAGATACTATTCTTTATGCAGCCTGCTTTGATGCAAATGGCGGAGTTTTTGAACCCCTTCTTACCGAAGAGGATGCAATTATTTCTGATTCGCTGAATCATGCTTCGATTATTGATGGCGTCCGTCTATGCAAAGCCCAGCGCTACAGATATGAAAACGCTGATGTAGCAGATCTCGAAAAACAACTTAAGCTGGCTCAGGATCAGAGATTCAGACTTATCGTAACCGATGGAGTATTCTCAATGGACGGAAATGTAGCGCCTCTTGATAAAATTGTAGATCTGGCTAATAAATATAATGCCATGGTAATGGTCGATGAATCACATTCGGCTGGTGTAGTAGGTAAGACCGGAAGAGGAGTTACTGAACTTTATAATATTACAGGCAAAGTTGAAATTATTACAGGGACACTTGGTAAAGCCTTCGGTGGCGCAATTGGTGGTTTTACCACCGGCAAGAAAGAGATAATTGAGATTCTGAGACAAAGGTCACGCCCCTATCTGTTTTCAAACTCCATCCCACCTATGGTCGTGGCAGCGGGTATCAGGATGATTGAAATGATGACTGAAACTAATGTGCTCCAGGATAAACTTCACTTCAATGCTAATTACTTCATTACCTGCATGAAAAAACTTGGTTTCGATATAAAACCTACCAAATCAGCAATTTGCGCAGTTATGCTTTATGATGCGAGATTATCTCAGGACTTTGCAGCAAGACTTCTGAAAGAGGGTATTTATGTTATCGGATTTTATTTCCCTGTCGTACCCAAAGGGCAGGCAAGAATCAGAGTTCAGCTTTCTGCAGGCCACGAAAAGGTACATCTGGATAAAGCGATTAAGGCCTTCGAAAAAATCGGTAAGGAACTTGGCGTTATAAAGTAAATTATCTGCGGAAATGAACAAATACTTCTTCCCAATTTACAGGATACTGGTTCCAAAGCCATTAAGGACGATTATCCTGAAAAAAAATCTTCGCTATAAAATACTGAATTATTTTGCCTCATTACCTGAAAATGAGGTTAATAATGAGCAAAAAGAGGTACTTCATTACCTTGAGAAAAATAAAGTAAGCATCTTCCCATATCCTTTTCAAGACAATTATTCTCCTGATAAAATTGAGGTGAAGTATGACCGCGAAAATGGTATGCGATATGTTTTGCAGGAAGGAAAACGGTTATATTTTAAAAAACGATGGAATGAGAAAAGGATTAAAAGGGCGTATTGCGATCTGATGAGAGAGCAGGATCCGGATAGTCCTCACAAGTATCTGACTGATTCATTTACTTTAGGAAATGATGATGTCCTGGCTGATATCGGAGCTGCAGAGGGCAACTTTTCACTGTCTGTAATTGAAAAGATCAGAAAGGTCTGTTTATTTGAATATGACCATGAGTGGATCGAAGCCCTTAAGGCCACATTTGCACCATGGTCGGAAAAAGTTGAGATTATTAGTAAGTATGTATCTGATCATAATGATGTATCACATATAAGGTTTGATACTTTTTTTGAAAATAACAAGGATATCACCTTTCTGAAAATAGATGTTGACGGGGCTGAATCAGTCGTTTTAAAAAGTTGTAATAAAGTACTCATTGCGCAAAAATCTATTAAGATCGCCCTATGTACCTATCATAAGAATAATGATGAGAATGATTTTACCATATTGCTAAAGGATTATGGATTCAGAATAACCCCCTCTAAGGGATATATGATCCATTATTACGACAAAAGAATGAAAGCCCCGTATTTGAGGAGGGGGCTGATCAGAGCTGTGAGAGTATAAAGGTTAAGGTTAAGGTTAAGAGCCATTTCTCAACCTAATCCTCAACCTAAACCTCAACATCGGCCTCAAACACTTATCGACCTTTGAATAAATTTTTTATAAAAAAGGGCGCTTCGAAAAGCACCCCGCTGATTTATGATAATCCCTAAAACCTGAAACCCCATATTTAAAATCTAACCGCATTTGGAAGATCCGCAATCTTTGCAGATCAGGCACCCCTCTTCGTATACTAAGTTATCTGAACCACATTCTCCGCATTTGCCTTTTGCTTTTGTCCCGTTAGGTATATATCTTTTTAAGGCTCTTTCAACTCCATTTTTCCAGTTATTAATAGACTCGCTGTCAAGCTTCAATGATGTGACCAGATTAACCACATCCTGAATTGGCATTTCGTGTCTCAAAACGCCTGAAATCAGTTTTGCATAATTCCAGAATTCCGGTTTGAACATATGAGATAAACCTCCCATTGTTTTCTTATACCCATATTTATCGGTGTATTGAAAATCATACCGTGTATTCCCATCCTCATCCTTTATTTTTATTATTTTTCCTTTTACAATGCTTTTTGGGATAGGAAAAATCTCTTCATCCGCAATACCCGTGAATATCTCATACGGACGGCTCTCTTTAAGTCCGACAAAAGCAACCCATTTCTCTTCATTTATATTAAACCTGATGACATCACAATCGAGTACCTTCGGACGTTTTGGTCTTTCAGGTCTTGCTTCTGTTTTTCCTGCGATCAGGACCCCGTTCCTGGATCCGTCGCGGTATACCGTTGCTCCCTTGCATCCCGATTTCCAGGCAGTCAGATAAAGCTCACTCACAAGTTCTTCTTTTGCTTCGGCAGGAAGGTTTATAGTAACGCTTATTGAATGGTCAACCCATTTCTGAATTGCACCCTGCATTTTTACCTTAGCTATCCAGTCAACATCATTTGCTGTAGCTTTATAGTAAGGTGATTTTGCTATTATCGTTTCAATCTCCTCATCTCTCATCCGGGTTACTTCATCGGTATCGTAACCGTTAAGTTTAAGCCAGTCGACAAATTTATGATGAAAAACATTAAATTCTTCCCAGCAATCGCCAACCTCATCCTTGAATGTTACCTTTACATCAAGGTCATTAGGATTAACTTTTCTTCTTCTTTTATAGAAAGTGGAAAATATAGGTTCAATTCCTGAGGTTGTCTGGGTCATCAGGCTCGTAGTGCCTGTCGGAGCTATTGTAAGAAGAGCAATATTTCTGCGTCCGTATTTAACCATGTTATTATACATAACAGGGTCAGCCTCTTTCATCCTTAAAATGAACGGATTACTTTTTTCCCTTTCGGCATCATAAATTGCGAAGGCTCCCCTCTCTTTTGCCAGGTATGTCGAAGCTTTATAAGCTTCAAGAGCCAGTGTTTTATGAACATCAACAGAAAAACCTGTAGCCTCATCGCTGCCATATCTCAGTCCAAGGCCCGCAAGCATATCTCCCTCTGCAGTTATTCCGATTCCGGTTCTTCGTCCTTCTTCCGATTTCTTCCTTATGTTGCTCCAGAGGTTTTTCTCAACATGTTTTATCTCTTCAATTTCCGGGTCGGTATTTATTTTAGTAAGGATAACATCAATCTTTTCAAGTTCAAGATCAATAATGTCATC
>PLMC01000135.1 GCA_003141495.1 Bacteroidales bacterium
AAAAGCATTTCTGCAACTGTCGGTCCAACGGTAACATTGTACGAAATTGTACCTGAACGTGGTGTAAGACTCGCACGTATAAAATCACTTGAAGATGATATCGCTCTAAATCTTTCCGCACTGGGGATAAGAATTATTGCCCCAATCCCAGGCAGGGGAACTGTCGGTATAGAGGTGCCCAATAAGAAACCTGAAATTGTCTCAATGCGATCACTTATCACTTCAAAAGCATTCCAGGAGACAAAATTCGATATTGCGCTAGCTCTTGGAAGAACTATCACAAATGAACCATATATCGTTGACCTGACCAAAATGCCACACCTTCTTGTAGCCGGAGCTACAGGTCAGGGAAAGTCTGTCGGGATAAATGCAATCATAACTTCAATCCTGTACAAGAAACATCCTGCCGAGGTAAAATTTGTTCTCATAGATCCCAAAAGAGTGGAGTTACCTCTGTATATGAAGATTGAAAGACATTTTCTTGCTAAGCTACCGGACGAAGAGGATGCAATAATAACTGATACCCAAAAAGTTATTAAAACACTCAATTCGTTATGTATAGAGATGGACAACAGGCTGGAGCTTCTTAAAGCCGCCCAGGCACGTAATATCAAGGAATACAACGAAAAGTTTATAACAAGAAAACTGAACCCTGAAAAAGGACATAAATACCTACCATATATTGTATTAATTATTGATGAGTTTGCCGACCTGATAATGACTGCCGGCAGGGAAATAGAAGGACCTATAGGAAGGTTGGCTCAACTCGCAAGAGCTATCGGCATACATCTGATAATTTCAACTCAGAGACCATCAGCAAATATTATCACCGGATTTATTAAAGCAAATTTCCCGACAAGAATTGCCTTCCGTGTCTTTTCATCAATAGATTCACGTACGATTCTGGATGCTACCGGAGCTGACAGATTGGTCGGACGAGGGGATATGCTGGTTTCTTCAGGAAATGAACCTGTAAGGGTTCAGTGTGCTTTTATTGACACACCTGAAATAGAAGAACTAACAGACTTCATCGGATCACAAAAAGGCTATGCCGATGCCATGCATCTCCCGGAATATGTCGACGATAGTGAGTCAGGCGTCCTTGAGGTCGATCTTCGTAAAAGAGATCCCATGTTCGATGAAGCTGCACGGCTTGTTGTTCAGCATCAGCAGGGGTCCACTTCACTAATTCAGAGAAAACTTTCGATCGGATATAACAGGGCAGGAAGAATTATTGACCAGCTTGAGGCTGCAGGTATTGTCGGGCCATTCGAAGGAAGTAAAGCCAGAGATGTTCTCTGTGTAGACATTATTGCTTTGGAACAGATTTTGAAGCGTCTTGAATAAAACTATTAAGATGAGACCTTTTGCAAGTATTCTGTTTTTTCTTCTACTGTCTGTTATAAATGCCAACGGGCAGAATGATCAGGAATCCATAAAAATTCTCGATAAGTTTGCCGATAATGCACTTAAGGCCCCTTCCGTATCAATGAAATTCAAACTAATAACTGTTAACCAAACAGATAATACAAACGATACATTAGAAGGATCCGTTATTCTCAATAAGGATAAATATAAACTTGATCTTCCTGATAATATCGTCTGGTTTAATGGTGAAACATCATGGAGTTATCTTACTGCAGAAAAAGAGGTGACAATCACCAAAGCCGATAAGAAAGACAATACATTTCAGAGTCGTCCTTCACTGATATTCTCCATGTACAAAAAAGGATATAAGAACCGGTTGATAGAAGAGAAATCAGATTCTTATATCATCGACCTTTATCCGGAAGATATAAAAAGTGAGCTTCTAATGGTCAGGTTATACATTGGGAAACCTCTTTTTAACCTCATCAGCCTTGAGTATAAACGAAAAGATGCCGTTATCAGCACTCTGCATGTCAATGAATATGATCTGAAAGTAAAACCTGCATCCGATACTTTTATCTTTCCGGCAGGAAAATACAAGGATGCTGAGGTTATTGATATGCGTTAAATGGTCGATAAGTCTCCTTCAGGATATTTTATAATTTTGAGACAAATAATTTGCCATGGAAAATTTTATATGTGAGAATGTCTTCGTCCCATTACGATCAGGACCATCACATAAGACAGAGATGCTGAGCCAGATCTTGTTTGGTGAGAAATATTCAATAATAGATAAGGCAGGCAGTTGGATGAAAATTGAGACTTTGTTCGATAAGGACCAGGGATGGATTGATGCAAATCATCTTCAACATTCTCCTGTTGACGGCATCTCCTGCGGACACGTATTGAACAGATCGTTACTATGTTATAAAAACGACAAAACAAAAATTGTACTTGAGGCAGGGTGTGAAGTATTCAATCCCGATTTCGAGGATAAAGTATTTTATGTCGGAAACAATCAATATACAACCGGTCGTGAGTTCAGTAACAACTANNAACAGGCAGAGAAAGGTAATATCGTTGACTTCATTGATCAGGCCGAACCGGGTGATCTGGTTTTTTTCGACAATGACAGGGGTAAGATTTCACATGTCGGGATGATTTTATCAAGAGGGTTGGTTATCCATGCCTCAGGCAGGGTGAGAATTGATTCGATTGATCATCAGGGGATATTTAAACCTGAAATCAACGGTTATTCTCACAAATTAAGAACAATCAGAAGAATTCTGTAAGTAAGAAAGGGTATTGGGTATTGGGTATTGGGTATTGGGTATTGGGTATTGGGTATTGGCTGTAGTAGAGACGCCAAAATTGTGTGTCTCTACATGCTTATTTTTTCATTAATCTTTTTAAGTATACCCTTCTCTGCAGCTTCAGCTTTTGATTCCAGTACCTCTCCTCTGGCAATTACATTTATTACAAAACCTTTATCATTTAATCCGGAAGCATTGATCTTAACATTCAGGAATGCACCTTTTATACATGTCCGGAGTGCTAATGCCCCTACTCCGGCATCACTTATAGAATTCGGATTCCCCTTACTAACCATTTCACTGATCATTTCGAATCCCGGATATGCCGTTTCCATCACTTTTAAAGGGACAAGAGTCGCATTTTTTGTTGCTTCCTGAATTGCAATATCTCTTAATTTTTTTTCTTCTTCAGATTTTTTCGGGAGTGAAAATGCCTCCAAAATCCTGTTGAATGCCCTGGTATCTTCATCAACCATTTGTAAAAGATTATTCTGAATCGCTTTGCCCTTTTCAGCCCAATCTGAAAACTCTTTCCACCTGTCGTCCCATCCTCGTTTATGGCTCGACAAATTAGCTACCATTGTACCAAGTGCAACTCCGAGTGCTCCCATATAGGCGGAAACAGAACCTCCCCCGGGAGCAGGTGAATCAGAAGCAGTTTCATCCATGAAGGCTTTCAGGTTCATGTCAATCAGTTTATGTTCACTTATATCAGCCATAACAAATTCAATTATTTTTTCTTCAGGTTTAAATTGATGAATGTCGTTTAGTCCCATAGATCTGATGGCTATTTTAATCAATTCATCATCGGATACCCCGGATGAAAGTTGTTGCCTGGCAAGAAAATAGCGACCTGCGTCGAGTAAAGACTTGAGAGGAATCAAGCCCACCAATTCAGATCCGGTAACTCTGACACCCCTTGCATCCGCCTTACGGCATACTTCATCGAACGCTATATGGACAGGGGTAACAGAAATATTTGTAAGATTCATTGAAATCTGGGCAATTCCGTATTCTTTAATATACCATCCGATTGCTTTAACTGATTTCAATGATCCGGGTATCATTACTTTTTCACCATTTTCATCTTTGACTATCTTTCCTGTAANNAGAAAATCCCTGGCACCAACGGCAGTAGCGCCAGCACGTTCATTGAATACAGAAGGTCCGAAATCAGGCTTCCACTCAGGATCAGTAAGTTTTTTTCTTAATCCTTCATACTCGCCTGATCTGCAGTTTGCAAGGTTCCTCCTTTCCGGTTTTCTTGAAGCATTCTCATAACAATATACAGGTATATCCAATTCATTTCCAATCCTTTCGGCAACTTTATGAGCAACAGAAACAGTCTCTTCCATTGTGATTCCTGAAACAGGTACAAACGGACAAACATCGGTAGCACCCATTCGTGGATGAGCTCCGTGATGTTTTGACATATCTATAACTTCAGAAGCTTTTTTAACAGAAAGGAATGCGGCTTCTGACACGGCTTCAGGATTTCCTACAAATGTAACAACCGTTCTGTTGGTGTCTTTACCTGGATCTACATCAAGTAATTTCACTCCATCTACCGCTTCAATAGCATCTGTTATCTGCCTGATAATCTCCATATCGCGCCCTTCACTGAAATTCGGTACGCATTCTATTATCTTCGTCTCCATAAATTATATTTAGGTTGATTTCCCTCTGTGGCTCTCTGTGCCTTCTCTGTGGCTCTTTGTGTAACAAAAAAGAACTAACACCGAGTTACACAGAGGATTCACAGAGTACCAAAGAGGATCTATTTGAATCAGTTTTATGTTTAATTAGTTAATAATTTTTCCTCTTAATATAACTGTATCAATGAGGTTACTTCCAAATGCATATGGCATAAATTCGTATGATGGTATCTCTTTTGTTATAAAAACATTGGCCACCTTACCAACTGCAATCGATCCATGTGTTTCAGAAATACCCATAGCATAAGCCGTATTGATTGTAACAGCATTTATCACCTCTTCCGGAAGCATTCTTAACCTGATACATCCCAGGGACATTATAAATTTCATATTACCTGTAGGAGATGAACCCGGGTTATAATCCGATGCAAGGGCTATTGGCAACCCTGCATTGATCATTTTTCTTACGGGAGGATCAGCCATACCCAGGAAGAAGGCTGATGCAGGAAGAATTGTTGGCATCGTTTCCGATCCGATCAGCGTACTTATTTCCTCATCATTTGTAAATTCCAGGTGATCAACAGAGAGAGCGTTATATTTTACCCCTGTCTGGATTCCACCTGAATAATCCAGCTCATTTGCATGAATTTTAGCTGTAAGTCCATACTTAATACCTGCCATTAATATCCTTTCTGTATCCTCCACCGTGAAGAAACCTTTATCACAAAAGACATCAATAAAATCAGCGAGTTCATATGAAGCAACGACAGGTATCATTTCGTTGATAATAAGATCAACATACTTCTGTCTGCTGTTTTTATACTCTTCAGGTATAGCATGTGCCCCCAGAAAAGTTGCCTTCACTTCAACAGGACTGTTGTTCTTAATTCGTCTGATAACTCTCAACATCTTCAATTCATCAGCCAGATTCAGACCATAACCACTTTTTATTTCAACAGCGCCAGTGCCTAGCGAAATGATTTCATTTATCCTGTTAAATGATTGAATAAACAATTCATCTTCTGATGTTTCATGAAGTTTCTTTGCAGAATTGAGAATTCCGCCTCCCCGCTTCGCTATTTCTTCATAAGATAATCCTCTGATTTTGTCAATATACTCCATCTCACGACTTCCTGAATAGACGAGGTGTGTGTGAGAATCACAGAATGAAGGAAAAACAGATTTTCCGGTTGCATCTATAGTTTCTATCTCAGGATTCTGAAAGAGTATTTTGCTTTTCTGAAGATCCTTCATTTTGCCAAATTCAGAAATCAGACCATTCTTCATATACAGGTATGCATCATTTATGAAAGGAAGCTCTGACATCTCAGAACCACAAATTTTTAATCTGGGTAAATCTTCTGTCTGAACAAGGCACTTAATATTTTTAATAAGTAAACCTGTAAGCATTTAGTTGTAAAAATAAGGTCCTAAGGTAGCAAATATTAAAAAACGTGATTGTTATTTCCATTTTTCTTTATCTTTAACATTATGAACCAAACCTATAACCAATGAAAAAAACCTTTTTATTTGTTCTTCTGTCATTCCTGGTATTGTCGTTGTCAGCACAGGAGAAAGAGGTAAAGACCGGATGGAAGTTCGGTGGTGCATTGCCGGCTATTACGTATGACTCTGATCTAGGGTTTGAGTATGGAGCTCTGGCAGAATTTTTCAATTATGGGAATCCAAGTGTATATCCCGATTTCCTCGATCATACTTATACAGAAATATCACGTTACACCAAAGGAAGTGGTATTTACAGGTTTATGTTCGAATCCCGTCACATTATCCCGGGAGTACAATGGATAAGCGACCTTAGTTATCTTCCCAACCAGGCAGCTACTTTTTACGGATACAATGGATATGAATCGGTTTATAACAAAGACTGGATGGATGATAAATTGGCTACTCCGCCTTACAGATCAAGAATGTTTTATCGTTATCAGAAGAACCAGTTCAGATTTAAAAATGATTTCCAGGGAAAACTTTCAGGGGACCATTTAAAATGGAGCGCAGGATTATCTTTTCAGGATTTTACGACAAGCTCTGTAAATATTAACAAGATTAACAAAGGGAAGAAAGTTTTGCTGCCTTCCGTCGACTCAATGCCTGGTCTTTTCGAACGATATCAGGCACTCGGTATAATTCCGGCTGATGAAGCTAAAGGTGGATGGATAAATACCCTCAAAGTTGGTCTTACATGGGACAGCCGCGATAACAAACCTAACCCGATGAAAGGTCTCTGGACTGAGATCGGTTTGGAAGTAGCTCCTAAATTTATGGGGAACAACTGGGGATTTTCAAAATTGTACATCATTCACCGTCAATATTTTACATTGATAGAAAAAAACCTGTCATTTGTTTACCGGTTAGGATTTCAGGCTACAATATCAGGACATGCCCCATTCTTTTATCAAACTGAGGTGATCACGTCGAGATTAACAGGCGCTACATCTGAAGGGCTTGGCGGCTCAAAAACATTAAGAGGAATTCTACTAGACAGGGTAGTTGGTGATGATTTTTTCATGGGAAATATAGAGCTTAGATGGAAACCGTTATATTTTAAATTTTTCAAACAGGATTGTTACATGGGACTTAACGGATTTTATGATTTTGGAATGGTAACAAAGAATATTAAACTTCCTTATAATCTTCAAAATACTTTTAATGAAGTTTATCCTGCGGAGAATTATTCAGATTACTTTAAACCCGGAACAGAAAAATTACATCAGAGTGCAGGTGCCAGTCTAATGCTCGTTATGAATCAGAATTTCGTTATTGCAATTGATTGTGGCAAGGCTTTCAATGTTCAGGATGGAAATATAGGGTTTTCTATCGGGTTGAATTACCTTTTTTAGACTAATAATTAAAGTAATATATTATAGCTGAATTCGTAAGGGTTCAGCTTTTTAATTTAAGGGCCCCTGGCCGCTTCGCGTTCTTCCCATTAAATGGGGATTAATTCTGGGCCGATAAGGGTAATTATACTTAAACGAATAGTATTAGCCCCCCTTTAGGGGGGTTGGGGGGCATAATTATTATCAGAATCCCTTCAGAAAATAGGCAAGAGCAACTCCAAGATAATTACCAACGATATAACCTATTATTCCACCGGTTATCCCTGTCACAATAACATCTTTGTTTTTCAGGGCATTAGCCACAAGAGGTACAAAAGGAGGAGAAAAAATAAAGGCAGCCGATGTAATGAGAAAATTATCGGCATCAATTCTGAATATTTTTGCCAGAATAATATGCAGGACCAGAGATCCGAAATAACACCACGTAATAAACAAGATAAGATTAAGCATACCTGTTCCAAACATAGTCCTGATGTTTGCCATGGAAGCTATTGTGAGAGAAAATACAAGGATAAGATACATTCCAAGCTGGAAAGTTTTTTGTATCCGGTTAATATATTTTGAAAGTGATAACAGCAATCCAATTGTGGTTATCGACAGGATTACCACAACCATCATCGGGAGTTTATGCAGAATCAATGCCAGACCCCCGGAGAATGCAAAAATTAAAATAGAAATACCAAGTGCACCAAGCAAAGGCAGGAAGACTCCTTTTTTAAACATGCCGGAATAATCCTCCAGGTCTCCAGTCTGACTGGCAATTTCTGCCTCGTCTCCCCTGATCCCCTTCGATTCTTCAAACGGAGGTAAAATGAATCTGAAGATCCTTGGAGCAACTGTAATAAAAAAGAGAACAAGGAAAGCGCCAACGATCATATCATAAGTACTGACAATTACAAATAGGTTTGCATCAACATTCAATGCCATTTTTATTGCAACAAAATTTGGAGTTCCACCAGCATAGATTCCTTCGAACATACCGGCAAGTTTCCAGCTTTCAGGAATTGAGTCTTTCCAAATAAAAAAACCAACGGTAACCATTATGAGACCAGCTATGAGTGCAAGTAATACCGAGATAAAGCCCTTTTTTGCGTAACGCAGCCATCTTTTCAGATTTAATGAAAAAAGCAATAAAGGAAATGCAAGAGGAACAACAACTGATGGGATTGTATCCTGAACCTGTCCTATCTGGTTAACGAATAAATCTTCCTTAGTCGCTTTGCCCTGAGTTATAAGAGATTCAACTTCAGTTTCCGGAAGAGAGGCTTTGCCCTGAAGAGCAAGTTTATAACCATTACTCCCCTGCGGTAATAGGCCTGTACTACCTATTAACAGACCAAATCCATAAGCAAGAACAATTGCACCCATCTTTTGCAGGAAGGACCATTTCTTACATAAATAAATAATAAATAGCGGAAAAGCAAAATAGAAGATTACCAATAATATAATCTTTATCATAAGATTTTGTTTTAGNNTTCAAATATAAAAAAAGCGACTCACTGAATGGCAAGTCGCTTGAAAAATAGGTGTTTATACTTATTTGCCTATAGGCTTAATTACAATCTTCAAAACTTTTCTGGTATTGTTCGATTGCTTTCAGGCTCATCCCCATACTTGAGAACCCGCCATCGTGGAAAAGGTTTTGCATTGTTACCTTGCGGGTAAGATCTGAGAACAGCGCTACACAGTATTCAGCGCATTCTTCAGCTGTGGCGTTTCCAAGAGGTGACATCCTTTCAGAAAAATCGATAAGAGATTCAAAACCATGGATCCCGCTTCCTGCAGTTGTTGCTGTTGGCGATTGTGAAACAGTATTTACCCTTACCTTCCTGTCACGACCATAAATATATCCGAAACTACGTGCAATTGACTCAAGCAGAGCCTTTGCATCACCCATATCGTTATATCCCGAGAGGGTCCGTTGAGCAGCTACATACGATAATGCAACTACTGATCCCCATTCCTTTAAAGCGTCAAGCTTATAGGATGTCTGCAGTACCCTGTGAAAACTCAGGGCTGATATATCGAAAGTCTTCAGCATGTTCTCATAACTGGTTTGCTCATAAGGTATATCTTTCCTTACATTAGGTGACATGCCGATGGAATGAAGAATAAAATCGAACTTGCCGCTAAATATCTTCATACTCTCAGAGAGCAAATTTTCGATTTCATCCATTTTGGTTGCATCAGCTGATATTACTTTACTCCCGGTTATCTTTGCAAGTTCATTTATTGTTCCCATTCTGATTGCGACCGGGGAATTGGTAAGAACCAATTCAGCTCCTTCCTGCCACGTCCTAAGGGCAACCTGCCAGGCAATTGATTTCTCGTTAAGCGCACCAAAAATGATGCCTTTTTTCCCTTTTAATAGTCCTTCTCTCATCGTACTGAATAATAATTTGTGTCACTTAAAAACTATGTGACAAATTTACTAAAATATTGTAAATCAAAAGCTAATTGATTCCTGCTTTCAGAAGCTCGCGTGCATTTTTCATGGCAGTCTCTGTAACTTCACTGCCGCTTAACAATCTGGCAACCTCCAGTATACGTTCTTCAGGTGATAACAGTTTTACACGGGTAAATGTTGAGTTATCTGTATCGTCTTTATAAACATGATAATGCCTGGTTCCGCGCGAAGCGACCTGCGGAAGATGAGTAATATTAATAACCTGCATATATTTCCCCATACCTGATAAGATCTGACCTACTTTGTCAGCTACTTCGCCTGAAACTCCGGCGTCTATTTCATCAAATATTATAGTAGGCAGATTATTGTTCTTTGTCAGAAGAGACTTCAGACTAAGCATAACTCTGGATAATTCGCCACCCGAAGCTATTTTAGCCAGATTCTCAGGTGCTATCTGTTTGTTAGCTGAAAAAAGAAAGTCGGCCTGATCAATTCCTGTTGCAGTGAATTCCTGCAGGTGAGTCAGTGCTATTCTGAATTTTGCATTTGGAATTCCCAGTTGTTTGAGCAATTCAGTAATTCTCAATTCAATATCGGACAATACGCTCTTTCTTTTGTTAGATATCTCTTCAGAAATAGTCTTCAATCTGCTGGCCTCTTTATCAAGGAGAGTTTCCAACTCAATAATTCGTTCATCACTTGAAACAATTGAGCCGATCAATTCTTTTATCTCATCTTTTTTCTTTATGAGCTCATAGAGATCGGTTACCCTGTGCTTCTGAATGAGTGTGTAAATATTATCAAGTCGGTTGTTAACCATGGCAAGTCTCTGTGGATCAGCTTCAATGGAGACGGTTAATTTTTCAACTTCAGCTGCGAGGTCATCAAGTTCAATCAGAGCGGATTCAGTTCTTGATAGAAGGCTTTCACTTTCCGGCAAGAAGGTTATGATTCTTCCCAGATAAGATTTAACCTCCCTGAGCATCGAAAGGATAGAAATACCTTCAGCAAGAAAAAGATTTGATGATGAACCAAGGGCCAGTTTTATCTCCTCAGTGTGTCCAAGCAATTCCTGTTCTGCTTCAAGCTCTGTCTGTTCTCCCGATTTAAGTTTTGCTTCGTCAAGCTGATTATACTGAAATTGGTAATATTCCAGATCTGTCTTGTTTTTATCGGCTTTTTCTTTTATAGAAGTGTATTCTTTTTTTAGTTTATGGTAATTTGTGTAAGTTTCCCTGTATTCATTCTTTATCCCGGCAGTACCTGAAAATAAATCAATTAAATTTAACTGGAATGAGTTATCATTCAGCATTAGTGTCTGATGCTGTGAATGAATATCTATAAGGCTGTCACCCAGTTCTTTAAGTATATTCACTGTAACAGGCGTGTCATTAATAAATGCACGGGATTTCCCAGCCGGATTAATTTCTCTTCTCAGAGTGCTAACTGGTTCATAATCAATATTATTTGAGATGAAAAACTCATTAAGTTCGTATTCTTCAATACGGAATGTACCTTCCACAATACATTTCTCATTTTTATCAAGAAGAACTGAGGAATCTGCCCTGGTGCCAAGTATAAGTGAAAGTGCACCCAGCAGAATTGATTTACCGGCACCAGTTTCGCCGGTGATAATTGTCAGTCCGTTTTCAAATTCAACGTCCAGTTCTCTTATAAGTGCATAATTCTGAACGAACAGTTTTATGAGCATAACAGGTTATTATGGTACGTTGGCTGAATTGATCTTTTCATATTTTGCCTTGTTTGCAGGATCAATTTCAGTGAGTATCTCCACAACACGGCTTTTTTCTTCAGGGAATGCTGCTGAATAAATATTGATTAATTCGTCTGACTTTGCATCCATCACAACCTGTACAAGATACATGAATGGATCGGGTTTCTTTCTGTAAACATCCTGCATAAGTTTAAGGCTCTCAACCATACTGGTCCTTGCCTCAGGGGCTTTCGATTCCATTTTATCCAGACCGTTAATATAATATTCATATATAAACTGCCTTACTCCTTCATACTCCTTATCGAGAACATTTTTTACGAGCCAGTACCTGTTCCTGTTTCGAGAGCCATCATAAGGTTTCCACCCGGGTTCAGGGGCATTCTGGGCATTCGTAACAATTTTCTCGGCCATCTGAAAGAATTCGGTACCTCCCATAGGAGCAAAAGAATCATAATCAAAACCGAGAACCATATAAGTGTAGTAGGCTAAAACTGAAATCAGGCTTGATTTATAGGTGCTTGGATCAAACTCCAGAGGTTGAAATTCAACATACTTAAACTGAAAACTGTTATCAATAAAATTCAGAAGAGTGGAGTTATAGGTTGTATTAAATATCGGCCTGCTAAGCTGAATCTGGATCGTTCCTTTGAATTCATCCGCCGACAACTGATCGGTGAGATTAATTAAGATATTACAGTCGATGCGTTCAGCATAATTAAAGACATGGTTAGTCCAGACTGTATTATTCATAAACTCAAAAAGGTCTTTCTGCATACTCTCAAATACCTGGCGGTTTGATCCCTGGATTCTCTGAGCAGATATCTGTATATTGCAGTTCAGCTCCTGGGCCCTGATTATAGCCGGTAGAAGTACCAGAAAAATAATGAGATAATATTTAATACGACAGAGCATTATAAGATTGCCTTTTTCTGAATCATTGAAACAATTTTATCAAGAATGTCTTTTGCAGCTTCATCTTTAGATTTCAACTCAAATTTATCAATATTATTGTTTCGGTCAATAATTGTGATCTTGTTTGTATCATGTCCAAACCCTGCTCCCTCTTCTTTCATCGAATTTAAAACAATTAAATCCAAATTTTTCCCTGATAGTTTTGCCTTTGCATTATCCAATTCGTTATCAGTTTCCAGCGCAAACCCGACAAGTATTTGGGATGACGATTTAATTTTACCCAGAGTTTCCGCAATATCCTTTGTGGGTTTAAGTATCAGTAGTATTTCCTTCTTATCTTTCTTTATCTTTTTCCCCTGAACCTCTATCGGAGTGAAATCGGCAACTGCAGCGGCAAGTATAGCAATATCGCATGCCGGGAATCTGGATATGCATTCTGCGGCCATTGATTCTGCTTTTATGACATTAAATATTTTTATTGAATTATTCTTCGGTCTCACATTAACAGGACCAAGTACAAGATCCACATCGGCTCCGTACTCTGCAGCAGCATCTGCCAGTGCAATTCCCATTTTGCCTGAAGAATAATTGCTAAGAAAACGAACGGGATCAAGTGCCTCACGGGTTGGTCCGGCATTGATCAGAAGATGCTTGCCTTTCAGCGGCTTATATTTTTTTTTTTTGTAAGGAAGTTCCCGAGTACATTTACAATTTCTTCAGGTTCGGCCATCCTGCCCTTGCCTGATAACCCGCTTGCAAGTTCTCCGCACGAAGGTTCAAGAATGTAATTTCCAAAAGCTTTAAGTGTTTCAATATTAATGATTGTAGCCGGATGGTTCAACATATCCACATCCATGGATGGGGCTACGAAGACAGGGCAACGTGCTGATAAATAAGTCGTAAGAAGTAAATTATCAGCTATCCCGTTCGCCATTTTAGCTATAGTATTTGCAGTAGCGGGTGCAATAAGGAAAAGGTGAGCCCATAATCCCAGATCGACATGGCTGTTCCAGTCGCCGTTTCCAGGGTTGAAAAATTCCGTGAATACCGGGTTTTTTGATAAAGTGGAAAGGGTAAGAGGAGTAATAAATTCTTTCGCGTGATCGGTCATTATGACTTTAACGCTGGCACCGTCTTTAACAAGCAACCGGATGATAATTGCAGTTTTGTAAGCTGCAATACCCCCGGTTACACCGATAAGTATGTTTTTGCCTTTCAGCATTTTTATGCTAAATGTTACTTCTGTTTAGCAGGATTTTCAGGGTTTCTGTAGAAAATTTTACCTTCCTCAAGTTCCTGCAGTGCTATCAGGGTTGGTTTTGGAAGCCGTTCGTAGAATTTCGAAATCTCAATCTGTTCGCGGTTCTCAAATACTTCCTCCAGGTTATCACTATAAGATGCAAACTCTTCAAGCTTCTTATTAAGTTCCTGTTTCATTTCAACAGAAATCTGATTTGCTCTTCTGGAAACGACAATTACTGTTTCATAGATATTTCCTGTACCCTGAGTCATCAGGTCCAGATTGCGTGTAACAGTTGTTACGGGTGCTACTGATTTTCTGTAATCCATAAATATATTGATTATTTTACTCCGCTGTTGGGAATACCTGTTTTTAGATACTTATTTGTTCTCTGGAAGATACCGGTTACATCTTTAGCGTAAGTGCTCTTTGGAAATTCTTCCATAAATGAATAGTAGTCATCAAGAGTTGCCTGATATCTTTCTTTTTGCTTACCAGTGAAGCTATTTTCTGCATACAGGAAAAGAGAATTCAATTTAAGATACATCAGCTTTTCCCTGTATTTAGTATTTGCGTATTCTTTAAGACTATTGGTAAGAGCCACAACTGCAGCCTTATATTGTTTCATATCATAATAAAGAGTAGCACTCAGATATGATTTTTCTACCAGCTTGTCTTCAAGGTCACTTATGCGTTTTTTACAATCTTCAATTTTTGAACTATTGGGAAACTTATTTATAAAAATGTTAAACCCTTCAATTGCATTCCTGGTGTTCTCCTGATCAAGTTCCGGACGGGCAGAGATATTATAGTCGCATAATGCCGCCATATAATTAGCCTCTTCTGAATGTTTTCCAAAAGGGAACTGATCAATAAATGTTTTGTAGGAACTGCCTGCCATTATATAATCCTTCATGCCAAAATATGCCTGGGCGTTCATCCAGTTCAGATCTTCTGCCTCATCTGTTGCCCTGAAACGCGGAAGTATCTGTGTCAGTAGTTCAGTAGTTTTAACATACTCACCTGCATCAAAAAACTCTTTTGCCTTGGATTTTTTGAGATCAAAATCCGTGCTCTTAAGAAGTTTTTGATACTCGCTGCAGGAACTTACCAAAACCAGAATAATCAGAACAATATGTAATCTTAATCTCATAAAAAAAATTGTTGCGCAAAATTAGGGAAAAAAATTCATTTCAGGCATAAAAACGTAATTATTATGCATTTATTATCCTTTAAAATGGGCCAAATGGAAATTAGGTATAAATAGGTATTACGATAAACCTGTTAATTTGTAATTTTGAGAGATTTTTTAGAAAGAATAATTATCATGGATATATTTGAAAAGATTAAAAACAACAGAGGTTCAATAGGGGCATATCAGGAATTTGGACACGGTTATTTTGCATTTCCCAAACTTGAAGGTGAAATTGCTGCCCGTATGAAATTCAGAGGTAAGGAGGTTCTTACCTGGAGTCTGAA
>PLMC01000043.1 GCA_003141495.1 Bacteroidales bacterium
TAACTTATACCAACAACAATGATGTCCTTTATCTCTTTGCTCCACATCAGCCAGTCTGCAATTTCCTTGGTCATGCCAAATGATTTATCTCCATCCAGCACATACAGAACTGGATAAGATTTTTTAGAGGGAGCATAATCGATAGGTAAGCCTACTTGAACTATATAATTTTCACCTGCAACATATTTTGATGTTATCGAAAATTGTTCAGTATTATCGAGGCATACTGGTTTAAGTTGTGATTGAGTGTCTTGTGCATGTAATCCATATGAACTTAGTAAAAGGAAAACAACGAACACTGAGACTATGTAAAATGTCTTCATATAATTAGGTTTTGGTTAAAAATCTGATTTCAAATGCCTGTAGGTTAATTACATGAGAAAAGTTAAGACAAAAAGGGATACTAAACAAATAAATTGTACCAAGTCGGAATATTTGGTGCTGATTATAAATATTTATAGTGCTTTGTTAAGTTGCAGGCAGTATGGAGTCTTAAATAAAATGGACAGTATTCAATTCACCACATAATTAATGAGTACAACATCTGAAATCGTGTGGTGGGGCGATCGGAATGGTCTTTTTGTCATAAGGGCAGTATGATCATCTATCTTGCCGGCTACCGAATGTCTTTTGGTGGTTTCGAGAGCCGCTTCAAGTGTCAGGAGTGGAATAATTGCAGGTAATCTTTTAACAGATTATTAAACTATAAAGCGGCATCTCCTGATTGAGAAGTCTCACTGCTTTTTCGTGCTGTGAAAATCTGGTTAAGAAGGAAATGCCGCTGCATTAAAATAAGAATGAACTAATATTAGAGGGTCAAACAATTTAACATAATCGAACCTTAATAATAAATATAGGATCTTTCAGCAAATATTTTATACTTCCCATTATCTATATTGGCATATGTCTCAATCCAATTGCCATGGACGTCTAGCTTTAAATCCTTATAATCCCATTCTCCTGTACTTTTAGTTCTTTCATTGAAGGTTTTCTGCTTAATTATGTTGCCATTTATATCGTATATGGTTGTTAAAGTGAACGTTAAAGAGTCAGATTTATTAAAGTACTTTGCTTCAATATAATTTCCTTTATCGTCCAGGGAACAGACATGGTAGCCAGTCTTTTGTTTTTTGTTATTGAAATACTCAAACTTGATAAAATTACCTTTACTATCATGTGTAAGTATCAGTTTGTTTACTAATGTGTCTACTTTAGGTCTGTAGCCAGTACTCCCAATAAGATATCCCATATTGTCATATTCAGGAATAATGTAATAAAAAGCGCTATCCTTCAATTTGTAATCCCATCTTATATATTTACCATTTTCAATAGTTCCAATATTGCTTTGAATTACATTCTCCCTATCCAGAAGATTATATCTTGTCAATGTACCTTTGTCGTCAAAATACGCTATTAAATTTGGCGTTGACCCTACACTATCAAGATCTTTCTTGGTCATGAGTTCTCCTTTTGTAATCTTAGCATCTTTTTCAATAGCCCAATAGTTAAGTTCTTTTACCTCTTTGACTTTGCCTTTCAATGTGTTAGGGATCAAATAGTAATCAGTCCACATTCCAAGGACTGTCTTTTCAAGAGGTTTTTTATTCGACCAGCTCCCGATTATTAGCGAAATAATCAGACTTAAAAAGATAATCTTTTTCATAATTACAGGTTTTAGTGAATAATTAACTTCGAGTAAGAAATTATTATTTAACTTTTGAATATTTATATTCTAATGTTTTGACATCTTCTGAATAAAATTGCGTCACACTGTAATTGGTTGGAATATCAAAATTTATTCCCATTTTTCCGACTGAGGATTAAGGATTAATGTTTTTGACAAAATTTACACTGAACTATTTAGTAAAATTACTATGAAAGTAAAGCGAAGTCAAATTTATTTTAACAAGTCAATTAAATATAAATAGTCAGTAACCTCCTGGCGAGCATGGTCTTCAATGCTCCAGAAGGGTCTGTAATTAAGATATTAAGCGCTCCTGGGAGTCTAGGTTAATTGCTTAAATGTATTACCTTATCTTAAAATTAATATTATAAGACCTTTTAATTGCTTTTTTGCGGTTACCGGCTTGTTAGTAGTGGTTGAATTACCTATGTTTTTTAACATGAAGTTCTATTACAATTGTCTCACCAATTTTATCATGAAGCGTCATCCTGTTAGGATTCCAAAAAGCTTGTATATATCCAAACCCAAACTCAAGTGCAGATACAAAATAACCTAAACTTCGTTCGATACAATGCCACAATCCGAGATGTTCATGGTACAAAGAAAGTACCCTTATCCTGAGAAAATATTTTCCAACGGTCTGTCCCTTCCAGAAATAAAACGAGATAGCGAAATAAAGGGTCGGTAAAAGTCCAAATAGAAATTTCAAAAAGGTAATTAAAAATGAATGCGCGTTGTTCATTTTAATTTCAACATCGAAAATACTATGGACATTTATCTCCGAAATGTTCATATTTAATAAACTAAACAGGATGAGTATGCAGAAATAAATTATTATAAGAACTAACCCATCAATGAGCAGAGCAACAAATCTTTTCCTGATTGTGGCAAGAATAAATTCACTATCATGATGAAATTCGGGTCTTGTGTTATAGTTCATAATTATTGATAATTAAGATTATAAAAACTACCGCTAATTTATTATATGTGTAATAAAAGTACACATAATAATGGCAAAACAGGTAGTAAAAAGTACTTCTTAGAATATAAATCCAATTCTGTCTTATTGGATGGTCTTATCTCAAAAAGTATATTATAAGATCTTATTATTTGCTTTGAAGCTGTTGAATTATTATATTAATTAAAATGAGTATCGGTTTTCAATAGTAAGTTATTTTAAATAGATAAATATCAATTATTTAATAACATGAACTCACCCCAACCCCTCTCTGCTTCGCAAAGAGGGGCAAAACACTGCACTCCCCCTTCTTTTGCCTGCAAGAGAAGGAGGTCGGGGGGATGATTACATGAAGAACGTATAAATGATTTAGTCTATTATTATTCATTCCTGATAGTCATATTAATTAAATTAAAATAGTCGGCACTATTTTAATTTATGTCCCTTATTAGCAAATTGAACCTGCAATAGTTTTCCATGAAAGCATTTATAAGTATTTTCGCACACTTGGACAGTTTACAAAACATTTATAAAATCAGGAGGATAATTTATGCTCTACCGGAAACTTAGTAAAACAGGGATTGATCTGTCGATTCTCGGATTTGGATGTATGCGGCTCCCGACTATTGACCATAAACCTGAAAAAATTGACTATCCAAAAGCAACCCGGGTGCTTCATTATGCTATAGAACATGGCGTCAATTTTGTTGATACCGCCTATTTTTATCATGCGGCTATCTTCGGACAACGAGGAGAAAGCGAGCCATTTGTAGGTGAGGCTCTTTCCGGGGGATGGCGAAAAAAAGTCCATCTGTCAACCAAGATGCCCCTTTTCTATCTCACAAGGAAGGAACAGATGGATACTTTTCTCGAAGAACAGTTGCAAAGGCTGAAAACGGATTATTTAGACTTTTATCTCCTGCACGGCCTTAATGGTGAATTGTGGGACAGGATGAAGAAGCTTGGCGTTCGTGAGTTTATGGATAAAAAGAAAGCCGAAGGAAAGTTCAGGTTTCCTGCATTTTCATTTCATGGACATGCTGAAGATTTCATCAGGATTTGTGATGAATACTCATGGACCTACGCGCAGATACAGTACAATTATATGGATATTGATTTCCAGGCAGGTTATAGGGGCCTTAAATATGCAGCTGATAAAGGAATAGGAATAGTAGTGATGGAGCCGTTAAAAGGCGGCAAACTCGCTCAGAAGCTTCCCACGGAAATGATATCCGTCTTCAATTCATCCGCGATTAAGAGGAGTCCTGCTGAATGGGCACTGCGTTTTGTGTGGAATGAGGCC
>PLMC01000057.1 GCA_003141495.1 Bacteroidales bacterium
ATATTCTTAATTCTTCAGGTATTGCACGTTTTCCTCAATATCAGTTTGAAATGGTCCGACCTGGTATTGGAATTTACGGCGTCGGGCATTTTAAAGGTCTTGATCTTAAACCTGCAGGACGTTTCAAGACGAGGATTTCACAGATTAAGAGAATCAGAGCAGGAGAACCGGTAGGTTATGCATGTGCAGATGTGTCTGAAAATGAGAGAAATATTGCCATTTTGCCAGTTGGCTATGCTGATGGTTTAAACCGTAAACTGGGTAACAGGAACGGGAGCCTGTTTATCAGAGGTTCCAGGGTGCCAATAATAGGGAATGTATGTATGGATATGTGTATGGTGGATATTACCGGGTTGAATGCAGAAGCAGGTGATGAAGCCGAAATTTTTGGCGAAAAAATTTCAATTGATGAACTTGCTGCAATATGTCAGACCATTCCTTATGAGATACTTACTTCAATTCCACGACGTGTGAAGAGGGTCTTTTTCAGGGAGTAGTAAGGACAAGTTTTTAATTGTTCAAGGATCAGCCAAGTTCACTTATATGTTCAATTTCGATCCCGTCGAGGATGCTGATCTTTCTTCCTGCAATCTCAATAATTCCTTCAGAGGCCATGCCGGAAAGCGTCCGGATAGCATTTGAAGTAGTCATGTTTGAAAGGTTGGCAATATCTTCCCTTGACATTGATACCCTGAGTGTTTTGCCATCCGCTTCGAAACCATAGGTGTCACGCAGTATCAAAAGGGATTCAGCAACACGTCCTCTGATATGCTTCTGGGTAAGGGAAACAGTCCTGTTGTTTGAAACCCATAATTCATCAGCAATGATCTTTATAAGTTTTATTGAGAGATCAGGATTTTTCTTCAGGGTTTTTACAAATGAGTTTTTCTCAAAAATACATATTGCAGAATCTTCAATTGCTATAGCCGAGACTGCCCATGGTATATCAGAAAAAAGTGTTTTATATCCAATAAATCCCTGTTGACGTACCATCTTCAGTATCTGTCCTCTTCCTCCAACGCCCTCTTTAAATACTTTTACCTTACCTGAGGCCAGGCATATCAATCCGTGTGGTTTATCTCCTTCTTTGAATAAAAATTGCCCCTTTTTAAATATTGACAGTTTATGTTGCTGGGCAAGAGTCTCTTTGTCCTTTTGATTTAATCCTTTAAAAACAGAAGATGATCCTTCGAGACACAATTCAATATAGGGATTAAGATATTGCATAAAATTATCATGTATAATTGCATATCAAAGGTAATAAAAGAAACTAATGAAATCTAAATTAACATTTTTTAACATATTCAATTACAGATAGTTGTAAGGAACAGATTGATAGTTTTTTGCTATGTGTCTTAATTAGTACCTTGCAACAAGAGGCATTCTTCTGCCAGCTCCGAAGGCTTTCGAGGAGATCCTTAATACTGGCGGTGCCTGATATCTTTTATATTCATTGAAGTCGATCATCCTGATAACTTTTAATACAGTCTCCCTGTCTCCACCTTCTTTTATGATTCGACTGGCAGGTTTTTGCAATTCGATATACTGGTACAAAATAGAATCAAGAAGGCTGTAATCAGGAAGTGAATCAGTGTCAAACTGGTCAGGTCTTAATTCAGCTGATGGCAATTTTGTTATTATGTTTTGAGGTATGATTTCATTTTCCCTGTTAATGAAGTTGGCCAGCCGGTAAACATCAGTTTTATAAACGTCACCAATCACGGATAACCCACCGGCCATATCTCCATAGAGAGTCCCATATCCAACCGCTGCTTCGCTCTTGTTTGATGTATTTAGTACTATGCATCCGTATTTATTTGAAACAGCCATCAAAAGAACAGCTCTTATACGGGCCTGAATATTTTCTTCAGTAATATCGCGCTTCATGTCTTTGAAAATAAGTGCAAGATCATCCTCGAAAGCTCTGAACGGCTTTTCAATGTTTAAGATATCGTAATGCACTTTGAGAGTGTTTGCAAGTGTCACAGCATCCCTGACAGAATGATCAGATGAGTACCGGGATGGCATTAGTAATGCCTTCACGTTTTCATTACCCAGAGCTTCCACCGCGAGACAAAGGCAAATGGCAGAATCTATACCGCCTGAAAGCCCTATAATACTGTTTTTTAAACCTGTTTTAGTAAAATAATCACGCAACCCCATTACCAGAGCCTTGTATATAAGAGAAATTGAGTCAGTTTTATCCTCTTTCCCGGCTATTGAACCTGATATAATATTCTCAAATGAGTAGGTTTCGACTGCTTCTTCGAAAAAGGGGAGATGATTAAAAATTTCACCATTTTTATTGACCAGGATAGAAGCACCATCGAATATAAGTTCTGTATTTGCACCTGTCTGGTTAACTGAAATTACAGGTATTTTGTATTTAATGGCTTTGGATATGAAGATGTTTTCCTTCGCTTCAATTTTGGTGTATGAAAATGGCGAAGCAGCAATATTAATTATTATATCCGGATTTTGCCTGGCAAGTTCCTCCATAGGCGAGAGTGTGTAAAGTCTTGTCTTTTCGAATTCGTTGTCGAATGGCTGTTCGTCCCAGAGATCCTCACAAATTGTAATCGCAAGCTTTATGCCTTTGAATTCACAAACCGAGAATTGTTTTTCAGGTTCAAAGTATCGGTATTCATCAAATATATCATAGGTAGGAAGCAATGCTTTATGCGTCGTAAAAATGATTTTTCCATCTGACAATAACAGAGCCGAATTATAGAGTTTCTTGCCTTCAGCCATATTGTTAAAAGTGGGAGAACCCACGATGGCAGCAATTCCAGTACATTCTCTGGCTATTTCGTTTACTGTCTGGTCGCATTTTTGGATAAAATCGAGTCTGTCCAGCAGGTCGAGAGGGGGGTATCCGGGAATACAGAGTTCGGAAAAAATAATGAGATCAGATCCTGCTTCTTTTGCTTTTCTGATTGCTTTGCAGATTAAGTCCTTATTACCGGTAAAATTACCGATATGATAATTCAGTTGTGCAACTGTGAATTTCATTTGTACTGCGTTAAAAGTTAACACCAAACCTGAAGCTAAGCATCTTATGCGACACTTTGTCAGCTGGATGATTTCCGTTGTCTTTGGTAATGTCAATAAAATTATTCTCAAAACTCAAACCAAATACCAGCGCTGTAGTACCACCCAGAGAATATTCTATTCCGGCCGTAACGTGGTAAGAAAGATTGAACATCCTTAGTTCATTTATGACATTTTCATCAGTTATCCTTAAAGAAGGAATATCTGCTTTTCCCGATATTACTATTTTAGGATCTAATCCCAGATCAGTGAAGTAAGTAACGTATCCGATCTGGTTTGTCTGAAGTTTCAATCCCAGAGGAAATACAAGGTATTGAATTTTATAAACAACCGGATTGCCAGGTAAGACAATCGATTTAAATTTTGTAAACTCCACCACAGTGGTATCACTGCTAACCAGTCTCCCTCCGGCTCTCATCAGACTTATTCCGGTCGAAAAGGAATAATTTGGTGCAAAATACTTATTAAATGTCAATCCAAAGTTAAAACCTGCCCGTGCACCATCAGGTCGTACTTCATTTATATCGGTCGAGAACCAGCTTATTAAGGGATCAGCATGTATTCCAAGGCTTATTCTTTGTTGTGCATTTGAAAAAATCGAAGAAAATATTAATACCAGGGAGAGAGTAATTTTTTGTACTCTTGATATATATTTTTGAGATTGTATCATACCCAGTATATTGTTAAATATTGGTTAAGTGTCGATGATTTTGTTGCCACTAAGACCCTAAGACACCAAATTTCACCAAGAATTTACATTCTGAACTTCTAACTTTGTAATTTTTTGTGTCTTTGTACCTTGGTGGCAATTAAAAGAATCATATTCGTTTCTGAGTCTATTCATCCGTAAAAATAGCAAATAATACGCGAAGTTAGGGTATCATTTTTACCAGTTGCCTTATAAACGAAAAAGTGCTTATTTTAGATCGTGAAAANNAAGGTAAATACTTCTTCAATAAAAGTAAAAATTGAAATAAAGAGATTGGAGAAGGATCTTTTCTCATTAAACCCCGATGAAGTTATAACTATGGTTCCGTCTCTTAAAAAGAAATATGGCGGTTTTCTTCAGTTATTCAGTTTAGTAATAAATACAGGTGATATAGATGAAGCATCGTTTGGTGATTTACTTCTCCGGTTTTGTTCTGATAAACAGAATAATGATGTCTATGCCCTTACAATGAAAAAGTTTCCCGATATAAAGCCAATTGAATTTGACCTTCAGGAAGCTTTCAGCCATTATCTTTATTATTTTCCGGGAAGAAAAATTCCGGCTGTATTTACTTGTATCACAGGATTTAATAACAGCATCATTGTAGGCGATTCATTACTTGGAATAGGTCTCGACAGGTATCTTGGAGCCGATTGTGAATATTATCCCAGGCTGAGTATTTATAACTATATTGCCGCAAGAATGACTCCTGAAAATATTGTTCCCGACTGTATATATGGATGGGGCGCTTCAGAGTGGGATTTTTCTGCGCTTAAATATCCGGCTGACAATGTATTGACAGAAATTATTCATATTGGCAAACTTAAATATTTTGAAAAATGCATGTTACCTGAAACTGACGATGAAGTTATTTTTGGTTTTACGCCAGGTCAGATGAAATTCTGCAGGAACAATGAAAGTCAGATGTGGCAGTATCTTGTTGAGAATAATCTTCTGTTCAAGAGCGATCAGTTTACTATTCGCAAACTTACAGGGGAAGCACCTTTTACCAGTTATTTTACAAAAGAATCACCAGGACAGGCAGCCATATGGCTGGGTTTCAGAATTATCGAATCATATATGATGAAGAACCCCGGAATAAGAATGGAAGATATGATCAAAAATACAGATGTTCAGGGTATTCTTGAAAAGGCTAAATACGGTCCCCAGTAGAAATAAAAAAGGACATGCCATGGCATGTCCCTTATCATTTCGTAGATTGTAATACTATGCAGGATGAATAGCCTCAACCGGACAAACATCAGCGCAAGCTCCGCAGTCAGTGCATATATCCGGATCAATCTTATAGATGTCTCCTTCAGATATTGCTTCAACTGGACACTCATCGATGCATGTTCCGCAAGCAGTACAATCATCATTAATTTTGTAAGCCATTTTAATTATTTTTTGATTAACTAATTACCATTGCGCACAAAATTACCTTATTTTTTTAAATTGAAAAAGAAACATGATAAATATATGATTGTAAGTTTCTTTTTTAACCCCCCAAAAAACCCGGCAGTTACCTGTCGGAGGGGTACGCGAATAAGATTCCCTGCATTATAAAATACTATATTCTAATAGATTAAAAATCGAGACTGAATGACAGATAGAAAATTCTTGGAAGAACATACCCGTTCTCGATACCCCAGGCCCAGTCAGCCCTGATAAAATAACCAAGAATCTGAGCTCTTAGTCCTGCTCCCACGCCCTCAACGATTGGATCTCTGTTTGAATCAAGAGTAACGGAAACCGGACCATTAGTAATCTTTTCAGTATCGTAACCATTAGTACCCGACCAGGGGGATTTTCCCGACCAGGCTGTTCCTATATCACCGAATCCAATAATTTGCAGACTGTTCAGGAAGTTAGATCGCAGAGGATGACCGGCGAGATACCTTACAACCGGCCATCTTAATTCACTGTTTATGAGGGCGAAGCTATTCCCGTTTCGTACATTTTGTGAAAAACCTCTCATATTTGTGGCAAGCGCCTGGAAACCATAATTTACATTCGGAGTTACCGGTATGGTATTATCGAACATAGGTACTTTATTAAAAAGATATCCCATCCAGTTATCAACACCACCAAGATAGTATATCAACTTGGTAGGACCGAAGGATGTACTGGCTGCGAACCTGTTTGCCCAAATCAGTTCTCTGTGTATCCGGATATATTTTCTGAAATCGATTCCCAGAACAATCATATCGGATTTTTTACTTGTTATTTCTCTGTAATATTCCCCAAATATCTTAAACCTTGTACCAAAATAAATATTAATAGTTCTATGGCGTGTATTATCAAAAATAACCTCTCCTTTAAGGCTTGCCCATTGTTGTGAAATGTCAGGATAATTAAGAGTAGCAATATCAGTCGACAGAATGACATGCCTGTCGTACCTGTATGAAATAGTTCCCTTCAGCGCTAAAACAGGTGTAATGGGTTTAGCAAGAGAAAAGTATATATTTTGTGAGTAAGTTTTGAACAGAGTTGAATCGGAACTGGAGTATGTCTCTCTGTGATATATTAACTGCTTATCAAAGGTACCTTTAAGGTTCTCGATACTGAGTAAATACTCATTGCTGTCAAAATTTCCGGAGAATCTGAATCCTCCTGTGATCCTGTAATCTTCGAACAAATCTACTGTTCCGATTTTGGTCAGAAGGTTTACCCCGGGATTAAAATATGGCGCCCCACCGCTATAAACCTGGTATGAATTACTAAGAAAACCGAAATCGATCTGAGTAGCAATATAATTATTATAAAAAGATGGCTCATAAATTCTTATGAGAGGAAGATTAACATGCCCGGTATCGAGATCGATATCCATATATTTTTTCCGCCATAACTGATTATAGTAGTTTTGTTTTTCGATTTCAAAAATATAATGATTTATATCAATTGGTTCATTCTTGATGTAATATTCATAGAGTGGTTTGGTAAGTGTGTCCCTTCTTTTTTTATCTTCCGCAACAAGCCATTGCCTTAATTGTTCTATGCTGTCTGCTTTATGGAAATATTGATTTTTTTCGTTACGAAGTTTAGTGTTCACCATCTCACCCGGAGGTACTGGATTTGATTGGCTCTGGAGCCCTTTTCTTAGAATATACTTCCTGTTGGTGAAAAGAACTTCACCAAATGGGTCAGTTCCGTTAGTTACTGAATGGTTCCTGATGTTCCTGTCATAATTGGTAAAAGGCTGGGAATTGATATAATATCTGTAGTGGGCAATTGTATCAATGAAACTGATTGAACTGTCGAATTTTGCCGTGTACCGGTTAAATATCCCGTTCTGGTTGCCTATGTAGGTAAATCTGTTTTTTGAGATCTCAGATGCCTGAAACCTGTCGGTGTACTTTCCTTCAGGAAGCCTTACAAGTATATTGTTTTTTTTGGTTAAGTCGTAAGTAAAAAGATCGAAAGTCTGCGATACTCTTTCAAAAGGATCCGCAGTATTTGTAAGGGTATCAGATAATCTGTTTGATGAGAAGATAATTTCATCAGGGGAATCTTTTATGAAAGAAGGATTGAGATCGTCTGCTAAATCCCTGGTAATCTGTTCATTGGTACCGGAGGCAATAGTATGAATATATATATCGGTTATGCCATCTTTTACTGCAGAAAAGACGAGACGTGATCCTTCTGGAGAATATGAAAAATCAAGAACCTTATCAAAATAAAGGAGGACTCTTTTTGTGGTCTTTTTTTCATCGACCCTGTAAAAATACATCTCAAGGTCAGATTTTTCGTCATTTATAAATGTCAGAATTTTCCCACTCGGGTGCCAGGCAATTACAGGGTAGGTATTATCAACAACCTGCTCGAATTTCGGCTCTTTTCTGAAAATAACTTTCCGTTTCCCCGTAGCCTGGTTGTACAGCCAGATACGCTTTCTCCCCCAGTCATTGGTTACATAGGCTATATAGTCGCCTCCGGGACTTACCTTCACCTGCTGGTAAATCTGTTCTTTTTTTGATTTTCTGATGGTGTTGGAATCATCGGGAGGGAGATTTTTATCATTTGAAAACTCTTCCGCATAGTATTTTTTCCATTCCTTAAGAAGGTCTTTCAGATTCTGACCTATAACATAAAGTAAGCCATCATCAATATTTTTATAAATTTTCGTAAGATAGATTATATTGGGAATGAGTGCATCACCGTATTTTTTGCCAATAAATCTCCAGAAGGACTGACCTGCGTCTATTGCGTCATCGTATTCAAGATGGTTGACGTTTTTGAATTTACCTGATTTGATGCCATCTTTTACCCTGTTTTCAGCCTCATAGTCCCAACCACCGCTTACATAACCAATGAGTCCTTTGATGTACCAGTCAGGCATGTTTATTAACGACGAGCTTGCGACTCTGTCTTTTACATCCGCATTGTATAACATTTCATTGATTATCACTTCGGTAATGGAAGCTGCAATCTGACGCTTGAATGCCTCATGGTCGCCTTCATAATAAAGCATCACTTTGTTTTTAATGATCCGGTTAAAGCCTCCTGTATTATAGCTATCTTCATCAAAAGTGACTAATCCGATATTAGATTGTTTGAACTCGGAATTTTTATTATAAATGATGAATATAATCCTTTTCTCAAGAGAGTGATCGAAAAAATCCTCGATTTCAGCCAGTTTCTTTGTGGCATACTCTGCGGTGAACTGTGCTAAATCGCGGCCATACTCATTAAAATAACAATCAAAATTGTCGAACCTGTAGAATTGCCAATAGAAATCGTAGTACTGAACTTTGTTTTTACCGAAAGACATTTGAAGGCCATTATAAAACTGACCGTATGCATTTGAATAAAAAATGCACCCCATAAGGATAATAATCAGTTTTTTAATCATTCTTTTTTCCAAGGCTATCATGAGGTAACCGGATTTTAACTTAACAAATTTTGTTCCAAAAATCCCGGTCAGACAACAAAACTAATGATATTCTGTTTTAAACAATCTAAAAATCTCAAACTTTATTATTTTTACCTCAGTTATATGGTTAGGTTACCGGGCCTGATTTTTAAGACTTGCCATGCAACCAATTCCTATCGGGAATTGTCATATTAGGTAATTTGATTTTTCATTTTGTATATTTGTAAAAAACATTATAATAATTCTTCAATTACTAAAATAACAAATCGATATGAAACGACTATTCATTATTTTTTCTCTATTGATTTTCGCGTTTACGGCAAAATCGCAGGTTGCAACAACGAAAATGCAACTATCTGCTACTGAACACGATTTTGGAACGTTTAAAGAAGAAGCAGGAAGGCAGACCTTTGATTTTATTGTGACCAATACAGGTACTGAGCCGCTGGTAATTCAGAACGTCGTTGCATCATGTGGCTGTACAACGCCCGATTGGACAAAACAGCCTATTCCGGTAGGAGCTAAAGGCAAAATTACAGCAATATATGATCCGAAGGACAGACCTGGACAGTTTAATAAAACACTTTCAGTATATTCTAATACAAAACCCGAAGTTGTCGTTCTTGTAATTAAAGGTGAAGTCGTTCCGCATGAAAAAACAGTCGAAGAGTTATTTACATTCGCTGTGGGAGCTGTAAGATTTGAAAGCAACCACCTTGCATTCACCAATGTTAAAAAAACCGAAAAGAAAATGAGAGTGATGCAGTTGATAAATACTTCAGCCCAACCAGTTAAAGTTGAATTCGATGCAGTACCGGTACATCTTACCCTTAAGTCAAATCCCGAGACCCTTAAACCAGGTCAAAAAGGAATGATCGAAGGAACTTATGATGCAACAAAAAACGGAGGGTGGGGAAATGTCAGCGATATGGTTAAAATTAAACTGAATGGAGTTGTCCAGGAGAATGTATATTATTACGTATCCGCAAACCTTGTAGAGGATTTTTCCTTATTATCAAAGGAAGAACTGGAGAATGCTCCGGTTTTCAAAGTGGAATCCACAACTGTTGACCTTGGTAAAATAAAGGGTTCGACACAAAATGAAGTTGAATTCAAATTTAAAAATGAAGGTAAGAATGATCTGTTGATCAGGTTTATAAGATCAACATGCGGTTGTACAGCTGTTCAACAGGGTAATCAAGGTGTTGGAATTAAACAGGGAGAATCAAGTACTATCAAAGCGGTATTTAACTCAGGTAGTTATACCGGAAAAGTTACCAAGGCAATTTATGTTTATACAAATGATCCTAAGAATTCGGAGGTTGTGCTTATGCTTACCGCCGATGTTGAACAACCAGCCCCGGTAAAATAATTAATGGATAACAAAAGAGAATTTAAAAGCTCACTAAAGGTACATAAAGGGATTCCGCAACCACCCAGTGTTAATCCTGACGTTCTGACTAAATCGGGGCGGAAGAAAAGAAAGAAATATTCTGCAGATGAGTTTGTTTCTGGTATACTTTCCGGGAACAGGACCATCTTAAGTCAGGCTATTACGTTGGTAGAAAGCTCATTACCGGAACACTATGAAACAGCGCAAGCAATAATCGAGAAATGTCTGCCTTTCAGTGCCAGATCTACAAGGATTGGAATAACAGGAGTTCCGGGAGCCGGAAAGAGTACATTCATTGAGACCTTTGGGTTACATATTTTAAGCGAGGGACGAAAACTTGCCGTATTAACAATTGACCCAAGCAGCAATCGGACAAAAGGAAGTATTCTCGGAGATAAAACCAGGATGGAACAACTGAGTATTCATCCTGGAGCTTTTATAAGGCCTACTCCTACGACTGGTACCCTAGGAGGAGTCGCCCGAAAAACAAGAGAAACAATAATACTTTGTGAAGCCGCAGGTTTCGATACAATTCTTATTGAGACAGTTGGTGTCGGGCAATCAGAAACATCTGTCCACTCTATGGTCGATTTTTTTCTTCTCCTGATGTTGTCCGGCGCCGGCGATGAGCTTCAGGGAATCAAAAGGGGAATTATGGAAATGGCAGATCTTATCGCTATTACAAAAGCCGATGGGGCCAATAAACAGTTCGCAGAAAATGCCCGAGTGTCATTTCAGAATGCCCTTCATCTCTTTCCAAAAAAGGTATCGGGCTGGGTTCCCCGGGTTCTCACATGCTCCGCACTGACCAATACAGGTATAAAAGAACTCTGGGAATTAATAATGGAGTACTTTGCTTTTACAAAGAATTCCGGATATTTTGATGAATTCAGAAAGGAACAGGCAGTTATCACGATGCATGATACAATTATAGAGTATCTGAATAAGTCATTCTATCATAATAAGGAGGTAAAATTGCTGGTTCCCGAAATTGAACGGCAGTTGCAGGAAGAAACTATCACTTCTTATAAGGCAGCCATTAAGTTGCTTGACAAATATTTCAAAAGACAGACTGAAAAATAATTTATATCTTTGCAGGCTCAAATACACATTAACAGGATACAAAATCAATACTTATATTATATGAAAAAGGTCATTTATCTGTTTGTTATAGGAGCTATAATGTCTTCGTGTTCCTCAAAACCTCATTATACAATTAAAGGGAAAATTGATGGATCTGACAGTATTACCTTTTATCTTCAGAAAAGAGAAGGTAACAAGGTGGTTTCTATCGATTCTGCAATATCAAAAAAAGGGGCTTTCACTATGAAAGGCGGAGTTATTGATTATCCACAGATGATTCAGCTTGTTGCCGGAAATACAAGGAAAAGGACCTCATTCTACCTGGAGAACTCTGAGATATCTGTTACCAGTAGCCTTGATTCATTATTCAATGCAAAGATTTTCGGATCTAAAACACAGGATGAGTACAAAACATACATTGATTCAAATAAACCTTTGAGTGATCTCTATTCGAGAATAATAATCAAATACCAGTCTGCCAGCCAGTCTGGAAATGCAGCAGGTGCTGAACTATTTGAAAAACAGGGTGATTCCATTCAAACAGAGATGACTAAACTTCAGAAAAACTTTGTCAGGACTCACCCGTCTTCTTATGTATCTCCTTCAGTTGCAGTAGGCCTAAGCTACGAGATGGAAGCCGAGGAGATCGAATCTATGATCAGCGGACTTGATACGGCAATTGCAGCTTTGCCCCAGATTAAAGACCTGAGAGCGAGAGTTGCAGTTATGAAATCAGTGTCAGTTGGACAGAAAGCGCCCGACTTTACCATGAGTGATGTTAATGGTAATCCAGTGGCTCTTTCCTCAAAGATTGGATCTAAATTGCTGTTAATCGATTTCTGGGCTTCATGGTGCAATCCTTGCCGTCAGGAAAACCCGAACGTAGTAAAAACTTATAACGAATTTCACAAAAAAGGATTCGATGTTTTTGGTGTTTCTCTCGATCAGAAGAAGGAGGGATGGGTTAAAGCAATAGCTGATGACAAACTTTCCTGGACACATGTTTCGGACCTGCAGTACTGGAATAATTCTGCTGCAAAATTATATGCCGTGAATTCAATCCCGGCTAATTTTCTTCTTGATGAGACCGGGAAAATAATAGGTAAAAACCTTAGGGGAGAAGCTCTTTATAAGAAAGTAACTGAGATTCTTGGTGGCAAAAAATAATTACGAAATACGAAATCAATAATTATAAGAAGGCTGCTTCAGAAATGTTGCAGCTTTTTTAATTCACTTATACCGCATACCTCAAGCCGCAAACCGTTTCTATTCCTCATTCTTTATCTCCTCAAGTATGAACCCGGTACCTCTGACTGTACGAATATCTATGTTTTTATCATCTGATACATATTTTCTCAGACGGCTGATAAATACATCCATGCTTCTTCCAAGAAAGTAATCATCTTCGCCCCATATCTCAGTCAGAATATCTTCTCTGGCAAGTACCTTATTTTTGTTAATAATGAAATACTTCAACAGTTGTGCCTCTTTGAGTGTAAGCTTTTCTTTTGAGTTGCCGCAGATCAGTTCAAGAGTATTATATTTCAGAATTGTCTGTGATACTTTAAACTCATCGTTGGTTGATGAATAGGCCCTCTTAAGAATGTTATTTATACGCAGGATAAGAACCTCGGGATCAAAGGGCTTGGTTATATAATCATCTGCCCCGATCTTAAGACCTCTTACTATATCTTCCTTGAGACTCTTGGCCGTTAGAAAAATTACCGGGATATCAGGGTGCATCTCCTTTACTTTTTCTGCAAGAGTGAATCCGTCCATTTCAGGCATCATAACATCAAAAACACAGATATCAGGTTTGTCCCGGTTAAACAATTCCCATGCTTCTTTGCCATCACGGCCGAGCTTTACATCGAAGCCGCTTATTGTTATATATTGAGTTAATATATTTCCAAAATCTCTGTCGTCTTCAGCTACTAAAACTTTCATTTTCAGAATCTCTTAATTATTAGGTAAAGTTACAGTAAATATACTTCCTTTTCCCGGTTTACTGTTAACAGACACGTCTCCACCATGAGCTTCCGCGATTTTTTTAACATAGTACAAGCCAAGACCAAGACCTTTGAATTTATGTATATTTCCTGTAGAAGCCCGGTAAAACTTATCGAAGATGTGTTTCTGATCGATCTTATTAATTCCGATCCCGTTATCAGATACCTTAATATATAGATTATTATCCTGAGTGAATCCTTCAATATCAATTACAGGCTGTTTATCCGAATATTTCACGGCGTTTGAAAGAAGATTATTAAGAAGTGTTGTAAAATAAACAACATCAAGATCGACTTTAGCGCCCCTGAAATCGTACTTCTGACTTATTGAAGCGCTGTTGCCACCTCCGGATTTAAAACTGTCGACGACATCATTCATTATTTCTTCAATATCAACCGTTCTTTTATCAAGCTGAAACTGGGTTCTTTCCCACATGCTTATCTCAAGCATCATATTGATAAGCTGATTCAGATGAATGCTTTGTTTCCCAATGAGCTTTGCTGTTTCCAGAATCTTGGCATCATCGCTTCTTATCTGCGGCATTTCAAGAGTTTTACCGGCAACAGTAATTGTAGATAGCGGAGTTTTTAACTCGTGTGTCATATTGTTTATGAAGTCTGTCTTGAGATTTGAGAGTCTCTTTTCTTCCATAAGGTTTTTATAGGTTATCATAAACATAATACCCACAAGAAGAATGCTAAGGGTACTCCATCCCAGAGCTGCTGAGGTTTCCTTCAAAATAACCTTTTGTTTATCGGAAAAATCAATAAAATAGTCAAAATTGAGTCTGTAATTATTGCCTTCCAGTTGTGTCCCTCCTCTGACCAGGATACTCGAGCTATAGATGTCCATAGGAGAATTTCTTCTAGCGCGATCAGGAGGCTTATGAGTTGAAAAATCTTCTTTCTGATAGATAATAATCGTATCATTATCAATCAGTTCCACATTATTGACTATAATTTTATATTTGAAATTTTTATCCAAACCACGACTTTCGAAATACTTTGAGAGTAATTCGGAAAGATCCTGTTCCTGGTTTACTACTTTGGTGAAGTAGTCAAGAATATCTTTTTTACTGTCAGCAAGTTCTTTTTTGTCACTTAAAGTGCGAAGTCTTTTAACAGCCTGTTCAGAGTATTGATCTAATAGTAACCGTACTGTATCAAAACCATCGGTCGACATCTCTCTCCTTATGTTATAGATTGCTTCCTGAGAGAAGAAAAAATATCTGATAGCGAACAACTCGTTCTTCTGTTTCCAGACACCTGTTATTATAAATACCTGGACAGATATAAGAATCAGAATTGATGTTATACCCAGAATCAGAACGGTATTTCTGTTTTTCATCTTCTTTATTTTACTTTCTCAAAATTATTCAATTTATTGAAACTCCTGGAGGGTAATAGAAACATTAACCCGCTATTAACCCGGTGTTAACAAAATAGCAATCATGCGGGGTGTATCTTTACATTGTCAAACTAAAAAACGAGGGAGTCATGAAAAAGTTCAGTTTATTTTTAATAGCAGTTTTCTTTATCTCAATAGCTTCCATGCAGCAATTAGTTGCCCAGGATAAAACCAAACAGGATAAGGAAAAGGAAATGCAGCAATCCATTGAGCAGCAGAAGAAGGCAATGGCCGATCAGGTTAAAGCCAAAGTAGAAGCGGAACAAAATCTTAAACAGGTGGAGGTCGAATACTATAATAAGGACTCCACGGACCTTAACAATCTTAATAAAGACAAGACTAAAATCTATATGAATCTTTCTCACGACAGGGGCAGATCATTTAATTTTGATGAACCATTTATATTTGCCGGACAGGATATGAATAATTGGTTCGAACATGGCATGGGAGATTCTGAGAGATCAACATGGGATTTTTCAAAAACTATGAAAGAAAACACTTTTTCAAGAGATTATTCCTTTGATGTAGAGAAGACAGCAAAAACAGTTGTTATGTCGGTTATGGGTGACTGTAAATCGGGCGATATCAGGATAAAAATTATCATGCCCAACGGGAAAAATTATTCTGATATTTTAATTGATGAATCGGGTAATCTCAATTGGAGAAAATCATTCACGATATCTGAAAAACAGAATCAGGATAAAACAGGCGATTGGAAATTTCAGATTTCATCGACCAAGGCAACAGGATATTTTAAAATTTCACTACAGGCTTATTAATTTTCATTCCTGACAAAAGGAGACTGGTACAATGGACCGGTCTCCCTTTTTTTGCTCACCGCTCAGAGCTCAGAGCACACTAATAGAACTCTAACTCTGTTTAGTAAGGACGAAACTCCATGTAACTCTATAGTTAAAATCCTTATTTTCTTCCGGTATTTATTGATTTCCTGCCAGCAGATTTAGCCTGGCAATTATTAAAGAACGGATCCCAATTCCTGTTCTGATAAAACTGCAACGTTTTAAGGTTAAAATATCCAAGGATATGTTTGGGCGACAGAGTGTAGATCAACTCATCATTATCTCCGTAATATGGATCGCTGATAGTAATCACTTCTTCAATGCCAACATCTTTTTTATTGGAAACACCTGTATATATTTCATAGATAACTTTAGGTATAGCAATAATTATTGTAAATGATCCGTAGTCCTTCCTCTGAAACAGGAAGTAAGTGACTTCAATGGGTTCATTTGGATTTACACAGTCGGTAGAATGAGCCAGTTGACTTTCAAAGATAAACCCTTCATTCATAATGTTTTCAACGATATCAAACTCCTTTGTGTTATGGAGGAAGAAACAGCAATCTTTAAAATTTTTCAATATTGATGCAAGTATCTCTCCTTTATTCTTCATCCGGCAGGAAGTCGATTTTCAATTAATCTTATCCAAAAATAGCTTATATTATTTTATTTGCAACACTTAAACTATTTGTTCTGTTATATGTTAAATTTGCAATGGTTGATCACTTTCCAATTTAATGAAAAAAATATTTTTTTTTCTGATAATATGTTCTACAATATCATGTGGCCGCGATGTTGCTGATTCAGGCAACAAAATAATTACTGTCAGTATTGCTCCATTCAAATACTTTGTTGAAGAGATTGCGGGGAATGATTTTACAGTTAACATAATGGTACCCGCCGGTGCAGATCCGCATATTTACGAGCCTTTCCCCGAGCAAATTAACAAACTCAGAAAATCAGTTGCTTATATTAGCGATGGTTATCTGGGATTTGAAATGAACTGGCTGGATCGTTTTTATGAGACAAACCAGGCAATGAAAAGGTTATCTTTAGGAGATAAGATTGATCCACTGACTTCAATAACTCACCCTGAAAGAGGCCACATGGAAGGAGCAGATCCTCATTACTGGGTATCTCCAAAATGTGCTTTAATAATGGCATCCTCTGTAAAAGGACTTTTATGTGAACTGAATCCAGTACAAAAACAGAAGTACGAAAAAAATTGGCAGGTTCTCACTTCAAAAATTCAGGAAGTGGATAGCAAAGCCAGGGAACTTTTTTCAAATATACCAAGCAGATGTTTCATGATATATCATCCGAACCTTGCATATATTGCCAGAGACTATGGTCTTGAAGAGATCCCTGTGGAATTTGAAGGTAAAGAACCATCCCCGTCGAGAATGAAAGAACTTATTGACCGTGCAAGGAAAGATAATATCAGGACAATATTTGTTCAAAGGGAATATGATACCAAAAATGCGAAAGCTATTGCCGGAGAGATAGGCGCCAGCGTAATATTGATAGATCCTTTGTCGGAAAACTGGCAAAAGTCAACTATGGATATTATTGATGCACTGTACAAAAGTTTACTTGAAAACTCAAAATAATCACCCTTATGGCGTATTTGTTCGAAATGTATTCTTTGTCAGCTTCTTATGGACCAAATCTGGTTTTGCAGGATGTGAATTTTAAGGTAAATGAAAATGATTTTATTGGCGTTATTGGCCCGAATGGCGGAGGAAAAACTACCCTTCTGAGAGTAATTCTGGGTTTGTTAAAACCGGTTACAGGCAAAATGGTTTTTAATGGTGATCTTTTAAATGGTAACAGTATCGGTTATCTTCCGCAGATGTCGACAGGAGATATTAATTATCCGGTGACAGTTACAGATATAATTCTTTCAGGTCTGATGATCAGGAAAGGCATCATCTCCAGAATGTCCGCTTCCGACAAGAAAAAGGCAGATACTGTTATTGATGAACTTGGCCTTTCAGGAATGTCTGAATCCACCCTGAATGAATTGTCAGGCGGACAGATGCAAAGAGTATTCCTGGGTCGTGCAATTATTGGCGATCCAAAGTTACTCTTGCTTGATGAACCGGGAAATTTCGTTGATACAACTTTTGAAAATGATTTTTATGAAAAGCTGAAAGACCTGAATAGCAGGATGGCAATACTGATGGTATCGCACGATGTCGGAACTATATCAGCTCATATAAAATCGTTTGCCTGTGTAAACAGAAGTCTTCATTATCATCCTTCACATGAAATAACAAATGAGGATCTTCAGGCTTATGGATGCCCGATCCAGGTTATTGCTCATGGTATAATTCCCCATACGGTGCTTAAAATACATAAATAGTGGAAGCTAGTATTTTTCAATATAGTTTTATAATTAAGGGACTTCTTGGAGCCATTTTTGCCAGTATAACCGCAGGATTGGCAGGGACGTACGTGGTGTCAAAAAGAATGGTCTTTTTAAGTGGAGGTATAACACATGCCTCCTTCGGCGGTATTGGTATCGGCTATTTTCTGGGTATTAACCCTGTATTAGGAGCTGCTGTTTTTGGAATCCTGTCAGCGCTCGGTGTTGAGTATCTTTCTGTTAAGCAAAGAATAAGAGAAGACTCTGCGATAGGAATATTGTGGGCTTTTGGAATGGCAATCGGAATAATCTTTATCTACCTGACACCCGGTTATACACCCAACCTGATGAGTTATCTCTTCGGGAGTATACTCACCGTTTCGCGAGCCGATATAATTGCTTTGGGAATAATGTCAGCAATATTGATATTGTATTTCGGAATATTCTACAGGACAATTCTTTATATCTCTTTCGATGAAGTATTTGCGAGAACATACTCCTCTTATGTTGATATATTTAAATACATTACAACATCATTAATTGCGCTGACGATAGTTTTGAATATAAGAATGGCAGGGGTGGTTCTGGTTATTTCATTGCTTACTATCCCGCCAAATATTGCAATGTTATTTACAAGGGTCTATTTTAAAATAGTAATTTGGTCTGTTCTTGCCGGATTTGTAGGTACAGCAACCGGTTATGCGATCTCATACTATGCAGGGATTCCTGTTGGCGCTACAATAATTTTTACTCTTGTTGTACTCTGGGTAATGGTAAAAGGCATTACTCAGTTATTAATGAAAATATCAAAAAAGAGAACTTTAGCAACTTGATAGAATGGTCTTTAACAATATCAATACTTTTTATCGAGAAACCCCCTTTCTTATTTCCCCCAAGGGGGAAATGATATCACATTTATTTAACTCCTTCCCCCTTGGGGGAAGGTTGGGAAGGGGGTTAAAGAATAAAATTATTAACCTGTGTTTAGGGTTTTCATAAAATGGCAATTAATATATATAAACACAAATACTATGGATTACGATCTTATAATAATAGGCAGTGGACCTGGAGGTTATGTTGCTGCAATAAGGGCATCTCAGTTGAAAATGAAAGTAGCTGTAATTGAAAAAGCTGAACTCGGAGGAATTTGTCTTAATTGGGGATGCATACCAACAAAATCGCTCTTGAAAAGCTCCCAGGTATTTGATTATCTGACTCATGCCTCTGATTATGGAATTACTATCTCAGGTGAAGTGAAGCCGGATTTTAATGCAATAGTTGCCAGAAGCAGAAATGTGGCCAACGGCATGAGTAAAGGGGTTCAGTTCCTTTTCAAAAAAAATAATATTGAACATATCAAAGGATATGGCCGTCTTGCAGGGAAAAATAATGTTGAGGTTACTGATACTGATGGGAATAAGAAAAATTATTCTGCACCGAACATAATTTTAGCAACCGGGGCAAGATCGAAGGAGTTGCCAAATCTGAAACAGTACGGGAAGAAAATAATCGGTTACCGCGAGGCTATGACACTCGAAAAACAACCCGGGTCAATGGTTGTTGTAGGGTCAGGTGCAATCGGCAGTGAATTTGCCAATTTCTATCAGTCTCTGGGGACCAGTGTAACGCTTGTTGAGTTATTGCCTAGGATTGTTCCCATTGAAGATGAGGAAGTCTCAAAACAGCTTGAAAGATCTTTTAAGAAAATTGGCATGAAGATAATGACCGATTCAACAGTTGAGTCTGTTGATACTTCTAAAGAGAAATGCCGGGTGACCATCAAAACAACAAAAGGAGAGGAGATTGTAGAAGCTGATGTTGTTTTATCAGCAGTTGGTATTACGGCAAATCTTGAAGATATTGGTCTTGAAAAGGCCGGAGTTAAAATGGATAAGGGTAAAATTGTTGTTGATGACTATTACTGTACATCAATCCCCAGCATTTTCGCCATAGGCGACATCGTTCATGGACCGGCGCTTGCCCATGTGGCGTCAGCAGAAGGGATAATATGTGTAGAAAAGATAGCAGGCAAAGAGGTTGAGCCTCTTGATTATAAGAATATTCCCTCATGTACATATACCACTCCGGAAATAGCTTCTTGCGGTCTTACAGAAGCTGCTGCAAAGGAAGCAGGTTATAATTTAAAAGTTGGAAAATTTCCGTTTACTGCATCAGGTAAAGCAAGTGCTTCAGGTGCAAAAGACGGGTTTATCAAACTTATCTTCGATGCAGAGTATGGTGAACTGCTTGGCGCACATATGATCGGAGCTAATGTTACCGAGATGATTGCAGAAATAGTTGTTGCCAGAAAACTTGAAACTACTGCACATGAAATAATTAAATCGGTTCACCCCCATCCTACAATGTCGGAGGCTATTATGGAAGCAGCTGCCGCTGCGTATGGGGAGGTAATACACATTTAATGTTACTTTCTTTTTCTTGATAAAAAGAAAGTAACCAAAGAAAAATCAAGGCTGCAGATAATTTTGGGACAACTGTTTTTCGTCTTGCCCGCGCAATACAACTCGTTCCCCCTCGCCTTGTTCGGGGTCACTCAAACAGTATTGCTTACAACAAGCCTTCGCAGCAAGTCTCAAAACAGTCGAATTTCCCCAAAATTCTCTGAGGCCATTTTAAAACCAAGTTATAATAATCAGATTTTTAGGACGTTGAAAATTTTAACCAAAATCTTCGCAAGGAAAGCAATGCCTTCAAATCTTTTTTGGAAATAGATTAACATTTTAGAGGTTGCGAAGCGAAGGCTAAATGTAAGCATTACTGTGTGAGGAGTACGAAGGACGACGAGTTGTAATGAGTGGGCAACCGATAAAATGTTAAGCCCAAAAAAGATTTGAGGCTGCCTTTTTCTTTGGTTCATTTCTTTTGGGCAAGCAAAAGAAATGAACATACCTTCTCCACGCAACCTTTTTTTAATAAATACCATCAATCTTTTGAGAAATACTGGCATTTGAGATAATTATTTTATATTTTTATGTTCTCAATCAGGTAAAAAACCTTGTCGGAGATAAAAAAAATAATAAAAGGTTGTCTTGCCGGTAGCAGAAGGGACCAGGAACTTTTGTACAGGAGACATGCTGCTAAGCTATACACGGTGTGCCTGCAGTATTCAGGTAATGATGAAGAGGCGAGAGATATTTTACAGGAAGGTTTTATTAAAATATTTGAAAACCTGCATCATTATAAACATGAAGGTTCCTTCGAGGGGTGGATGCGCCGGATAACGGTGAATACAGCGCTTGAAAAATTCCGCACCAGGCCTAGCCTCTATCGTGTTGACGATATAGACACGATTCAGGAGCCCGATGCAGAACCTGATAATCAGGATTATGCAGGTCTTGAAGCTAATGATCTGCTCGAAATTATCAGAGAATTGCCGACGAAATACAGAATGGTGTTTAACCTTTATGCAATTGAAGGATATTCTCATAAGGAAATTGGTGAAATGATAAATATTTCAGAGGGAACGTCGAAATCAAATCTTTCCCGGGCAAGGGTAATCCTTCAGAGAAGAGTAGGATCATATACAGGAATTAAGAAGAAAGTGGCAAATGGATGAAAAAGGGGCAAATATAGATCTTCTNNCCTCCGCCAGGGTTGTGGAATGGTATTCATTCCGCAATTAAAGTGAAAACCAGACCCATAATATATCTTAGAGCAGCTGCTGTGGTTACTGTGCTATTGACAATGAGTTTCTTAGCTTACAGATGGAGCAGGGAAATGTCATTAGGACCTGCAGGTTCTGTAATAGCTTTTAACGTACCGGCTTCTTCTCCGGTTATTTATAACCCCATTGACAATACACAGTATTTACCGGAGAAAAAAAATAATATGGTTAAAAGTTCTTCCAATGTCCTGTTAGAAACAGAATACAATTCTGCCATTAATGAGGAAATTGAAACAATAGCTCCTCCTGAACAAATTTTTAATATCCCGGAAACCAAAAGCCTTTACTTAATAAAAAATGAAACAATTAGCGATCTGGAACTGAAACCACTGAATTCGTCCAAAGGAAATCCAATAATGATTCTATATCCTGATCTTCAGTATCCTCCTGTGAACACTGTTGTCAAGCCGGTGAACAAATGGTCCATAGAAGCTTTAGCCTCACCAACATATTATTCAACATTTACTTCGGGTAGTGATCAACTTACCAGTCAGCTTCCATCAACCGAAAAGCCTCTTTTTTCCTACTCGGGGGGAGTTGGATTTTCCTATAAAATAAGTAAAAGGTTCAGTATACAATCGGGTATATATTATTCCTCTCTCGGGCAGAGAGTAGATGGTATTTATTCCTTCAGCGGATTTCAGAAATATAACGAGTCCAAAGGAGGTCCGAGTTTTGTGGTACCTACTACAAGTGGTACTGTATATACAATTAACCCTGATGTTTACCTTACAGATTATGGTAGCGGCAAAGTCATTGCAGCTTATACAAATGATGCATTTGACCCTAATAAGGCAAACCTGCAATATATCAGCAATTCGTTAACCCAGAATTTAAGCTATCTGGAACTTCCTGTAATTGTAAGGTATAAAGTTATTGATAAAATGATTGGCATTAATATTATTGGAGGATTATCATATAACCTGCTGGTCAGTAATTCAGCTTATACCATGAAGGATGGTACAAAATATTCCATAGGGGACACTAAAGGACTGAATCCGCTTGCATTGAGTAGTTCCCTGGGGATGGGTATGGAATACAATCTCTCCGATAAATTATCTCTGAACCTGGAACCAACTTTCAGATATTACCTTAATCCATTCAGTGTAACGACTGGTTCATTCATCCATCCTTATTCTTTCGGAATATTCTCAGGAGTTTCATATAAATTCTGAGACCTGATATCCCTTTTCTTTCTGTTATTTTTCTACTCTGCATCAATTGTTATTTTTTACCGGGTCTGTTCCCAGATTAATTTACCATTACTTAAATTATTTTTCAGGTGCAAAAATGTTACCTTTGCGCTTTATTTCTTATAGCTTCAGTTATTATGATAAATACAAAAAAGAAATCGGTTCTTACTGCTTTAGTTCTGGCCGGAACAGCTATTATCATTCTGTTAATAGCTCAGGGCTTTAAAGGATTTAATAACAATGTGGCAGGAATACGGCAGATAACAGATACAATTTATAACATCAAATCATTCAAACTACCTGAAGAAGTTACTTTCGCAGGTGAGAAAATGCCTCTCGATAACTTTGATACACGGGAAAGCCTTGAACGTGAAATCCTTACAACCGCCTACAGACACTCCTCAACTATTCTGATTATTATGAGAGCAAACAGATACCTTCCAATGATCGAAAAAATTCTTAAAAAGAACAATATCCCTGATGATTTCAAATACCTGGTAGCTGCCGAAAGTGAATACAGTAATATGGTTTCTCCGGCTGGCGCTACCGGTTTCTGGCAGATAATGCCTGAAACAGGAAAAGAAGAAGGATTGGAGATAAACACCGTAATCGACGAAAGATATAATGTTGAAAAATCAACACAATTCGCATGCGATTATTTTATTAAATCATATGAAAAATATGGTAACTGGACACTTGCTGCCGCTTCATACGATGGTGGCAGAGCCGCAATAGATGAGCAGATAGAAATCCAGCACCAGCATAACTACTACGATCTGCTGTTAAGCGAAGAAACAGCAAGATATATATTCAGAGCAGTGGCATATAAACTTATAATCAATGATCCGGAGAATTATGGATTCAAGATTTCAAAATCTGATTTATATCCGGAACTAAAATATTCTGAAATAACGGTTGACAGTGCTATTACCGATTTTTCAGCTTTTGCTGAAAAGTTCGGTACTAATTATAAAATATTGAAATTACTTAATCCCTGGCTCAGGAAACCATTTCTGACTCCTAAACCAAATAAAGAATATTTGATAAAGATTCCTTCAGGAGGAATGCGGAATACCGAAAAAACAGAAAATGGAGAACTGACCTTTTGATGAGGAGAAGTTAAGATGAATGAGGAGATTAAAGTTCTTGGCGCAAGGGTCCATAACTTACAAAATATAGATGTTACCATTCCCCGAAACAGCCTTGTGGTAATCACAGGTTTAAGCGGAAGCGGAAAATCATCTCTTGCATTCGATACAATATATGCCGAGGGTCAGAGACGTTATATGGAGACTCTTTCAGCTTATGCCCGGCAATTTCTTGGAGGAATGGAACGTCCTGATGTTGATAAGATAACAGGCTTAAGTCCGGTTATCTCTATCGAACAGAAGACCACCAATAAAAACCCGCGTTCCACGGTCGGAACTATTACCGAGATTTATGATTTTCTCAGACTTTTATATGCCAGGGCATCCGAAGCATATTCGTACCTAACTGGTGAAAAGATGGTAAAATACTCAGATAACCAGATACTTGATCTGATTAAAAACCGTTTTTCAGGAAAGAAAGTTTTTTTCCTTGCCCCAATAGTTAAAGGAAGAAAAGGTCATTATAAAGAGTTATTTGAGCAACTCAGGCGAAAAGGTTTCCTTAATGTTCGTATAAACAACGAAATCAGGGAGTTGATTCCGGGAATGAAGCTCGACAGGTATAAGACTCATTATATTGAATTAGTAGTTGATAAATTCAAAGTTGGAGATACATCCGATAAAAGACTTAACGATTCAATCCTGATGTCACTCGATCAGGGTGATGGAGTCATGATGGTTCTGAATAGCGAAAATAACGAACCGAGGTATTTCAGCCGGCACCTTATGTGCCCCACTACCGGGATATCTTATAATGAACCAGCACCCCATACCTTTTCTTTTAATTCGCCACAGGGCGCCTGTCCTCACTGTAACGGACTGGGTGAGATATCGAGCATTGATGAAGAGAAACTTATACCCGATAAAGAGCTCAGCATCAGAAAAGGAGGGATTGAACCTCTCGGCAAGTACAAGAATACCTGGATTTTCTGGCAGATTGAGGCAATAGCTGAAAAAAACGGATTTACTCTGGATACTCCAATCAAAGAGATACCTGAAGATGCTCTCAACAAAGTTCTTTACGGATCGGAAGAGGTACTAAAACTGTCAAACACACCGCTGGGAATGACATCCAACTATTTCCTGACTTTTGAAGGTGTTGTGAATTTTGTCGGAAATGTTGAAACAATAAACGGAAAGAAAAACGGGACAAAAATTAAGGATCAGTACGTACAATATAATGTTTGCCCTGAATGTCAGGGTACAAGGCTGAAAAAAGAGTCATTATTTTTCAGAATAGCTGACAAAAATATCGGAGAACTCTCAGCTATGGANNGACTGGGTTTTCTGCTTGAGGTTGGACTGGAGTATCTTTCGATGAACCGGGGAGCAAGAACTCTTTCCGGTGGAGAAAGTCAGAGGATAAGACTGGCCACTCAGATTGGTTCACGACTGGTCAATGTACTCTATATTCTGGATGAACCCAGCATTGGGCTGCATCAGCGAGATAACAGGCGGCTGATAGCTGCGTTAAAACAGCTCAGGGATGCCGGAAACTCTGTAATTGTCGTAGAACATGACAGAGAGATGATCTTATCGGCCGATCATGTGATTGATATGGGACCGGGCGCCGGACGTTACGGCGGTCTGGTAGTCGCTCATGGAAATCCAAAGGAATTGATGAAACAGGATACGCTTACTTCATCATACCTTAATAATAAAAAGAAGTTTAACATTCCCGAAGTGAGAAGAAAAGGGAATGGTAAATTTCTAACTCTATCAGGCGCTTCGGGACATAATCTTAATAATGTGGATGTTACGCTGCCTCTTGGTACTCTTATCTGTGTCACAGGGGTATCGGGAAGTGGCAAATCATCGTTGATTAATCAGACACTCCATCCAGCGCTGGCAAAGAAATTTCATAATTCAGGGAAATCACCCCTGGCGTACAAGGAAATTATAGGACTCGAATATTTGGACAAGGTAATTGAGGTTAGTCAGTCGCCTATAGGTAAAACACCACGGTCAAATCCTGCAACATATACCGGCGTTTTTACCGATATCAGGAAGCTTTTTGAACAGACTACTGAAGCCAAAATACGCGGATTCGGAGCCGGGCGGTTCTCATTTAATGTCAAAGGAGGCCGGTGTGAAGGTTGCGAAGGAGCAGGTATGAAAACTATTGAGATGAATTTTCTGCCTGATGTTTATGTTCATTGCACGGAATGTAACGGGAAAAGGTACAACCGTGAAACGCTCGAAGTCAAGTATAAAGGTCAGTCAATAAGTGACGTGCTGGAAATGACTATTAATAAGGCGGTTGAATATTTTGCTAACGTACCATCAATTTATCATAAAATAAAAACACTTCAGGATGTAGGACTTGGATATATCAAGCTGGGACAACAGTCCACAACACTTTCAGGTGGCGAGGCACAACGGGTAAAACTGGCCACTGAACTTGCCAGACGTGATACAGGTAAGACACTTTATATCCTTGATGAACCAACAACAGGTTTGCATTTTGAGGATGTAAGAGTTTTGCTCGATGTGCTTAATAAACTTGTTGACAGGGGCAATACTATAATCGTAATTGAACATAACCTGGATGTNNGGAGGAAATATAATCTTCTCCGGAACTCCTGAAAAACTTACTGAATGTTCAGACAGTTATACCGGAAAATACCTGAAAGCTGAACTTAAGGCATAAGAATTTAATTATATTTGAGTCGATTATTCATTATTGAAACCAAAATGGAGAAACCTGCAGATCTTATTAAAGATGCTTTTGAACAGAAAACCTGGAATGAAATTCATACCACAGATTCATGGAGAGTATTTAAAATTATCTCTGAGTTAGTAGAAGGTTTTGAAAAACTTGCCCGAATTGGTCCATGTGTCTCAGTCTTTGGTTCTGCACGGACACGTTCTGATAATAAGTATTATATTCTTGCGGAAGATATAGCATTCAAGCTGACTCAGAAAGGATATGGGGTTATTACCGGGGGCGGGCCCGGCATTATGGAAGCAGCTAACAAAGGAGCTGCCAGGGGAAAAGGCAAATCTGTGGGTATCAATATTGATCTCCCGTTTGAGCAGCATCCTAATCCATACATCGATTCTGATAAACTGATAACTTTCGATCACTTTTTTGTCAGGAAAGTCATGTTCATGAAATATGCACAGGGTTTTATTGTTCTTCCGGGTGGATTCGGAACATTCGATGAACTCTTTGAGGCTATTACTCTAATCCAGACGAGGAAAATTGGAAAATTTCCAATAATACTGGTGGGTAAAAAATACTGGAGTGGTTTAATGGAATGGATTAAAAACGAGATGCTTGAGGAAGAACATAATATATCACCTGAGAATCTCGATGTATTTATCCTGGTTGATACAGCTGATGAGGCAGTAGATTATATCGTCAAATTCTATTCAAGATATCTGCTGAGTCCAAACTTCTAATCAGACTTTTCTCATCCTGTCCATTTCCCTCGAAGCATCTTTTCGTTTCAGGGTTTCACGTTTGTCGTATTCTTTCTTCCCCCTGGAGATAGCAATTTCGGCTTTTGCCAATCCTCTGCTGCTGATAAAGACTTTAATGACAATAATTGTCAGCCCGCTCTCTTTTATTTTTCTGTCAATTTTTCTTAACTCACGGGAGGTAAGCAATAACTTCCTTTCCCTGAGCGGATCATGATTATTAAGATTTCCCCACCAGTATTCAGCAATGTGCATTCCCTTGATAAAAAGTTCTCCATTATTGAAAAAACAATATGAGTCGGCTAGAGTTGCTTTCCCGAGCCTGATTGATTTTATCTCCGTTCCGTAAAGGACAATACCAGCCACGAACTTTTCAATAAACTCATAATCATGAGAAGCCTTTTTATTTTTAATTACAATATTTCCTGAGCCTCCTTTCATTCTGGCTGATTAAGAAAAGAATTTAAAGAATATTTTGTTTGTCAGCATTTTAAAGAGAAGATTAGTTAAAACATATATCCCGACAAATGTAACAAACGCAGCAATAAGCAATGGCGTTTTTTTGTGAGCCGGGGTATTTAACATCTTCTCTGAACCAGTCCAGAAGATATAAAGTCCATAAAAACCCAGGACATTAACAAAAAGAAGAGATTCGAAAAAACGACTGAAAAACTGGCATAAAAGAAACGGCACCAGTGCGTATACAATTAACCTGAAGGAAATGGCAAAACTTCTGCCAGGATCAAGTGAATATGTTATTTCTTTGAGTACAAAGGCAGTAGCATAAACAGCAATATAGAAGAGCAGGAAACATCTGATCCCCACTAATAAGGAATAAACAGGTGATAACTGAGAATTTATAAATATTAATGATCCGGCGATGGCTGAAACAGAAACCAGGATAATCAGTGGGAATAAAAGGTTATTTCTTGTTACCCTGACTGGTTCGATTTCTGAATTAATTGTCTCCCATGCCTTTGCAGGATTAGAAATTATATCTTTTACTAATAAAGGTAAGAACTTGCTAGCCATAAAAATCAAATTTAAACGCACGGCAAAATTAAATAAATTTATGGTATATTGCTTTACGAACCGGGATGATTAAAAAATGAGACTGTGGACCTGAATTCTATCTACGATATATTAGTGGTTACAGGACCAACAGCATCAGGCAAAACTGCCCTGGCTGCAGCTATCGCCAATAGGGTAGGAGGTGAGATTATCAGTGCAGATTCACGTCAGGTTTACAGGGGTATGAATCTGGGTACAGGAAAGGACTATGATGATTACCATGTCGATGGTAAGGACATCCCTTGTCATTTAATAGATATCGCTGACCCCGGTTATAAATACAGTGTATTCGAATATCAGCGCAATTTTAAAAAAGTATATTCCGATCTGAAAAAGCGAAAAATATTTCCGGTTGTTTGCGGCGGCTCAGGAATGTACGCTGACAGTATTATAACAGGATACAAAATGTTTGAGGTACCTCCTGACAGTGGGCTGAGAATTGAACTTGAAAAGAAATCAATGGAGGAACTCAGGGAGATTCTGGCGACATTCAAAAGCCTTCATAATACAACAGATTTAGACACAAAGAAGCGGGTTATCAGGGCAATTGAAATTGAACATTCCAGCCGGAATCCGGGGAGTCATTACAGTGAATTTCCAAAAATCAAATCTCTTCTTACAGGTATTTTGTTCGATAGAGATACGAGACGCAAAAGGATATCGGAAAGGCTTAAACAGCGTTTCGATTCCGGGATGATTGACGAGGTGAAGAATCTGATCGATAGAGGTATTAACATTGACACTTTGATTTATTATGGTCTTGAATATAAGTTTATTACCTTATATCTGACCGGAAAGATCTCTTACCAGGAAATGATAAGGGATCTTGAAATAGCTATTCATCAGTTTGCGAAAAGGCAGATGACATGGTTCAGAGGCATGGAAAAAAAGGGGATTAAAATAAACTGGATCGACGGTAAAATTCCATTAGAGGAAAAAGTTGAGAAAGTAATGGAATTACTTAAAGGATAGCCTCATTTACTCTTTATATGAACTCACCCCCAACCCCCTCTCTGCTTCGCAAAGAGAGGGGGTAATAAATTGTATATTAGTCAATTCCCCCTCTTTACAGGAACGACCGTTAAGAAATTGCCCAGTGGGCAATTTTAGGGAGGAGCCTGACTGCAGTGGTGGCAGAGAGGGGGAAAAGAAGGGGGTGAGTACATTTGATCTGGAAAGATAGACTTTATTTCAGATATGTATCCAGCCACTCAAAAAACTCACGTTGCCAGATAACGGAATTCTGTGGTTTTGTAACCCAATGACATTCATCCTCGAAGAAAAGCAGTCTGCTTGGAATACCATGTAACTGAGCAGCCGTGAATGCCTCCATACTCTGAGTATAGGGTATCCTGAAATCATTCGCTCCCGTAATTATAAGTATAGGTGTTGTCCACTTATCAACCATGAGATGAGGCGAGAATTTATAGCTTGGAAGATTTTTCCAGTAAGGGCCCCCATAATCTTTGTTCGGAAACCAGAGCTCTTCTGTTGAACCGTATTCGCTTTCGAAATTGAACACACCGCAATGGGCAACGAACACTTTGAATCTTCCCTGGTGAACACCTGCAAGGTAGTAAACAGAATAACCACCGTAACTAGCTCCCACTGCACCCATTCTTTTTGCGTCAACGAATGTTTCTTTTGCCATTGCATCGGTTGCATCAAGATAGTCCTGAATGTTTTTCCCGCCATAATCACCTGAAATCTGTTCTTTCCATTCCTGACCAAACCCTGAAACGCCACGTCGGTTTGGTGCAAATACTATATATCCTTTTGCAGCAATCATCTGCATATTCCACCTGTACGACCAGAACTGGTCCAGCGACGACTGAGGACCTCCTTCACAGAAAAGCAGTGCAGGATATTTCTTTGCTGGGTTAAAGTCAGGTGGATAGATTACCCACATCTGAAGATCTTTATTGTCTTTTGTTTTGGTATATTTCTCCTCAACTTTTCCCATCCTGATATTATCGTATATACTTTTATTTATGGAAGTGATCTGCTTAATTGAGAATGTCTTCATATCAACGACGGAAAGTTCAGGAGCCATTGACATCGATGTCAGTTCAGAAACCAGAACTCCCGACTTCAGATTAATAGGACCCAGATTATGTACTCCCTCAGTCACCTTAGTAACACCACTTCCTCCAAGGTCGGTCTTGAATATCTGTGAAGTGCCCAGATGAGAACAAATGAAATATAATGTCTTGTCATCCGCCCATGTTATATTTGACACATCAAAATCCCATCCTTTTGATATCCACGTCCTGGTTCCTTCCTTAATATTGTAAACAAACAACCGGTCGAGATCAGCTTCGTAACCATCTCTTTCCATACTCTGATATGCTATCTTCGAACCATCGGGTGAAAATACCGGGTATCTGTCATAACCTTTGTTAGCTTCAGTAATATTAATTTCTTTACCTGTTTCAATATT
>PLMC01000080.1 GCA_003141495.1 Bacteroidales bacterium
TTCCCTGACATGTTAGGTCCGGTAAGTATAATAATCTGCTGATCTTCAGTATCAAGTATCATATCGTTAGGGACATATGACTCACCAACAGGTAACTGTTTTTCGATAACCGGATGGCGGCCTTCAGTAACTTCAAGAGTTCTGGAGTCATTCAGAACCGGTCTTACATAATCGTTTTCCAGAGCTATTACCGCGAATGATTGCAGGCAATCGAGCCTGGCAATCAGTGATGAGTCAAGCTGAATCGGCGGAATAAATTCCAGGATTGCCAAAACAAGGTCCGTAAAAAGTTTTGTTTCGAGTGCAATTATCTTTTCTTCAGCTCCGAGTATCTTGCTTTCATATTCCTTAAGCTCCTCAGTTATATAACGTTCTGCGCTTACCAGTGTTTGTTTTCTTATCCATTCGGGAGGAACCTTATCTTTATGAGTATTTCGTACTTCAATATAATAGCCAAAAACATTATTAAAACTGACCCTGAGTGACGTTATTCCGGTGCGTTCACTCTCGCGAGCCTGCAGATCAGCAAGATAGTCCTTACTGTTATAAAGAATCTTGCGCAATTCATCAAGTTCCTCTGAAATTCCACTGGCAATTGCATTACCTTTATTGAGCTGCACAGGTGGATCGTTATTAAGCTCTTTGTCAATCTTGTCGGCAATAGACTTGCAAGGATTCATTTGCTCAGCAATTTGAGTAAGAGGGAGACACCCGCTGTTTTCACACAGCACTTTTAGCGGTTCAATAGCTTTCAGGGCCCGCTTCAACTGAACCACCTCTCTTGGATTTATCCTGTTAACTGCAACCTTTGATATAAGCCTTTCGAGGTCCCCTATCTGCCGGATTAATCCTGCAATTTCATCTTTAATTGGAATGTTTTCAACAAAATACTGTACAACATCGAGCCGCTCATTGACAGGCTGAATATCCTTCAGGGGTAGCGAAATCCATCTTTTTAACAGCCTTCCTCCCATAGGAGATATGGTTTTGTCCATTACATCGATAAGTGTTCTTGCTCCTTCATAAGGAGAGTGGAACAACTCGAGGTTTTTAATAGTAAATTTGTCGAGCCAGACATACCTGTTCTCTTCAATCCTTGCCAGACTCGTAATATGTCCAAGTTGTTCATGCTGCGTAATATCGAGATAATATAATATCGCACCGGCTGCAATAATACCGAAGTTAAGATTCTGAACTCCGAATCCTTTTAAAGAGCTGGTTTCAAATTGTTTAAGTAATCTGTCATTTGCTGCCTCCTGGGTAAAGATCCAGTCATCGAGTTTAAAAGTATAGAACTTCGGACCAAAATAATCCAGGAACAAGTCTTTCTTTCCTTTTTCAAACAAGACTTCCTTGGGCTGGAAGTTATTAAGCATCTGATCGATGTATTCAATAGTACCTTCGGATGTTAAAAACTCACCGGTGGATATATCAAGGAATGCAACTCCTGCAATTTTCTTATCAATATGTACGGCGGCAAGGAAGTTATTCTCTTTATGATTTAAGACATTCTCATTGAGTAAGACCCCCGGAGTCACCATCTCTATTATACCTCGTTTTACGATTTTTTTGGCGAGTTTCGGATCTTCTAGTTGTTCACATATTGCAACCCGCTGACCTGCCCTTACGAGACGTGGAAGGTAAGTGTCGAGGGCATGATAAGGAAACCCTGCAAGTTCCACAAACGAAGCCGAGCCATTCGCGCGCCGCGTCAAAGTTATGCCAAGGATTTCAGAAGTTCTGATGGCATCTTCACCAAACGTCTCATAGAAATCACCCACCCTGAAAAGTAATATTGCATCAGGATGTTTAGTCTTGATGTTGTAATATTGCTTCATCAGCGGTGTTTCTACATACTTCTGAAAATCAGACATCTGGAATACAGGGATTTTAAATATTGTGTTTGTTTACCGGCTAGTTTCAGCAAAGATACATAGCTGGCAATATTAATGAAATAGTTTTTGATTTTTATTATTATAAATAAATGATTTAACAAAGGGTTTTATGTCTTCTTTGCGTCTTGGCGTCTTAGCGGCAAAAAAAATATTGCCACAACGGCACAAAGACACAAAGAATTCACAAAGAAATATCATGGTATCTGTAGAAGAGTTTATTTACCTTGTGGTGAAAATTATATTGTTTTAATCAGTATTAGTTTATAACCTTTCGCAAGTCGCTTGAAAATCAATTTATTTACCCCAACCCCTGGGGGAGTAAATTGATTTTCTTCGCTCCCCTTGGGGACGGGGTAAACGAAGAACCGACGACGCAGAGCGGAGGAGCTCGACGAAGTCAAAATCAATAATTATGAAAAAGGTTTTAATTCTCGGAGCAGGGTTGGTAGTCAAACCGATGGTGGAATACCTGCTTAGAAATAATTTTGAATTGATGATTGCATCTCCTATGAAGGAGAGAGCCGATGAGATGATAAATGGAAATCCTCATGGATCATCACTCGACTGGTCAATGGATGATCCTGCAATGCTTGAGAAGATTGTAACTGACTATGATATCACGGTAAGCTTTCTCCCCTATAAGTTTCATTCTGATGTTGCTAAAGTATGTCTGCGGCATAGAAAATCACTTGTTACCGCATCGTATATTCAACCTGGTATGATGGACCTTGATGAATCTGCTAAAGAAGCTGGATTACTGTTCCTTAATGAGATTGGTCTTGATCCGGGAATAGATCATATGACGGCAATGAAAGTCATTGATCATATCCATAATAAAAAAGGGAAAGTGGAAGAGTTCTATTCAATATGCGGAGCACTTCCAGCTCCCGAGTCTGCTGATAATCCTTTTAAGTATAAATTCACCTGGAGTCCGAAAGGAGTTATCCTTGCAAGCAGGAACAGTGCACTTTATCTTAAGAAAGGTAAAAAAATCCACATTGCACCTGTAGATCTCTTTAAAGACACGTTCACATATAATTTCCCGGGAATTGGTGATCTTGATGTCTATCCAAACAGGGATTCGATAAGCTATTCTGACATTTACGGAATACAAGAAGCAAAGACAATTTACAGAGGCACGTTCAGGTATAAAGGATGGTGCGAAGCTCTTGATGCAATGAAGAGTATAGGGATGCTCGATGACTCTTTAAATGATTATCAAAATATGAGTTGCGCAGAATTCCTGGCAGAAAGGTGTGGATCAGGAGTCAAAGATCTAAAGAAGAACCTGGCATTTAAGCTGAGTGTCCCCGTGCAATCAGTGGCAATTCAGGCACTTGATTTTCTTGGCTTTTTCAGTGACGAAAAACTTCAATATAACAAGACAACACCTTTTGAAATCACCTCCGACAGAATGATAAATAAGATGATGCTACATGACAATGAGCGTGATGCAGTTATTTTACAACATATTTTCCTTGCAGTTTATCCTGATGGGAAAAGGGAAGTTATTAAGTCATCAATGCTTGATTTCGGAACCCCTGCCACTAATACATCTATTGCACGGACAGTTGCTTTGCCGGCCGCTATTGCAGTTAAAATGATACTTGAAAAGAAAATTGAAGTAACAGGTGTTCACCGGCCTGTTATTCCCCAGATATACGATCCAGTACTTAATGAACTCAAAACACTTGGCATTGAGATGAAGGAAGAATACGGGTTGCCGAAAAGCGAGATGATACAGTAATCTTTCAGTCAACGATTATTGCAGAAAACTGAAAATTGTAATTCTCCCCTCCTTTTGAAGGAGGGGTGGCCGAAGGCCGGGGTGGTTGATTATTAAAATATCTTTCGTATGATTTCAGATAAACATCTTTTCAATAAGAAGGAGCTGGGTAAATACCGCACAACATTAAGAAAAAACCTTACCTCAGCCGAAGCTTCACTCTGGAACCTTCTAAAAACCAGACAAATATCAGGACACAAATTCAGAAGACAACATAGTATTGGAAACTTTATAGTTGACTTTTGTTGCCCGAAGCAGATGTTAATAATTGAACTGGATGGAAACATTCACGGGGAAAAACAACAGATTCTAAAAGATGAGTTAAGAGATAATTATTTAAAGGACCTTGGATTTACAGTTTTAAGATTTGAAAACAAACTTGTTTTTCAGGATCCGGAATTTGTTATAAATGAAATAAAGAAGTGCCTTTCTAAAAAGCAATAAAAACAGATTAGATCGAATCAACCACCCCGTCACTCCTTTGTCGTGCCACCCCTCCTTCAAAAGGAGGGGAGAGTTATCGACAAGTAATTCTTTTTTCCACACATGATTAACCTCATAGGCAACTCAAAAAACACAAATAATCATCCACTCCGTCACTCCCCCTTCAATAGAGTAGAGAGTTCTGATCATTTTCATTAGTTAAAAAAATTATTCAGAATTTCAGGTAAAAATCCTTTGTCAGATTTTTATACTCTTCAGTGAATTCATGCCTTTTGCCAACTTCGATAGTGAGGAATTTTTCGATAGGTTTTTTCTTAATCCGGCTGAAGGTTAATATTAATCTCCTTATTTCAGCAGTTGGCAATGGTCTTATTTTCAATATACTATTGCAAAACAATCCATATTTATGAGCTTCAGCAATAAATACGTTGCCTTCAACATAAGGCATTATTAATTGCAGACTACCTTTTTCATCCAAGAACTTAATAACACCTCCCAATAGCTCTTTGGTTGTTAATGAATCGTTGTGACGAGCAGCTGATTTCCTTGGATTATAACTTTTTAAGGAATTATTAAAATAAGGTGGATTTGTTACTATCAGATCAAACTTGTCCTGCGTTGTCCTAAAGTCCCGCAGTTTGGAATGTTCTACATTTATCCTGTCATGCCATTTACATCTTTTTGCATTTTCACAGGTCTGGATAAATGATTCATCATCAGGTTCAATTGCGGTGATTGTCGCATCGCATCTTTGTGCAAGCATAATTGAGATAAGCCCGGTACCTGAACCAATATCAAGGATACTTTTAACCCCTGAAACATCTGAGCAGGCTCCAAGAAGAACACCATCAGTACCAACTTTAAAGGCTGATTTATCCTGGTAAATTGTAAATTTTTTAAAACTGAAGTAATTATTGGCCATTCTCAGAACTTTTCATTTACCCCTAACCCGAAAAGCGCAAA
>PLMC01000068.1 GCA_003141495.1 Bacteroidales bacterium
AATATCTCATTTGTAACCTGTATTGTACGTGATTCAAGATCATTATTCAATTTAGCTTTTTCAGCTGAACTCTGGTAAAAAGTAAAACCAAAGGCTACCAGGCCAATAGCAAAAAGGAGTGAAAGTATAATTGAAATGTTTAATCTCATCCCGACAATTTATTTAAAAGTGAGGCAACTTCATTGATACTTTTGAGTCTGTATCTTGCATGAGTAGGACCAGTTCCTACCTTAACTGTAAAAGCGTTCTGATGATTCAAGAAAAACTCAAACATCTCTTCATCCGTCGCGTCATCTCCGATTGATAAGACAAAATCATAGGCTTGTTGTTCAAATAATTTCTTTACGGCAGATCCTTTACCGGTTTCATTTGTCAATATTTCCACTACTTTATTTCCATCCAGGATTCTTAAATTATAAGAATGAATTATTCCCTTTAAAAGATGGATCAATTCCCTTGAACATGAATATCCAAGATCGGCGTCAACATTCCGGTAGTGCCAGGCTAAAGAAAAATATTTCTCCTCAACATAGGATTCCGGACATGCATCAGTAATCTGTTTTAAAACAGGCAAAATTGCTTTTTTCCACGAAAAATTATTGATTATCTGATTCTTCCAAACTCCTTCCAGCTTAATCATTGCTCCATGTTCAGCAATTATATTTATCGGGATATGATCTAAAAATTTATCAATATCACTGCGGCCTCTGCCGGTTATAATAAATATTTTTGTTTGTGGATTATCAACCAGTTTTATTATAATGTCAGACATATGTTCCGGAAGAATTGCTGTTTCAGGCAGCGGTGTATGGTTTACAAGAGTCCCATCATAGTCAAGCAGTACCAGTCTGTTCTTTGCACTTCTGAATTTTTCTTTTATTTCTGCTTCTGTAATATTATCCATAATAATTATTAATCGGGCTATTCTGCTATTACAAAGATGAGGATTATACAAAGTTAAACAAATGTGATAATTAATTGTTTTGAAATGATATTATAAGTGTACTTCTTATCGTATTCTTCTGATCAGTTAATAAATTCGGTATTATCTTTGAGATGTCACTTACATACTAGTTTTTTAACAGGAAATAGATGGTTATCAATTAATGATGAAGCATAATTATGAATAATCTTAATTACGGGGTAATTGGAAATTGCCGGAGTGCGGCACTTGTGTCTGAAAAAGGAAGCATAGATTGGTGTTGTCTGCCGGATTTTGATTCGCCATCTGTGTTCGCCAAACTCATCGATAATGAGATAGGAGGCTCTTTCAGTTTTATAGTTGGCGATGAATATAAAATTTCACAGAAGTACATTTACTGGACCAATGTATTATGCACAGAATTTAAATCAGATGAAGGCACATTTGAGGTTATTGACTTTATGCCGCGTTATAAACTGACTGAAAACAACCACTTTGCTCCTGCTGAAATATATCGCTATATCAAATGGATTTCAGGCGCTCCCACCTTTAAAGTCAAATATTACCCAGCATTTAATTATGCAAGGGAAGAAGTTTCGAATATTGTGGAAGATAATCATATAAAGACTTATTCACGGGATATTCCAACTGATTGTATCTATCTCTATTCTAGCTTAAACTGCAAAGATATCCTAAATTCAACTGAGGTTACACTCAGACATCATGAATTTCTGCTGTTATCATACAATCAAAAGCTGATCGATATTGATATTACAAGGGTCTACATCGAATTTCAGAGGACAAAAGTTTACTGGCTTAACTGGACGAACCGATCAAAAAAATTTGAAAAATATACCGAACAAATAATAAGAAGCTTACTTGTACTAAAAATAATGTCATACCAGTCAACCGGGGCAATGCTGGCAGCACTTACAACTAGTATCCCCGAAACTATTGGTCATGTGCGTAATTGGGACTATCGTTTCTGCTGGCTTCGTGATGCTTCAATGTCGATAGATACACTGCTTAAAATGGGTCATTACAATACAGCCCAGCGTTTCCTTGTTTATTTAAAAGGAATTCTAAAATCAAAAACCGATTCATTCCAGGTAATGTACGGTATCAGGGGTGAACGGGATCTTACAGAAATTGACCTGCCCCACCTTGCTGGCTATGAGAACTCAAAACCTGTTAGAATAGGAAATGCGGCTTTCTATCAGAAGCAGAATGATATTTTTGGCTATCTGTTAAACGTAATTTATCAGTATTATGAGGTTTTTCCTGGTACCCTGGATGAAATAGAAGATATGTGGGAGATTGTGCGTAACATTTCTCTAACCGTATCTACACATTGGGAAAAACCGGACAAAAGCATATGGGAATTCCGAAATGAAGAAAAACACTTCGTATTCTCAAAAGTTATGAGCTGGGTTGCAATGGACCGGGCTTCTAAAATAGCTCACTTACTGAATAAAACATTCTATAAGGAAACATGGAGAGGTGTTGCTAATGATATAAAAGATGACATATTAAAGAACGGATGGAAAGATGATCTTCAAACCTTTACCCAAACATATAATAATTCTGAGCTTGATGCATCTTTGTTGCTCATGGCTGAATATAATTTTATTCCTGCTACAGATATCCGCTATCAAAAAACTGTTCTGGCAGTTAAAAATGCACTCTTTTACAACGGTTTGATCTACCGCTATAAAAATCCTGATGATTTTGGCAAACCTCAGTCATCATTTACAATATGTACCTTCTGGCTCGTTCAGGCGCTTTTCAGAATTGGTATGAAAGAAGAAGCTAAGAAGATATTTGAGGACCTGTTAGCTTGCGGTAACCATCTTGGACTATTTAGTGAGGATATTGATTTCACAACAAAAAGGCTTTTAGGCAACTTCCCGCAGGCCTACTCTCATCTTGCATTAATTAACACCGCGACTATGTTCTCAAAAGAGAGGCCCTTGCCAAAATATATTAAGGCGTAACTTGTTATTCTTTTACCGATGTGATCCACCGTGAGATTCCAAACGAATTGGTCACTCCGGCAATTCCTTCAACAATTAGGATTAAAAATCCTCCCTTACTCTAAATTATTCTGGAAAATAAAAGTTAAAGCCTTGTCAATTTTCAGACAAGGCTTTAATAAGTATTAAAAATAGTAATTATAATTGAAGCTCTTCGCAGCAAGCTACGAAGAATCTTCGATCCCCTAAGGTAAATTCTTAATGCTCACTGACTCCGCAGCAAGCAACGGAGAATGGCCTCGCGGGGATTCACTCTCTTCCCTATTTAATTTCAAGGAAGATGACAGACCGTGAAGAATGGTCTGATAATTTTTTAATTATGCGTTTTTAAATGCCTTCTTCCCGGCAAATGCGGAGTATTTACCTAATTCATGCTCAATACGCATCAACTGATTGAATTTTTCAACTCTTTCACCCCGGCAGCCACTGCCAGTCTTCAAATGCCCGGCATTAACGGCCACTGTAAGGTCAGCAATAAAGCTATCTGGTGTCTCCCCACTACGGTGAGATACAAATGCATTATATTTATTCTTATAAGCCAATTCAATAGTTTCGAGGGTCTCAGTAACCGTACCGATCTGATTTAGTTTTATAAGCACTGAGTTTGCAACTCCCTTCAATATTCCTTCCGCAAGTATTTTTTTATTTGTACAGAAGAGATCATCCCCGACTATTTCTATTTTATTGCCAATTGTGTCTGTAAGGTTTTTCCATCCATTCCAATCATTTTCAGCCAGTCCGTCTTCAAGAAGAACAATCGGATATTGATTGACCCAGTTTTCCCAGAGTTTAACCATTTCATCGCTTGTAAGAAATTTACCCGTGCTCTTGAAAAGTTTATATTTCCCATCTTCCCATAGTTCACTGGCTGCTGGATCAAGGCATATACTTACTTCCGTGCCAGGTTTATATCCTGCTTTATTTATAGCTTCGAGGATTACTTCAACTGCTTCATCATTTGATTTTAAGTCAGGAGCAAAACCGCCTTCATCCCCAACGCCCGTGCTGTAACCTTTTGCCTTTAGAACTGCTTTTAGAGTATGGAACACTTCAATTCCCATCCTTATAGCTTCCCTGAACGTTTCGGCACCATGAGGAGCTATCATAAATTCCTGAAAATCAACGTTGTTATCAGCATGTTTTCCGCCATTGATAATATTAAGGCAAGGAACAGGTAAAAGATGAGCATTCGCCCCACCTAAATATTGATACAACGGTATGCCCGCACTTTCAGCTTCTGCCCTTGCATAAGCCATAGAGACTGAAAGAATCGCATTTGCTCCGAGTTTTGATTTATTATTCGTTCCGTCCAGCTCGATCATCATATAATCCAGTTCGCGCTGACTAACAATATTTTTACCTTCAACTTCTTTGGCAATGATCTTATTTACATTCTCNNCTCGCAAGCTTCGCGCTCACCTGTGGATGCGCCGCTTGGGACCATAGCGCGTGTTTTCGTTCCGTCTTCCAGTGTAACATTTGCTTCAACTGTTGGGTTCCCTCTTGAATCGAGGATTTCCAGTGCAGATACATTTACAATTTTCATGATTATTATAGTTTATTTATAATTAGTATTCGTCTGAAACCGGATGTTGCAAAATTGTTTTCAATGATCATCAAGAACTCATATTAAATTTTCACCTGAAAAGAGTTATTAGTTTTTCTAGTAATTTATGTTGAATTCCATCACCAAAGTTTAAAAGTAATAAATTTTCAAATCAGATCGGTTAGAATGAAGAATCTTTTTCTTTTATCAGGTTGAAATTATACTAGCGCTAAAAGAAAAACCAATTATCCGGAATACGACTAACTGCTTGCTACACAGCTATATTTACTAAATGAAAGTATGTAGGAATGTTTCGGAGTCAGGACTACTGTCTCAGCACGAATCGTTGATCTGGTTATAATGAAATTGAAGCTCTTCGCAGCAAGCTACGAAGAATCTTCGATCCCCAAAGGTAAATTATTAATGCTCGCTGACTCCGCAGCAAGCNNAACGGAGAACCGATCCGCCATTTGGCGGAGAGCTCGGCGAAGCCAATGCGCTGGCGGGGATTCAATATTTTCTAACCATCCTCATAAGCACCTTTAATCGTCAGACCTTTTGTACTATGAGTTCCTTCGGTAGCATATCCGTCAGATTTCCAGGATACAATTCCTCCAAACAACTCTTTTACTTTAAAACCGAGTTTTGACATATTCAAAGCGCCTCTTGTTGAAGCATTGCACCCGATTCCGTTGCAGTAACAAGCATAAATTTTTGTTTTATCGAGGTGACTGGTACTCTTTTCATCAATCTCCCTGTGAGGAAGACTTGCTGCACCCGGAATATGCTCTTTTTCATAAGCAAATAACTTTCTTGTATCTACCGGAATAATGTCTTCACCGTTTTCAAGAGCGGTAAACAGATCGTAAGGATCCAGCTCGTAATCAAGCTTGTTCTGGAAATATTCTATTTGTTTATTCATAGTTCCTCAGATTGATTATATATTGATAAACAATAATTCCTGAGATAATGTTCTCAGGTTCTTGATAACGTGTTATGCAATAACAAATTCCGAAGGAACGTCTTTTAACCTGGAAATATCCAGGATCTTATTCTTAATATCAAAACCGGCTGTGCAATTAATCCTGCAAACTTCACATTTTTCACATGGCCGTCCTGAAATTTCAACATTGGCAATAGTGTGCCATGCCTGCGACGAATTTTTATAACCATAAGCATACATATAGCTTCTCATAATTGTGGGAATATCCAGATTATTAGGACACTGCGGAATACATTTCCTGCATTGACGGCAGTAAAGACCGGGCTCTGCGGACATATCCGCCAGATTAAGGTCCTTTAATTCCTGATCTGACATTTTAAGGTTTTGTATCATCACAAGGTTTTTCTGTAGCTCCTCAAATGATGACATGCCTGATACAATTGAAGAAATATTCTCGTTCCTGAATATCCATTTTAAAGCTGCATCGATGTTGATCGGAGGTCCCGACTTCTGTCGCATTGCACCTGCCGTAGTTTTCATTGCCACAATACCAATGCCTGCCTTTCTGGCTTTTGCGATAACTGAATTCAAAGATTCTAAATTAGAAGTTTTATAATTATAAGCAATCATTGCCATCTCAAATACTCCCGAATCGGTCGCTGCTTTAAGAGCCTCTTCGGTATCGCTGTGGGAAGCAATTCCGACAAACCTGGTCTTTCCCTGTTTTTTGAGCAGCTCCATGGCTTTAAGAACCTCTTCATTAAGCACTACTTCTCTTTTCCCGGCATATGGGAACAGGAAAAAATCAACATAATCAAGTCCAAACCTCTTTAGACTTTGCTCAGCTTTTGATATATAAGCCTGACTATCAAATGGTTTTGTGAATGTTCCTGATCGCATATCCATACCATCAGATGGTACAGCAGTACCAACTACAAAACTATCGCGGGGAAGTTCTCTCAGCCCCTCTCCTACAAGCTTTTCGTTGTTTCCTTCACCATAATATGTGGCAGAAAAAAATAGCTTAATTCCGGCTTCATAGGCAGACCTAACAAAACCAGATGCCGTAGCGCCACTTGTCCCCATGCTTATCAGAGGTGTATTGATACCTGTTTTACCCAGAATACGGGTTGGTAACTCAGGCCTGACATTTTCTGGAGATACTCCATTCATTCCTGACCTGAGATTAGAGGGCAACAAAGCAGCCCCTGAGATAGCAAGGATGCTCTTTTTCAGGAATTCACGACGGTTGTTATTTTCCATGGCCTAATTTTTATGTTATATATTTATTTATGTGCTCTACCTCTATCCGGTCCGGCCATCGAATATAATTCTTTTAAGTATTTTGTCGCAAGATCCGGATGATCTCTGTGTATATAGTGGATACACTCAATTAACTCAGTTTGCGCTACAACGTATCAGGGTTATTATAATTAATAAGATAGTTGCAAAAATTTTCATTTTCGGTATTAAAAAGTTCATTTGTTGACTTGAGTAAAGTTAATTTTGAGTTCCATTCAGAAGGATTTTTCAAAATTACCGGGTAAATTTGATTTATGCCCAGAATTACGGTTTTTTCCGGTATCCAAGTATCATTTGAATAATAACCTTCAGCGTATATTTGATAACCGATATTGGTAATTTCTACCAATACTTTCTCGTTTTTTATTAAAATTACAGCCGCATAAGTGCAAGAATTTGAGGAGGAAAGATTTAAACTGTTTCTGACAATTATTTTTCCGTCTTCCAGGTTAGAATATATATATTGAGGAAACAATCCGTAATTTATTGATAGCCATTCAAGAGTCCGGGTGAAAAGTTTTTCTTTATTCAAACCTGTAAATTTATTGAGAAATGAATAGTGAACCTGTCCGGTCTGATCTAAAGGCAAATCGGGATATTTTCTTATTTCTTTCATTGTCTGGTTCCATCTGGCGCCTATTCTTGCGAATTCAGACTGCGCTATCTCTTTGGACAACATCTTATTATAAAGGACCGCTTTTTCAGTTGAATCTGTTTGTCCATAAAGATTTAGTCCGAATATCAGAATTAATAAAATTAATGAATTTTTCATAGTTTACTGTTTTGTGTGGAAATTGTACTTATTTGTCGGAGCAGAAGTCAAGATACATAATTGAAAGAATATTTATGGGTTCATCCATAATTTCTTCTGGTCTGACTGCAAAAATTGCGCCAGATTGTATTTTATTTCTATCCTGGCAGGTTGCCCGGGTCAGTAATGACTACTCAATATTTATAGAGAGTATCAGGCCCTATGTTTGTAAAAC
>PLMC01000002.1:0-1758 GCA_003141495.1 Bacteroidales bacterium
CCGGACCAGTGGCTGTTGACGCAATAATCGTCAAATAAGTAATTTTGGAATTGCATGTTTAATAAAATATTATATAACAACTTAAAAGGGGAGGAATAAGTACATGTTAAAAAAATTTGTAATTCTCGGTTTCTGTCTGACACTTATGACAGCATGTACACAACAGGGCCAAAGAAAGGACCTTGGAAATTTGAAAATCGGGTCGACAGTCTCATTTGTCCGCGATGCCGGAGGTGAATGGGGTATCCAAATATCTGACAGTACCGGTCCTATCCTGATACAACAGAAACCTGCCCAGATCGAGGTTTTCAGTAAAGAGCAGAAGTTACATCAGCTGGAAGCCGGTTACAAATCATTAAAAAAAGAGACTAACGCGGAGATCGGAAAGGCAAAACTGGTTGATGAAGGGGGAACAAAGTTTTATGTCGAAGACCATTGGATGATCTCAGGCGATGTATTGTCTCTCGATCGGAAAGTAAGTGTTACAGGAACCGAGGACAGTGCCGGATTCTATTCAGCGGTCAGACTATTAACCCGGCCCACGATCAAATGGGAGGATGCAAATTATTTAGCTCCTGGCTTGCTCTATGGAGATCCAACATACGATGGAGAAACTTCTCCCGGAGGTACATTGAATTATCAGGCCAAACGCTTTTCAATACGTGAAGATCTATTGTCTGCTCCACTGTTTACGCTCTCCTTCCACGATGGAAACTGGGTAGCAGTGTTGGATCCTGCACCAAATGGTGAAACCACTGCGGAGGAGAGTATCTCCCCGGCCAATACACCGGTAATAGACAAACATATAAAATTCGGAGCACTGGGGGCACACGAAGTTTCAGGAGGTGGAGTTGAATTCGGATTCTGGATGCCAGGTACTACCGATGAATTCGGGGGCGGGTTTGGTAGAGGACCAATAACTCCATTGGTGAGACGTCGTTATAATCCTGTAACAGAGGGGTTCTCTCACAGCTACCAGGTAGCATTCCGCTTCGGGCATAACGATTCTTTCCGCGATGTAGAAAGTGAAGTGTGGAGATGGGCATGGGAGAGTCTGAATCCTAAGGTTTCAACTGTCGACCTCGATGTTGTTCGACGTACTTTGATAGATCACCTGTCAGCTCATGTTCTCGTAGCAGGCAATCTGGCCGGAGTTCCTTTTCTTTACGATGCTGTTACCGGAAAACCTGGCTCATATCGAAGGAAGCCCACAAGATTGGCTGCCGGGAACCAGGGGCTTCAGTCAAACCGTGCTTCAAACAGACTGATGGAAAGTAACGAGATGAGCATGGAATCTAATATAAAACTTGCAAAGTGGGCAGCTGAATTTGGTATTGACCTGGACCCAAATGCATATGAGTTGTACCGATGGCCGCAGATACTGATGGGTTTTGTTTCCAAAGGCATTGAATCGGCAGATCAGTTATTGCTCGAAGGAGACCGTGATCCAGGTCCCCGTGGTCAGAAGATGAGGGAACAGGGATTAATGATTATTAACAGTTTTGTCAAGACAGTCGGGATGTCACCTCCTGCAGGGGAAGGCTTCAACCTGTGGACTGGAAAACCTGACTGTCAGTCAACAGTAGTGATGAACCTCAGATCACCTTCAGAGGGTATGCGCACTTTAATCGATTCTTATCGCCGTGAGAAAAGCCATGGACACGAACATCCGGAATGGCTGAGCTGGTGTATTCAATTTGCTGACTGGCTGTTGAAACAACAAAATGAAGACGGTTCCTTCGCCAGGAGTTGGAACGC
>PLMC01000002.1:1862-15923 GCA_003141495.1 Bacteroidales bacterium
GGTAATTACACCGAAAGCTGGATATGGATATGGAATGTACCAATGCCTGTTGGTGCCAACGATTCTACTCTGAACTGGAAGCGTGGAGTATCCACTGTTGGAGTTCAGGGCATAACAGCCAGAGCATCGGGCGGAGTAGACGAGTACCTGGCCTGGGGTGCGCCGGATTACGTAAGGTTGTATAAATATACTAATGATGAACACTACCTGGATATCGCGCGAATACTTCTGCACAATACCAAGGCAATGTTAGCATTGCCCGGACGCACATTCGACCTGTTTGGGCCAGGATGGCAGCAGGAAAACTGGAGTATGGGACGGAACAGAGGTTACGGATCACACAGGAGTTGGTTGCCCTGGATTTCCGTTAACCACCTCCATGGCATTACCGGCATCGAAGAGTTCGATAAAGACCTGTATCAAAAACTTTCCAAAGGGAATTGACGAAGTATAGAAAGGGAATATTAACGAAATAAATTTTATAAAAAGAATCAGACTTATGAAGAAAACAGCACTTTTATTTGCGATGTTTGCAATGTTTTTCGCCGGTTCTGGCCATGCCCAGCAACCTTTGCCAGTCAAAGTTGATGGTGGATTAGTACAGGGAACGTTTGAAGACGACCTGACGGTTTACAGAGGTATCCCGTTCGCTGCACCGCCTGTTGGTGACCTGCGATGGCGTGCCCCTCAGCCTGCTGCCAAATGGGAGGGAGTGAAGCAGGCCACAAAGTTTGCACCCGGACCGATTCAGGGAGGGAATCCTCCCTCAGGAAAAAGTGAAGACTGCCTGTATCTTAACGTTTGGACACCAGCAAAATCCGCCGGTGACCACATCCCCGTGCTGGTATGGATCTATGGCGGAGGATTTGGTGCAGGGTCCACGTCAGAAAAGAATTACAGCGGTGAGAATCTGGCCAGGAAGGGTGTGGTTCTGGTAAGTATCGCCTACCGCGTTGGCCAACTGGGATTTTTAGCGCACCCTGAGTTAAGCAAGGAGAGCCCGAACCATGTTTCGGGAAATTACGGTCTTATGGATATGATCTCGGGTCTGCAATGGGTGAAGAAGAATATTGCTGCATTCGGAGGCGACCCAACTAAAGTGACTATTTTTGGTGAATCGGCCGGAGGAATTGCTGTTAGCATGCTCTGTGCTTCACCACTGGCTAAAGGACTGTTCCAGGGAGCCATTTCACAAAGCGGCGGCTCGTTCGGCCCTCCGCGACCCAAAACCTTTCCTGGCGAAAATCTGAAACGCCTCGCCGATGCAGAGGTCGACGGGCAAGCTTACCTCAAAAGCGCTGGCGTTTCGACTATATCGGAACTTCGGAAGATTGATGCAGATAAGCTCCCGGCAGGACGTGGACTTGGTATGTCATGGCCTATTATCGATGGTTGGGTGATTCCCGATGATCANNAGGTCGTTTCAACGATACTCCTATTCTTGTAGGCTACAACTCTGACGAGGGTGCAAGCTTTTCACCACCAAAAACTCCTGAAGATTACATTACAGGCGTCAAAACTCGTTATGGTAAGTTTGCCGATGACCTTATAAAAGCCTATCCTGTTGGTTCAGGCACAGTTCCAAAAACCGCCCGTGACCTTGCCCGTGATGCCGCATTCGGATGGCACACGTGGATATGGGCCCGGCTTCAGTCAAAGATGGGAAAATCAAAAGCATTCTATTACTATTTTGATCAACACCCGGATTATCCTGCAGATTCACCCCGGGCAGGATATGGCTCACCTCACGGTCAGGATGTGAATTATGTCTTCAAGCATCTCGATGCCTCTAATCCTCAGACAACGAAAACAGACCTGGAGATATCAGAGGCCATGGCCACCTATTGGACAAACTTTGCCAAGCATGGTGATCCCAGCGGTGAAGGAGTTCCGGCATGGCCTGCATTCAGCGATGCCAACCCAGTGGTGATGTACTTCAACCAGACTCCGCACACGGGACCGGTGCCCAGCGCCGAATCTCTAAAAAGCCTCGATGCTTATTTTGCATGGCGCCGAACACCTGAAGGAGATGCTTGGGCGAAATAATTTATCACAATACCCGGCCGTTAATGCTCAAACACGTCAGGACATTTTTAGGGTAATAGCCCCTTCTGCTCAAACGGTTCAAATCGATCTGGCTAAAAATTAGTACTATAGTAAATGAATAAGAAAACAAATTTTACATTATTTTTTTTGTTAATAATTATAAGTAATCTTTTTTGTCAGAGTGCGGTAGAGAAGAAACTAAGCCTATGGTATGATAAACCTGCCAAGTCTTCAACAGTAGACGTAAAAAACGGGAAGGAAAATGATGCCGAATGGATAAAAGCCCTGCCTGTTGGCAATGGGTTCCTGGGTGCTATGGTATATGGCGATGTAAATCATGAAATCATCCAGTTAAACGAAAAAAGCTTATGGTCTGGCAGCAATGATGATAATAATAATCCCGAAGCTGCTGAATCACTTGACAAAATAAGACAGCTCCTGTTTGAAAAAAAATACAAAGAAGCTAACGAGCTGACTGAAAAAACACAAGTCTGCAAAGGCATTGGTTCGGCAAGGGGAAATGGCGCCAGCTCTCCTTACGGATCTTTCCAGATTTTGGGCAATTTATCGCTGGATTTCGATAAGAATACTATGTACAGTAATTATATCCGGGAACTTGATCTGAATCACGGGGTTATGAAGATTTCTTATAATCAGAATGGCATAAGCTATCAACGCGAAATCTTTATCAGTTACCCAGATCGTGTTTTAGTTATGCATCTTACTGCCAGTAAAAAGGGAGCGATTAGTTTTAAAGCGGCACTAACCCGTCCGGAACGGTTTGCCACCGGTAATGAAAAGAATAACCTGATGATGTTTGGGACTTTAGACAATGGCAAAGGGGGTGACGGTATGCAATATGCTGCACGGTTAAAAGCAACAACTACAGGTGGAAATGTCGCCTATTCAGACAGCCTGATTACTATCCAGAGCGCTGATGAAGTAATGCTGTTACTGACGGCTGCTACCAATTACAAGCAGGAATATCCTGCATACATTGGTGACGATCCAAAAATAAAAACCAGGGACCAGCTAAACAAAGCAGCATCCAAGNNGATCTTCATTTGCAGGAAATTTATTTCCAGTATGGCCGTTACCTGTTGATCTCCTCTTCCCGGGAAGGTTCACTGCCTGCAAATTTGCAGGGTATCTGGTCAAATAAAATCCAGGCACCCTGGAACTGTGATTACCACACTAACATCAATTTGCAGATGAACTATTGGCCTGCCGACGTGACCAATCTCCGGGAATGTTTTGAACCGCTTACTGCCCTGATCGAATCGCTGGTAAAACCAGGCGAAGTAACCGCAACGGTACAATACCATGCCAACGGATGGTGCACGGAACCTATAACTAACGTTTGGGGATACACTGCACCGGGAGAAGGCACAGGTTGGGGAATGTATGTGGCTGGAGGCGGGTGGTTATGCCGGCATCTTTGGGACCATTATACGTTCACAATGGATCATAAATACCTGGAAAGGGTTTATCCGGTTATGTTGAAAGCGGCACAGTTTTATCTCAATTGGCTGGTAAAAGACCCTGCAACAGGCAAACTGGTATCAGGTCCGTCAACCTCGCCGGAAAATCAATTTGTTGCACCAGATGCTTCTCTTGGCTCGGTGTGTATGGGGCCTTCGCACGANNCGATAATAACTCTCTGTTGATTAAAATTGCCAATGCTTTGTCTGATCTTGCAACTCCACAAATAAGTTCGGACGGCAGAATTATGGAATGGAGCGAAGAATTTAAAGAAACGGATCCGAGACACAGGCATGTCTCTCACCTATATATGCTGTATCCTGGCAATCAGATTGATCCTCAGACAACACCTGAGCTGGCCAGGGCAGCAAGAAAAAGCCTTGATGTCAGGACAGACGTCGGAACTGGCTGGTCACTAGCCTGGAAAATAAATTTTTGGGCAAGGCTTAAAGACGGTGACCGAGCATATCAGTTGTTGAAGAACCTTCTTCATCCAACAGAAAATCATATGCTTAATATGTCGGATGCAGGTGGTACATACCCAAACATGTTTTGTGCCCACCCACCCTTCCAGATTGACGGGAACTTTGGCGGAACTGCCGGTATTGCTGAGATGTTACTGCAAAGTCAAAATGGCTATATCGAATTACTGCCTGCTTTACCAAAAGTATGGAAAGACGGGGAGGTAAAAGGCCTGGTTGCGCGTGGTGGTTTCGTAGTAGATATTAAATGGAAAAACAGCATACCTCAAAAAGTGGTAATAAAGGCAAATGTGAAAAACAAGTGCATCGTCCGTTCGGCTTTTGCCTTGAAAGTGGATGGTTTGACAGAAAAATCCATGGAACTGGGAGGCTCTTATGTACTGGAATTTAACGCAGAACAGGGCAACGTTTATGAATTGTCGCCAATTTAATTATTGACCAGTTGAACAGATATATTTAAAACAAAGTTGAAGTATATAAATTAAATAAACACTAACATATAATGATTAGAAAGATTATCTGGGGAATAATGTTTTCCTCTCTTTTGATCGGCACATCTTATGCCCAGACACTGGCCCCCAAACCATTCGGGCCGGTTCCCAATGAGAACCAGATGAAATGGCAGGAAATGGAATATTATTCTTTTCTCCATTTCTCTTTAAATACCTTCACCGATCAGGAGTGGGGGAATGGAGATGAAGATGTCAAGCTATTTAATCCAAAAGACCTGGATTGTCGCCAGTGGGCACGTGTTTGCAAGGAAGCAGGTATGAAAGGGATCATTATGGTAGTCAAGCACCACTGTGGTTTCTGCCTCTGGCCGTCAAAATATACCGGGTTTTCTGTGAAAAACTCTCCCTGGAAAGATGGCAAGGGGGATATTGTTCGTGAACTGGCTGATGCCTGTAAAGAGTACGGTCTGAAATTAGGTATCTATCTGTCGCCATGGGACAGAAACTCTGCTGATTATGGGAAACCCGAATATATTACCTACTTCCGGAATCAGCTCACAGAACTCCTCACTAACTATGGACCGATTTTCGAAGTGTGGTTTGACGGAGCCAATGGTGGTTCAGGATATTATGGTGGCGCCAGGGAAACCCGAAGAATTGACCGTAGAACTTATTATGACTGGCAGAATACATACAAGCTGATCCGCAAACTTCAGCCTGATATCGTGATCTGGAACGATGGAGGTGACAGAGGTGATCTCCGCTGGGTTGGAACCGAAGCCGGCTATGTAGGCGAAACAAACTGGAGTTTGCTGAATGCTACCGGCGACGTACCTGAAGATATGTTGCGTTACGGAGTGGAAAACGGGGATTCCTGGGTTCCCGGTGAAGTGAATACTTCCATCCGGCCGGGATGGTTCTACCATACATATGAAGACAACAGGGTAAAAACGTTACCTCAGTTGATGAATACCTACTATAGCTCAATCGGACGCAACGCTACATTGCTTCTAAACTTCCCGATTGACACAAGAGGTTTGATACATGAAAATGACATAAAAGCATCGAAAGATTTTGCCGCAGCTGTCAAAGAAGCGTTTGCTGTTAACCTGGCTGAAAAAGCGAAAGTCAGTGCTTCGAACGTACGGGGGAATTCGAAAGAATTCGGTGCAGAAAAGACAATAGATGGCAATAAAGATACTTATTGGGCTACAGACGATATGGTGATAAAGGCTTCTATGATCGTGGATCTTGGTAAACCAACTACTTTCAATCGCTTTCTTGTTCAGGAATATATCCGCCTGGGTCAACGTGTAAAGGCCTTCACAATTGAGGCGCTTGTTGATGGAAATTGGAAAGAACTTGCAAAAGCAACAACCATTGGCTATAAACGTATTCTACGATTTCCGGGTGTGAAGGCAACCCAGGTTCGTTTTACGATTACCGATTCGAAAAGTTGCCCTGTAATTTCAAATCTGGGCATTTATAATGCACCCCAGATTCTGACCGCCCCTGCAGTTGTCAGGAATAAGTCAGGTGAAATTATCATTATCCCTGTTGACACGGAATCGGTTGTTTACTATACTCTGGACGGCAGTCCACCGACAGCGAAATCAAAAAAATATGAAGCTCCTTTTCAGACGGAAGGGAAAGTGGAATTACAGGCAATTGCCTGCGATCCTTCTTCCGGACAAAGCAGCCCTGTCAGCCGGGAGAAATTCGACATCTCCAGGAAAGACTGGAAGATTGTCGGCCTCGAAAATGAGACAGCGAACAGAATTCTAGACGGGAATCCATCCACTGCCTGGCACCAGCTCAAGGATCTGAAGATGCCTATTGACCTGGTAATCGATCTGGGAATGGAACAAAATCTGTGCGGTTTCAGGTACCTGCCAGACCAGATGCGTGCAACTGGTTATATTTCGAACTACCAGTTCTATGTTTCAAAGGATAATTCTGACTGGAAACTGGTTGACGAAGGAGAATTCGCTAATATAAATAACAATCCGGAAGTGCAGATCAAAAAATTTGCTGCTTTAATGGCAAGGTATATCAAGCTGCGTGCTTTGAAAAATACCAGGGGTAACGATGATGTCGGATATGCTGAAATAGATGTAATTACCAAATGACCAACAATTTTAATACTTTAAATTATGTCTTTTAAAAACCTCAGTATTTATGAATAGAATAATAGTAAGTTTACTTTTAATTGTAGGACAAAGTTGTTTTTTGAATGCTCAAAACAATGACCTTCGAATTATTCCCGAGAATGCAATAGGTATTAGACCATTGCCTGTTCGTAAAGTACGCACAGAACTTGGTATAATGCAACAACCCAACGAAAAGTTAAATTGGTTGATAGAAGCTCGTTTTGGTATGTTCATTCACTGGGGCTTATATTCCGGGGTTGGGAAAGGTGAATGGTATATGGAAAACTCGGGTACATCTCCTGAAGAATACAGAAAGCTGGCTTATCCTCAAAGTGGTGATCAATATTTTGATGCCAGCCAGTTTAATGCCAATGATTGGGCAAAACTAGCCAAAGATGCTGGCATGAGATATATGAATATGGTTACTCAGCATCATGATGGTTATGCATTGTTTGATGCTAAATACATGGATGCTTTCTGTAGTAAACAAACACACAATCGCGATTTTGTCAGAGAGTATGTAGATGCCTGCCGTGCCAATGGTTTGAAAGTAGGCATTTATAAAACCCTTATTAATTGGCGTTATCCGGGCTATTATGATGTAACGGGAACCGACTGTAAGCCTAATAGATTTGGCTATAAAACAGACATTGCTCACAAAGAAAATGCAAGGTTGATGAAAGAAGAAATGTATTGTTTAACCAAAGAACTGTTAACCAGATATGGCAAAATTGACCAGATTTTTTGGGATGGAGGCTGGCTGGCACAACAGGGTTCTGATGCAGATGCCGGGTATTTCTGGGAATCGGGTAAGTATCTTGACCCTGAAAATGATTGGAAAGTCAATCCCTATTTTCAGGACATCGATTCGGCCACAGGAAAACCTTTGGGGTTAATGGGGATGGTTCGTAAATATCAACCAGATTGTATTGTGAATCCCCGTAGTGGCTGGTATGGTGATTTTAAAACTGAGGAAGGTTCCTCTGCCATAACCGGACAAATACGTACCGAAGAAATTTATGAAAAAGAAATGACGATGTCCTCTGTCTGGGGATATACTCCGATGCACGATGACCCATCAAAAGTAGTTACTGCAAAAGGAGTCAGGCGTATGCTTGTCGATTGTACAATAAGAAATATGGTGCTTCTGCTTAATGTTGCTCCTGACCGCCATGGTAAAATCTCTAAAACGGAAACCGATGTCCTGTTGGAAACTGGCAAATGGTTACAACAAACCGGTGAAGCTATTTATGGGACATATGGTGGTCCCTGGCAACCCAAAGACGGTCAATATGGATATGCATATAAAAACAATACTATTTATTTGTTTTTACTGGAAGATTACAAAGAAACAACATTTACATTACCTCCGGTAAATAATGGACAAAAATTAGTTAAAGCTTATATGGTGGATACCAAAAAACAGATCAGAACAAAACAGAACGGCAACAGGCAAATAATTCTCTCGGGATTTGATAAACCGACTAATGAAATTGTTGTTATTGCTATTGAACTCAATAAAAAAATAATGGAATAATAAAAATGAAACATTCCATGTAATAAGCAGAAATATAATTTGTTATACACCTGAATTTTATTCTTAATAAATCACAATTTATGAAATGGGAATTTAAAATATCGATAGCTTCTTTGGTGATAATATCTGTTTTGTTTTTGATAATCTCCTTTACCGGAGAAGCACAAAATACAACGCAAACAGTCCCGGGTAAGAGGGTCAGGGACTGCTTTGATTTTAATTGGATGTTTCATAAAGGAGACATTGCTATAAAATATACCGTAAAAGCCGGTAAGTATGGAGGGCTGACTGACAGCAATGCAAATATTATAACCGATGAAGCAACAGTAATTGACTACACAGATGTAAAGAAGCCAACTGCATTTAAACCCGCTGATTGGCAAAAAGTTGACCTTCCGCATGACTGGTGTGTTGCAGGAACTTTTGTAAATGACAATTCACTGGGTAGCCAGCCGGCAGCCACCGGATTCTTACCCACAGGTATCGGTTTTTACAGGAAAGAATTTGAGATTCCGGAAGAAGACAAAGGGAAAAAAATATCCATTGAATTTGATGGGATTTACAGAAACAGCAGTGTCTGGGTGAATGGAAATTTCATGGGTAACCACCCTGACGGTTATACACCCTCATATTATGATCTGACCGACGTTTTGCGATACGGAACGGAAGGTAAAAACATTATTCTTGTCAGGGTTGATGGTAGTGAATCTGAAGGCTGGTGGTATGAAGGCTGCGGTATTTACAGGCATGCCTGGCTTACAAAAACCGACAAACTGCATGTCGACAGATTTGGAACTTATTTGACCACTCCTTCAGTTTCAGCAGCCGAAGCTGTTGTGGACATAATGACAACAGTGAAGAATGAATATAAAGAATCTAAAAACATTTCACTTGTTTCAAAAATTGCAGATAATAAGGGTGTTATACTCGATACTAAAACTACTGCATTGTCAATAGCTCCTTTCAGTCATACGGAGATATCCCAGAAAGGGTCAGTTCAAAAACCATTATTCTGGTCACCAGAAACACCAAATCTTTACAAAGTACTGACAGAAGTGGTTGAAAATGGGAATATCGTAGACACTTATGAAACTAACTTTGGCATAAGAACAATTGAAATCAACACAAGCGGATTCTACTTAAATGGCAAGCTTTATCCGGTGAAGGGTACTGCCAACCATCAGGATTTTGCCGGGATAGGTGTTGCTCTTCCTGATAAAATAAACGAATATAAAATCAGGCTGCTAAAGGAAATGGGATGCAATGGTTACCGTTGCGCGCATCATCCGCCTACACCTGAACTGCTGGATATTTGCGATAGGCTTGGCATGCTAGTATTGGATGAGAACCGTATTCTGTCAAGTAGCGAAAATGGATTAAATGATCTGAGTACAATGTTACACAGAGACCGGAATCATCCTTCGATATTCATGTGGAGTATGGAAAACGAGGAATCGATTCAGGGTACATTAATGGGAGCCAGGATCCTTGAAACAATGGTTGAAACAACTCATAGAATTGATCCAACCAGGCCAGTTACTGCAGCAATGAACCACGGCTGGAACTCAGGGGGATACAGCGATGTCCTTGATGTTGTAGGTTATAATTATGGAGATAAGAGATTACAATATGTAAATGACCATGAAAAATACTCACAGCGAAAAATGTTTGTAACCGAATCCACAAGTTTCGTCTCAACACGGGGGGAATATGAAATAAATAAAGAAAAAGGGTACGTTTCAAACATTGGCCCATATACTCCCGATTGGGGACCAGAACCAGGAAAAGACTGGGAACAAATAGTATTGTATCCTTATCTGGGTGGTACATTTGTCTGGACAGGATTCGATTACAGAGGAGAGCCCACACCATATCTCTGGCCATGTGTTTCTTCTCATTTCGGTATAATGGACATTTGCGGTTTCCCAAAAGACGGATATTATGCATATCAGGCTGCATGGACCAATACTCCCATTGTGCATTTATTTCCACACTGGAACTGGCAGGGGAAAGAAGGGAAACCCATTAAGGTATATGCGTACACAAACTGTGAAGAAGTAGAACTGTTCTTCAATGGTAAAAGCATTGGAAAAAAGAAATCGATTCCTTTCACTAAACTGGAATGGGAGCTTGTATATAAACCAGGAAAGCTGGAAGCCCGGGGTTATAACAAAAGTAGAACAGTCGCTAAAGATATTGTGGAAACAGCAACCTCACCAGCGCAGATAGCCTTGATTAGTGATTGTAATACCCTTAAGGCAGATGGATGTGATGTGGCTGTTATAAGAGTTGCAATAAAAGATGCCATGGGTAGGGTAGTACCCGTTGCAGACAATCTGGTAAAATTCACCATTGAAGGACCTGGAAGGATTATCGGTACAGGAAATGGTAATCCAACCAGTCACGAACCGGATATAGCCATTCAGCGTATGGCATTCAATGGCTATTGCCAGGTACTTGTCCAGACTGAAAAGCAGGCCGGAGAAATCCGGTTAAAAGCTACTTCTGATCAGCTTAAAGATGCAGAAGTCATTCTAAAATCTGAATAATATAGAGAGAACATCATAAATGAACGTCTCGAAATATTCCAATAGGTCATTGCTGGCAGCCATAGCAATGTCAATCTTTTTATGGCCATCATTGCTTTTTTCTCAGACAACATTTTTTGTCTCACCCAAAGGGAATGATTCTGATCCAGGGACTAAAACCAACCCTTTTGCATCCATTAACAGAGCCCGGGTAGAAGCCCGAAAGACTTCAGGCCGTGTTGTGATTTATCTTTTAGAGGGGACCTATTATTTAAGGCAGCCAATTGTATTTACTTCAGAAGACTCACGTAAAGAAGGTGAATCACTGTTAATTACAAATTTTGAAAATCAAAAAGTTACGGTCAGCGGAGGGGCAGCATTAAACCTAAAATGGGAGCAGTACGGTAAAGGGATATGGCGGGCAAGAGTGGAACAAGACCTTATTTTCGATGAGTTGTTTGTTAACGGTCAGTTGCAGCGGATGGCCCGTTACCCAAACTATGATCCGGCTGCCCGGTTTCTTGGAGGAACAGCGGCTGACGCTGTAAGCAAGGAGCGCTCTTCCGGGTGGAAAGCTCCGGAGGGAGGATATGTTCATGCCCTGCACCNNGGTGGCTGGCAAAATAACCGCCGTATGGGTATGCACCCGAAATACCGGTTTGTTGAAAATATTTTTGAAGAGCTGGATACTGTAAATGAATGGTTCTACAACAAATCAACTAAATTCCTTTATTACTTTCCTCCGGCTGGTCAGGATCCGGGAAAAGCAAAATTAGAAACGCCACAAATTGCTCATTTATTTGAGTTTAAGGGTTCTGAGACAAACCAGGTCAGAAATATTAATATTACCGGTTTGATGCTCACCCAAACCCTTCGCACCTTTATGCAGAATAAAGAGCCGTTATTACGGAGTGATTGGACCATTTACCGCGGAGGAGCAGTAGTTTATGAGGGAGCTGTAAATTGTGCAATTAAAAACTGTTCTCTGGAGAACCTTGGAGGCAACGCCATCTTTTTTAATAATTTCAACAGGAACTGTGAGGTGTCGGGATGCCAGATTTCAGATATTGGAGCGAGCGCCATCTGCTTCGTTGGAGATCCAAACGCAGTCCGCTCCCCGAGTTTTGAGTATAATAAATTTGTACCATTTGCCCAAATCGACACTGTTCCCGGTCCGAAAACAAATAACTATCCTGCCGGATGTAAAGTGTACGATAACCTTATGTTTAACCTGGGGCTAACTGAAAAACAATCGGCCGGGGTGGAATTATCAATGTGCCAGAGTATCGTGGTAAGCCACAACACTATTTATGATGTGCCACGTGCCGGTATTAATGTAAGTGAGGGAACCTGGGGAGGTCATATTATCGAGTACAACGATGTGTTTAATACTGTGAAGGAAACAGGAGATCATGGGTCATTCAACTCCTGGGGCAGGGACCGTTACTGGCATCCGAATAAAAGGATACTCGACACAATTGTTGAAAACCATTTCAACTATACCATGCTCGACGTGGTCAAAACCATCACAATCCGCAATAACCGGATGAGATGCGACCATGGATGGGATATCGATCTTGATGATGGTTCAAGTAACTATTTAATATACAATAATTTATGTCTGAATGGCGGATTAAAGCTCCGGGAAGGCGTTAATCGCGTAGTTGAAAATAACATCATGATTAACAATACTTTTCATCCGCATGTTTGGTTCCGGAACAGTAATGATGTTTTCCGTCATAATATCGTTTCTGCCGGATATTTGCCTGTAAACATAAAAGTATGGGGAAAAGAGATCGATTACAATGCTTTCCCTGATTCTGTCTCACTGAAGGAAGCATGGAGCAGAGGGACAGATAAACACTCGGTGTGCGATAATTTGCTTTTTGTGGATCCTCAGGTGGGTGATTTTCGCTTAAAAGATGGCGCGACAGCTCTTTCCGCAGGATTTAAAAACTTTGCCATGGATAGTTTTGGTGTTGTCTCACCAAAGCTGAAAGCCTTAGCCAAAAAAGTGCAAATACCTGCTATTATTTCCCTCGACAAAACGGGTGCCGATGAGATTATAGATTTTATTGGAGCAAAGATTAAGAACCTTAACACAGCCGGTGAGCGCTCAGCAACCGGAATGGATGATACCAGGGGCGTTTTGGTTTTGGACATAGTTTCCGGCTCAGGAGCATCTGAGTTTTTGCAGACTAATGATGTAATCCTCTCATTAAATAACAAAAAAACCAACAATCTGCGTGATTTGCTGGAAGCACGAATGTCGGTTATAGGTACAATTACGGAAATTGTTGTTTTCCGTAATCAGAAGGAGGTAAAAAAATTGATAGAATTTAAGGATAAAAATTAAACCTCAGCTCAACCTCTAAAACCACTTTTGTTTCTTGGATTTCCATTAAGTATTGTAAGTGGTTCGGAATTTTGTAATTTGTAAAAAAATTATAATAAAATGAAAAGATCAATTTATACACTAACAGCGTTAGTAGCTTTTATTCTATTGAAAGTATCCTTCATAATGGCTCAGGAAAGCCCTGATAAATCATATTATCAGCAGGTTAAAACGTATGTCAACCCGGTTTTATCAGGGGATCATCCCGATCCGACTCTGCTAAAAATGGGTGATGATTTCTATCACTGTGGCTCGAGCTTTCATTTCACTCCTTATATGCCTGTTTACCACTCAAAGGATCTGGTCCATTGGGAAGTAATTGGCAGGGTGCTCCCGCCTTCAAAGGCAGGATGGGTTTCCGATCGGCCGTCAGCAGGTACATGGCAGGGGGCAATAACATATTTTTATGGATCATACTGGATATATTTTTCATCAAACGGACAATGGTTTTGTAAATCAGATTCACCTGCCGGGCCATGGTCCGAGCCAGTTGAGGTAAAAACCAACCCTGTTACCGGACCCCTTGGGTACGATAACTCTATATTTATTGATGATGATGGAACGCCTTACATGGTTATTAAGAATGGTCAGAAAGTTAACAGGATACAGGCTCTCGGCCGGGATGGTCAGCTAAAAGGTTCAGTAATAAATCTTGACTGGATAAACGCGAAACTGCAGTATAGCTGGGCTGAAGGACCTGTGATGTGTAAACGTAACGGGTATTATTTTTACTTTCCTGCCGGCGATGTATCAGGTGGACAATATGTTTTAAGAACTAAAGAATTAACGGCCGATTCAACAAAATGGGAAAGGCTGGGTATTTTCTTTAAACCTGAGACGGACCCTGATGTTGGTTTCCATCGTCCGAATCATATGTCGGCTCCTGTGCAACTGGCTGACGGTACATGGTGGACTATCGCTCAAAGCTATGAAAAATATAGCGGAGATGACTGGTCAGGTCTTGGTCGTCAAACCTCTCTCTACCAAAT
>PLMC01000054.1 GCA_003141495.1 Bacteroidales bacterium
TCAGAATTGCAAGTATTTCAAAGTTGGTTACAGCGGTTGGCATTATGAAGCTTCAGGAAGAAGGAAAGCTGGCTCTGACCGATAGTGTTTTTGGTTCAAAAGGAATTCTGAATGATCCATTCTATGGAGAACCAAAAGATAAAAGAGTCTATAAAATAAATGTTGCCGAACTCCTGAGCCATGAAGCCGGATGGACGCAACGTTATGGAGATCAGATGTTTATGCCTTTGGTGGTAGCAGAAAAGATGGGATTGAAACCACCTGTGGATACAAAAACTATTGTGAAATTTGCACTTGAAAAGAGACTCCAGTATACTCCCGGATTAGGAAAAGCATACTCAAATCTTGGCTATAGCATCCTTGGCCTGGTAATAGAAAAAGTATCTGGGATGTCGTATGAAGATTTTTGCAGGAAGACAATTATGGAACCTCTTGGAATATATGATATGAAAATAGCCGGGAATCTTCCTTCAGAGAAAGCTCCTTTCGAGGTTACTTACTACGAACCAGCCGATGTAGTATTGAAACCTTCAATATACGGAACTGGGGAGATGGTAACACCCAGTTATGGAGGGAATGATATAAGGGCTCTTGGAGCAGCCGGAGCATGGGTTGCCACAGCACCAGACTTAATGAGATTATTATTGGCTGTTGATGGTTTTAAAACGCGTCCGGATATTCTTACCGATCAAAGTATCAGATTCATGACAGAGAATGATAATGGGTTTGCACCGGTAGGATGGAAGGGTACTGTTATGGATGGTACCTGGTGGAGAACCGGTTCTTTCCCGGGTAGCGCCGGTATGATGAAACGTCAATCTGACGGAATATCATGGGTTGTTCTCTTCAATTCAAGCGCCTGGAACGGGCCTGAAATTTATTCCTATATCAGTAATATGATGAACCATGCAATATCAAAAATCGATTTCTGGCCTGATTATGACCTTTTCAGCTATTCACTGCCTATACCTCTGAAGACGACATTAACTGAATATTCGAGCAGATAGTCATGTGTTTTACCGTAAATGTTAACCTTATTAAGGAGGAACTTGAAAACCGGTACGGAGCCACCTTAATCGACCCTGATAAATACAGACCCAGTTATTATTATCACGCTTTTGGTCTTCCTTCGATCCCGGCTGTCTGTTCAGGCAATCCTTCAAAAATTCAACTTTTAAAATGGGGATTGATACCTTCATGGACGAAAAGTATTGACGAAGCGAATATAATAAGGTATAAGACCTTTAATGCCAGATCAGAGAGTATTGCAACAAAACCTTCTTTTTCGTCATCTTTCCGATCAAAAAGATGTATTATACCTGTTAAGGGCTTCTTTGAATGGCAACATGTTGGAAATGAAAAAATTCCATGGTATATTTATCAATCTGAAAATGATGTATTATCGTTAGCAGGAATATACGATAACTGGATTGAGGATAATACCGGTGAAGTTTTCAGTACTTTTTCAATTGTTACAACCGAGGCAAATGATCTGATGGCTCATATTCATAACTCGGGCAAAAGGATGCCCGTAATACTCAGTAAATCTTCTGAAACCCAATGGATTGATCTTTCGATCGCAGAAGATGATGCGCTTAAACTGCTACAACCATCTCCTTCTGAAATTCTTAAAGCCCATACTATCAGCCCACTTATAAATTCGAGATCTGAGGACAGGAATACGCCGGAAGTTATTCAACCATATAACTATTCGTCGGAAAATCTGCTATTTTAACCGAAAGGCACAACGACAAAACGGCACAACGGCTTAAAATCTGGTTGTATAGTTAACCTTAATACCATGGCACTTTTGCGCCTTTACGCCTTTGCGCCGTTCATTGCGCCACAAATTCGTAAGTCAGCATGCCGAGTTGGATCCTCGGTGAACTGGCATCAGGATTGAATCTGGATAACAGGGCAGTATTTACTGCAGTTTCAACCAGACATGGATCAGAAACCGTACTTTCCCTCTCAGCTATCTGTGCCTTCTGTACAATTCCATTCTGGTCGACTTCAATTGTCAGAACAACCTTACCTGATCCCTCACATTTATATATAGGTATTGGAAGATAGAGGTGATTACGACCAATCAGGTCATAATATATTCTTGTCGGACCCTTATAATTAGCAGCCATTTTCTGCGACTCACTAGGCTTAATTTTCAATTTTTCTCCAATAGTATCCTTTTTTACTGTAAGGTTTTCGTCCCCATTCGATTCATTCTGTTTTTTTTGTTCATCTATATAATTATTAACTCCAAGCTTCCCGCTTTTAATCAGCTCCTCTTTTACCTTGTCTATATAATCTGAAGGATTTATCTTCTCAGCCGGTTTACTTGATAGATTTCTGGCAATATCCAACATCTCCGCATCTCCTTTAAGAACCTTTTCAACTGATGTTGCATGAACCTCAATTATCTTATCCTTTTTTGTTACAGTTTCCGGTGCAGGCGCCGGTGCAAGCTCTACCTGATATTCTGCTGTTATCACTTTCTGTAATGATCGAAGCTGTAATGACATAAATATAATTCCGGCTATCAGATGAATAATCAGTGTACCCAGAATGCCGGTCAGTTTGCCTTTGTTTTTTCTCATACACTGCGAAATTATAAATTATTACTTTTGTATCTATATTAATAGCATTTAATAATTTAATCGAAAGTTGGGGCGAATGAAGGTATCCTTTGTGTGCTTTGTGGTTAACTTTTTTTTACCACGACGGGTCACAAAGTTTAACACAAAGTAACTCTAAGGAAGATAGCTGTTAAAAAAATGGTGGAAATCAGTAAGTTTAAAATTATATTTAATGAAAAAAGAACTGATCCTTGAGATCATTCAGGAAAGATGGAGTCCCTACTCTTTTTCTTCAACTCCTGTAGAAGTATTTAAATTGAAAGCGATGTTCGAAGCTGCAAGTTGTGCTCCTTCCTGTAATAATGAACAACCATGGGAATTCGTTTATTCAACTCAGGAGGAAATGGATGTTTTCAATGATTATGTCGGATTCCTTAATGACGGAAATAAATTGTGGGCAAGGCACGCCTATGCGCTTGTTATAAGCATGGCACGGACTAAATTCTCCTATAACGATAAACCAAACAGATATGCATTTCACGATACCGGAATGGCTGTAACAAACCTGCTGTTGCAAGCTCTTGCTTTGGATGTTTATGTCCACCAGATGGGAGGCTATTCAGTAGAAAAAGTTAAAGAATACTTCAAAGTGGGTGATAATATCGAACCTGTGGCTATGATGGCAGTGGGATATTTGGGTGATGGTTCATTGCTTACTCCGGAGCTTTTAAAGAGGGATGAAGCTCGCAGGCCAAGGAAATCAGCTAAGGAATTTGTATTTAAAAATTCTCTTTCTCAACATGCTTTTTAGCCGAAAGATATAGATGATTAATTACCACTGTCGGCTTTTTTAATCTTTTTTCTAACCTTGGGCTTAACAGGTTTATTGAATTTCTGGTTTTTAAACAGTCCGTTTTTTATCCCCTTAACGAACTTTGCCCAGGCAAACGGATTCAGAAGGTTATTGATCGGATATTGACCCCTGGTAGCCGTAGCACCAAAATTCTGCTCCATCGAATACCTGTAACCGGCTTCGGGAGATATTCTGTAGTTTCCCTGATTTGCAATTGCCACATAAATTGAAGCGATATTATCATTCATGTTTTCAATTATCGGGTCAACGGGTCGTTCCCTGGTTATATCCTTAATAAATTCACTATAGTTTTTCCAAGGCAGGATATTCACCTCTTTGATTTGAATTGTGTCTATTTCCAAAGCGATATCAACTTCACAATGCCTTTCTTCGAATGTCGTGGGAATTATTGTATAGTATCTTTTAAATCCTAAAGCTCTGAAGAAAATTGTATCCCCCGGAGTACTAGTAATAGAATAAATTCCGGTTCTTTCACTAAGAGTCCCCTTTTTAAGCTTTTTTGAAACAACAGCCACACCGGGTACGGGTCTGTCTGACTTATCTGTAATTATTCCGCTTAACTGAACATATTTCTCACTTTCAATTGTCTGACCATAATTGGCAGAAATGGTAATGATGAAAAGTAAAGTTGTATAAAAGAATTTATTCAATTAGCTCAGTTGTATTAAAATTAAATCGAATAGTGATACAAAATAAACATTATTGGGCATAACGATGAAACATTTAACTATATTTTAACGTGATGTGTCAGCAGATATCTAAAAATAGATGATTGCACATTAAGACAGATAATACTTATTCATCATATTAAAGTCTGGAAAATATTCCAATATTTGTGCCAATAAATTTATCATTATTCTATCTGTTTTTACAATGTCCAATAATTCAAATAACTCGATAAATTTAACTTTATTATATTGGTTAATTATTAAAGCTTATGAAAAGAGTTTTACTGCTGGGCGATGAAGCGATAGCACAGGCAGCATTAGATGCAGGTTTGAGCGGGATGTATGCATACCCTGGTACTCCTTCAACCGAGATCATGGAGTTTATACAATCATCAAAAGAGGGTTCTGAAGGCAATGTTCACAGGGAGTGGTCGTCAAATGAAAAAACTGCTATGGAGGCTGCACTCGGAATGTCTTACGCCGGTAAAAGGGCAATGGTTGCGATGAAACATGTCGGTCTGAATGTTGCTGCAGATGGCTTTATTAATTCAGCCATTACCGGAGTAAATGGTGGATTGATTGTAGTTTCGGCTGATGATCCATCAATGCATTCTTCCCAGAATGAGCAGGATTCGAGGTTTTACGGAAAGTTTGCCATGGTTCCATGCTTTGAACCTTCAAATCAGCAGGAGGCTTATGACATGGTTTTTGATGCTTTTGAAGTCTCGGAAAAATTTAAATTACCGGTTCTCTTCAGAATAACAACGAGGATGGCTCATTCACGAGCCAGTATTAATTTAAGAACAACTCTCCCTCAGAAAAAACTCTTACTTCCTGCTGACCCATTACAGTTTGTTCTTCTTCCGGCAATTGCAAGAAAAAAATATAGGTTATTGCTGTCATCATACGAATCACTTAGGTATGAAAACCTGATATCAAAATATAATTTTTTTAAAGACGGGAATAAAAGGGACCTTGGGGTAATAGCATGTGGAATTTCATATAACTACTTTTTAGAAAACGCCGGAGAATCATCAAATGATTTTCCTGTACTTAAAATCTCTGCATACCCTTTCCCAAAAGAGCTTATTAAGGAAATAACAGGAAGATGTAAGGCAATTCTTATTCTTGAGGAAGGAGCGCCGGTTCTTGAAGAAGCCATCAGAGGAATCCTCGATGATGGCATAAAAATCTATGGAAGGCTTGATGGAACTGTTCCACGTGATGGAGAATTAAACCCTGCCATAGTGGCGAAAGCCCTTGGATTACCTGTAAAGTACGGGCACGATGTACCAACGCTGGTTAAGACACGACCACCTTCCTTTTGTAATGGATGCGGACATGCTGATATGTTTAATTCTTTAAACGAAGCAATTAAACCGTATGGGACGGGACATGTTTTTTCCGATATTGGTTGTTACACACTTGGAGCGCTTCCCCCATTTAAGGCAATTAATTCTTGTGTCGATATGGGCGCTTCTGTAACCATGGCTATCGGAGCTTCTGATGCCGGACTATTTCCCTCAGTATCTGTGATTGGCGATTCGACTTTTACTCACTCCGGAATGACCGGGTTGCTCGATGCTGTTGTTAAAAACTCATCGGTAACAATCATTATTTCTGATAATTCCACTACAGGGATGACTGGTGGTCAGAAGTCACAGGCCACCGGCAGACTGGAACAGATATGTGAAGGGATGGGTGTTAGCCGTGCGCATATAAGAGTCATAACACCGTTACGAAAGAATAATGCAGAAAATGTACATATCATGCAAGAAGAATTTGAATATAAAGGAGTCTCGGTAGTGATTGCATCGAGGGAATGCATTCAGACTGCTGCCAAAAGAAGGAGATCAGAAAACTCAAATGAATAACTCTATAACCTAAATAATGAAAAACGACATTATATTATCAGGAGTAGGAGGACAGGGAATTTTATCAATTGCAGCCATAATAGGACTGGCAGCAGTGGCTAATAATATTTTTCTAAAACAATCAGAAGTTCATGGTATGAGCCAACGCGGAGGTGATGTCCAGTCACATCTCAGGCTTTCAGATAAACCTGTCTCATCAGATCTTATACCTTATGGAAAAGCAGACCTTATAATTTCTGTTGAACCCATGGAATCACTCAGATACCTTCCATGGTTATCGGATGAAGGATGGCTGATAACAAATTCGAATCCGTTTATTAATATTCCTGACTATCCCTCATTAAATGAAATTCTGGAAGAGATTGAAAAAATAGAAAATCATGTTATTATTGATGCTGACGGAATAGCGAAAGAAGCAGGATCGACGCGATCAGGAAACATTGTGATTCTGGGAGCTGCTTCTCCATATATCGATATGCCATTTGCAAGTCTTGAGAATGCTGTAAAAGAACTGTTTGGCAGGAAGGGTAATCAAATTGTCGAAGCTAACCTGAAAGCTCTGAGAGCCGGAAGGGAATGTTCAGTTAAATAATCAATGTTTTTTCCATAGGAAACTAAGTTACAATATTATACCACTGAAATTCTTAAATCAAATTTTAAAACTCATGAAACGTCACTGTATTTTGCTTTTCTCCTTAACATTTTCTTTTTTTTCTGTAGCACAAAAAGCAGATTTTAAGGCTGCTGAAAAATTCCGTGCTGATAATCTTGCGCCTAAATATGGCGATCTGGCTGTTAATGCAAACTGGATTGAAGAATCAGATATTTTTTGGTATTCCTTTAAAACATCTTTGGGCAAAAACTTCTATTATGTAAATGCTGCCTCGAAGTCAAAACAGCTTATGTTTGAAAATAAGTATATGGCAGCAGAACTGCACAAACTTGTTCATCATCCGTATAATGATCTTGACCTCCCTATTAAGGATATAAAATTCGAAAAAAAAAGTACGACAAAATTCACCTTCGTGGTTGATTCTATGAGATTCAATTTTGATATTTCCACACAGAAGCTTACTATAAAAGATTCTATCTGGAAGGATAAAAAGAAACCATCCTGGCCAACTTATTCATCTGACAGCGTCTGGATAGCTTATGCTAAAAACCATAACCTGTATGTGATGAAGACAAAAGACAAAGATAGTATTGAAATACAGCTTACTACAGATGGAGAACGATATTATAGCTACGCTGCAAATTCGGAAGACACAACCAAAAATAAAAAAGTAAAAGCAAGGGCAGAGTGGTTCAAAAACTCTAAGAAACTCTATATTGAAAGGGAGGATGAGAGGAAAGTAAAAGACCTGTTTGTTGTTGATGTGCTTGCACAGCCGCGGCCCAAACTTCAGACCTACAGGTATTCTATGCCCGGGGAACCATTTGTAGCACAATCGGAGTTAGCAATTTTTGATGTTGCCACTAAAAAACGCGTTGATGTTGATCTTAAGAAATGGAAAGATCAGACGATTTATGTTGAATGGGCTTCTCAAAAAGCTGCTGACAAATTAATCCTTATTCGCAAAGACAGACCACAGAAACACCTTGATGTTTGTCTTGTCAATGCTGAAACCGGAACTCTCTCTGTCCTCTTCAGCGAGGAAACATGGCCATATTTCAACAATGAGTATTCAAGGATATCTATACTGAACGAAGGTGATGATATAATCTGGTGGTCAGAAAGAACAGGCTGGGGTCAGCTTTATCTCTATGATGGGAAAGGAAATCTTAAAAACCAGATCACTAACGGATATTTTGTTACCGGCAAGGTGGAACGGATCGATACTCTTGGCAGAATGTTATATTTTGAAGCTTTCGGAAAGGAGGAAGGTGTGCATCCATATTATAGTATGAAATATAAGGCATCTATCGACAAAGGAGCAACAACACTTATTACCAAAGAAGGGGCTAACCATTCATTCAGTATGTCAAAATCAAACAAATATTTTGTCGATACTTACTCAACTGTTGATAAAATTCCTGAGGCCGTTCTTCGCGATAATAACGGAAACATAATACTTAAACTTGAAAAGGCTGATCTTTCACAGCTTTTCAAAACCGGATGGAAAATGCCGGAAACTATCGTAGTTAAAGCAAAGGACGGAGTAACCGATCTGTATGGTGTTATGTATAAGCCATTTAATTTTGACTCCACCAGAAAATATCCGGTGATCTCTTATGTTTACCCCGGACCTCAGACAGAATCCGTGCAATACTCATTTACTGTAACAGGAGGCAAAAATATAGCTCTTGCACAGCTTGGTTTTATTGTGGTTAACTTTGGCCACAGGGGAGGAAGCCCAATGAGAAATAATTACTATCACACCTTTGGTTACAACGATCTCAGAAATTATCCGCTTGCAGATGACAAGTATGGAATTGAACAACTTGCCGATAAATATAAATTTATCGATATCAACAGGGTTGGAATTTATGGTCATTCAGGAGGAGGTTTTATGTCAACCGCTGCAATTCTGTCATATCCCGATTTTTACAAAGTTGCCGTTTCCTCTTCCGGCAATCATGATAATAATATTTATAATCAGTGGTGGGGTGAAACTCATAACGGAGTTTCAGAAATAGATAAACAGATAGCAAAAAAGGAGAGGGTAAAAGACAGCATTGATAAAAAGATAGTTAAAAAGGAGGGGATAAAAGACAGCATTGATAAAAAGAATGAGGTTGAAGTTTCTTTTAAAGGTACAGTGGAGAAAAACCAGGACATAGCGAAAAATCTTAAAGGTTATTTATTGCTGGTTACCGGAGATATAGATGATAATGTTCATCCGGGAAACACTCTAAGGGTGGTTGATGCACTTATTAAGGCGAATAAGCGATTTGATTTCATGATGTTGCCTGGTCAGAGACATGCTTATGGAAACGATGTTCCGTATTTCGACAGATTAATGTGGTATTATTTTGCTGAACATCTGCTTGGAGATTACAGAACAAATGTTGATCTGCTTGACTTTTAATAAAGGCGCAACGGCGCAACGGCGTAAAGACATAACGGCATAACGGCATAACGGCATAACGGCATAACGGCATAACGGCATAACACCATAACACCATAACACTATAACACCATAGCCGCTATAAATAACATAGCAGGGACACATTGCTTAGTGCCCCTGCCATTTCGGAAATGCAGCGATTGATCTCCGGTTCACCATACTACTCATCTTTGCTTAAATCAGCTTTACCAGCCTTCTCACCGTTTCTCAGTAGGACAAGATCACTGAGAACAATCTCAGTGATATACTTTGTTGCACCTTTTTTGTCCTCATAGGTGCGATAAACTATTCTTCCTTCTACAGCGACCTCTTTACCCTTTTTCAGAAATTTTCCTGCAACATCAGCAAGCCCGTTCCATGCAACGATATTGTGCCAGGTAGTTTCGCTTACTCTTTGACCATCAGCATTTTTGTAGCCATCTTTCGTTGCAAGAGTGAAATGGCTGAATTTTTTCCCGGTTTCTGTTGTCTTTGTTTCCGGATCCTGACCAAGATTCCCGATAAGGGTGACTCTGTTTGATAATGAATTCATGACTTTAAGTTTTAGTTTGACATTAAATTAATTTCTTAACAAACTTAAGCCATGCTCTAAACCTGAATCGGTTAGTAATCAATTATACACGGTTCGTAATTGTTTATAGTCGTTTGCATCCGTTTGAAAACGTTTTTTTATATCTTTATCAAAACATTAGTGCTGTGGAAAAGAAATGTCTCGATTGCGGCGACACCTTAAGAGGCCGTACCGATAAAAAATTCTGTTCTGATCAGTGCCGGAATAATTACAATAACAGGCTGAACCGTGACTCTAACAATTTTGTCCGTAATGTGCATGGTTTATTAAGGAAGAACAGAAGAATCCTGTCAGACCTATATTCGGAAGGTAAAGTGAAAGTTCATAAAGATGCACTTTTTGCCCTTGGGTACAATTTCAGTTTCTTTACCCATATTATTGAAACATCACAGGGGCATAAGTTCCATTATTGCTTTGAATACGGATACCGTGAAACGGGAGACGATTTCCTGGAATTAAGTCAAAATAGTCAATATATAGAATATCAATAATAAACTCCCTTTGTCCCCAATTGTGGATTTAGGGAGTAAAAATATTTTCAGATCGGATTGACTTCTTCCGGTGTGGCAGTCGGTTGATCCTTCAACGGTACCAGATAACCATCGTAAGTTACATCATCAATTTTGAGATTTGAAACTGAGGTGGTGCAAGAGCCGTCTTTACTGATCCTTACAAAAACATCAAATGAAGAGGAGCCATTATTTTTTACCTTCATTTTTATTTCATACGATCCTTTGGATAAATTATCAGTTACTGCATAGTCAAGGGCTCTTCCACGAATATCTATAGCCGCAATAGCTTTTATATCATACTGTCTTCCTATGTAAGCGGTGTTCAGAATAGCTTTATCCCTGTCCACAATCAGATAATTAGCCCGTGGAATGAGTTCAATTATCCCTCCAAATCTATAATATATTCGGTTAAATTTGACTAAGAACCTTCTTGATTCCACAGCATTTTTGACCAGAACCTGGTCAGCAAGCTTTTTATCCTTACGAAGTTCAGCCCTTGCAGATTTTGCCTCTTTGGTAGTCGTACATGATGAGATTACCACAAGAGTTATTATTATTATTAATAGCTTTTTCATAGCATATATTTTATTGGATAAGATTCAAATATCATGCCATAGTGTAAGCTCCAATAATTATTACATGCAATGTCTTACCATGCTTTTTGCAGGATAAAGTCATTTTGCTTCAATAAAAATAGGTACCCGGGTGCAACCTTTTAACCAGGAATTCCGTTATAATATATTCAATATTATTATGATTATTGCTAACTTGTTGATTTAATTAACTTAAATACTTAAAACATGAAAAAATTAATTGCAATAGTATTTGTAGTTCTCGTTTCAATACCGGTATTCTCCCAGATTAATTTTGGATTGAAAGCCGGGGTGAGTACCACTTCTTTATCTATGCCAACAGTTAAAACAATTACTTCCGGATCAACTTCCTTCACTGTGGATGGGATAACGACAGCTAAATATGGTTTTCATGGAGGAGTATTTATTCGTGCTACCCTTTTTGGCTTTTTTGTTCAACCTGAGTTTTTGTTCTCAACCCGGACTAGTGAATACACTATTACAAATGTCCGGACAACAGTGTCAACCGTTGCAAAACAGAATTTTAATAAACTTGATATTCCGGTTATGTTAGGTTTTAAATTTGGTCCGCTTCGTCTGAATGCAGGTCCTACAGGCTCGCTTCTGATTAATTCACCAAAAGCTCTTATTAGTAATACGGATTTCAAAAATAATTACCAACGAATGACATTCGGATACCAGGCAGGATTGGGCTTTGATCTGTTATTTCTAACCTTTGATTTAAGATATGAAGGCAGTCTTCAAAAGTACCAGAATCAGATTCAGAACCTGGCAGGTACCAAATATAATCTTGATGACAGGCCTAATGCATTCTTATTCAGTGTTGGTATAAAGTTTTGAAAGCCACTGAAAGATGATATAATAAAAAGCTGCGCCGGAAGTGCAGCCTTTTTTTTATTTCGATAACAGCATCTTTGCCGCAACCAGTAGTAGAAGTACCCCGAATATTTTTTTAAGTAAAGGCTGGGGTATATTCAATGCGAGCTTCGATCCGAAATAAGATCCAACCAGAAAAAAGATAGCAAGGATAATTGCATACTTTATATTTACCTGACCTGCTTTATAATAGTTGTATGCAGCTATAATTCCTATAGGTGGCAACATTACTGCCAGACTTGTTCCCTGTGCAGTCAATTGGTTTATTCCCAATAAAAAAACAAGGGCAGGAATCATTATTATTGCACCGCCTATACCAAGCATTCCTGCCATTACCCCGGTTATAATCCCTATTGCTATAAGAATCAGTATGATTGACGTTGTCATTTTCATTGAATATTAGTTTAAATCAGAACTACACAAAATTATGAAAAAATACATGCTGACAAAGTAGGACATTCAGCACAGGGAAGAAAATAGTATTATTTTCCCTGAGTCGTGAGTCATGCGTCGTGCGTCGTGTGTCGTGGATCAATTATTTTGCCGCCTGAAACTATATTCTTAAATTTGCGCGGAATGTGATAGACTATGAACCATAAGAAACTACTTTTTTTTTTAAGTGGAACTGCAATTGTTGCTTTAATACTCCTGATCATAATTTATAAAAACCTGTTCGGTATAAATATTATAGCTGGCAAAAATAGCCAGGTTATCTATATTCCGACTGGTTCTTCTTATGAACAAGTATTGGATACTCTTGAATCAAAGCTGATAATAAAAAACAGAAATATTTTAAATTGGATTTCCAAAAAGAAACATTATCCGGCGTTAATAAAACCAGGACGATATGTCATAGATAAAAATCTGAGTTACAATGGCTTAATTAATATCCTGAGGTCAGGAAAGCAGTCACCGGTTAATATTACCTTTAGTAATCTTCAAACATTAAACCAGATTGCCGGTAAAATAGGCAGGCAGATAGAAGCTGATTCGACGCAAATTATAACCTTCCTTTCTGACGATGCAAATTATATTAAGGATGGATTCAAAAAGGAAAATGTCATTTCTGTTTTCATACCTAATACCTATGAGTTTTACTGGAATACCGATGCCAAAGGGCTTTATAACAGAATGTTGAAGGAATACAGATTATTCTGGAATGATCAGCGGCTTACAAAAGCAAAAGAAAATGGTCTTGATCAGAAAGAGGTCTCTATTCTTGCTTCAATTATTGATAATGAAGCAGCCAGATCTGAAGAGAAACCACGGATAGCCGGTGTCTATATTAACAGGTTAAAGAGAGGCATTCCATTGCAGGCGGATCCGACAATAATTTTTGCTTTGAACGACATTTCAATCACCAGAGTATTGAAAAAATACTTGCAGATTGATTCTCCTTACAACACTTATGAACATTCCGGATTACCTCCGGGTCCAATAGGATGCGCAACCATTGATGGGATCGATGCGGTATTGAATGCTGAAAAACACGATTGGCTCTATTTTGCAGCAAAGGCTGATTTTTCAGGATTTCATAACTTTTCCAGAACTCTTGCTGAACATAACAAGTACGCATTATTATATCAGAAAGAGCTTGATAAAAGGAAGATTTTCAAATGATGCCGACTGTTTCTACTTCCCTTTCCAAATCAACACCAAATTTTTCATGCACAGATTTTCTGATTTCTTCGGAAAGGTTATATATTTCCTTTCCGGTTGCTTTTCCGTAGTTTATGAGGACTAATGCCTGTTTATCATGAACTCCGGCATCGCCTCTTCTTTGCCCCTTCCATCCGCATCGTTCAATGAGCCAGCCTGAAGCAAGTTTCATATATCCTTCATGATCTTTATATATGGGAATGTCCGGATATTCATTTTTAAGGCTAAGCGCAAAAGAACTTTCGACCACCGGATTTTTAAAGAAGCTTCCTGCATTTCCAATTATTTCAGGATCAGGTAATTTTCTCTGTCTGATATTGATTACTCCCTGTCTTGCATTTATCAATGTCTCGGCACCGAGTTTATTTACCTCTTCTTTAAGAGTCTCATAACTAAGATTCAGTAATGGATTAATTGTCAGTCTGTAATATACCCTGGTTACAAGGTATTTACCTTTTTCACGGTTTTTGAAGATGCTATCCCTGTAACCGAATTCACATTCGCTATTGTTGAATACTCTTATAGATCCATCACTTATATTGATGGTCCTGACTTTCACTATCCGGTCCCTGACTTCTACACCATATGCCCCAATGTTTTGTACGGGTGTTGCTCCAACTTTTCCGGGGATCAGGGAAAGATTCTCTATGCCTCCAAGACCTTTATTTACAGACCATGCAACAAAATCATCCCAATTAACTCCTGCACCGGCTGAGATAATGACATTCCTGTTGTCCGGCTCCTGTTCCTCTATTTTTATTCGAGTAATTTCAGGATACAGAACAGTACCTTTAAAATCACTGGTAAATAGTAAGTTGCTCCCGCTTCCTAAAATCAGAAGAGGCTTTTTCCAGCTAACAGTGCCATTGAATAGAGAAATTGCTTCCTTTTCAGTTTTTATCCGGATCATGCATTCTGCAAAACAATCAAGACCGAAAGTATTATACTTCTTCAACGGGATATTTTTATAAATCATCATCCGGATATTTTTTGTAAAAATAATTTATTTTACCTTTCATTAAAAAAATAATGGAATTGTATGTGAAGAATCGTGTGGAATGGAGAAAATGGCTTGAAGTTAATCACTCAATGGTGAAGGGCATATGGCTCATTTATTATAAAAAGCCCTCGGGGAAACCTCGCATTCCTTATTATGAAGCTGTTGAAGAAGCTCTATGCTTTGGATGGATAGACAGCAAGATTAAAAGAGTTAATGATGATTATTATATGCAATGGTTCACTCCGCGAAGACCGGGAAGCCGGTGGTCTAAATTAAACATGACAAGAGTTCGGAAACTGATTAATGAAGATCTGATGAAACCCGCGGGGTTGGCAGCATTTGAAGAAACCAACAGGAAGCCTGAATTGATCTATGATATCAAATCGGTGAACAACTTGCCTGTACCTGATGACCTGATGGAAGCTTTGAAAAATAATATCGCAGCGTACAATAATTTTACAAATTTCACGCCAGCCAGTCGCAAATTGTATTTATTGTGGCTAACCAGTGCGAAAAGAGCAGAAACCCGTCAGAGTAGGATAAAGATGATCGTCGAACGATCAGAGAAGGATATTCGGGCGGGGATGATGTAGAAAGCACAGAGCTGCACAGAGAATTTATTTCTTGTAACTGAGGGTGTATTTCATATTGAATAAAAAATTAGTTTACGGATAATTATAAATCAGTAGCTTATATGGCTATATATCAAACAAATAGAATTTAAGTTTAAATATAATTATAATATATAGTCGAATAAAATAAATTTGTATTTCTGAATAGCTTAATTTACTTTTGATATTGACAAAAAGCCGCGAACTATGTCACAAATTTTATTATTAATAATACTGGCCCCCTGGGTTGAATTGGCAGTTTTGCTTCGCGGCTTCTGCCTTTTTGACGTTTGGGGGCCTTTCACATTTAAAAAACCGCGAAATGAAAAAAGAAATTTTCTATTTAAAACCTGATCCGTCCAGGATCGAAACGAGTGAGCCTCTAATCATTTGGATTCTCAGATTAAACGGCAATAGTCTTTATATGCCGGAATTGCATTTCCTGATTAATTCATTTTACTTTTTGAATTAAATGGACTGCCGGATTGATCGTGCCCTCAGGAATATGTTTTTGAGGCGCAAACTTCGTGCTATCGAAGCGCAAAGGATTAAATATCCAGAAACTACTGAAGGAAGGAAACAATTTATTGAAGATTCTCTAAAGCCTAAAAATCAGGTCTTATTTTACATTCTGATAGTGATAGGTATTTCCGGCATGGTAGTTACCGGACTATTCTTTTGTTCTTTTTTGCTTTTCATCCTGAGTATGCTTTTATTCTTAGCCGGAGTGCAGGGAATTGAAAGGAGAGAGCCATGATTAAGAAATACGGTTTTTTCTTTCCGATTGTGAGGATCTTCAGGACTGAAAAATGGATTGTCAGGATTCTGATAATTTTATTCTTAATAATAATTTATTTGACTTTGTCCCTGAGCTAATTTATATTTGGGTTCAGCAAACTTAGACGAATGGGATTTTAAGCACGTCCCAAACGTAGCGAGGCCCCTGGAGAAATCCGGGGGTTTTTGCAATTATAATTAAGGGATTTTCAGCTTACTCGATATTTCTATTTGGGATAGGATCATTTTGAAGGTTGGTTTTGAAGGTCAAATAAATTTCATAGAGATCCTCAAGATCGTATGGCGGAGCTATTCTTAACTCACTTATAATATGGAGCATTGTAAGTGTTGTGATTTCTTCGTTTTTTTCAACGTAACAAACTTCTCCATTAATACAGTTCCGATAATAATCACCTTCAACATTATTACCGCCCTCCATAATATTACAGCCCTGTTCAAGAAGATATTCTATAAACTCAGAATAAACCATATATCTAAGCTAATTCAGCATCGGTTAAATTAAAAGTATGTTGACTTTGCAGCATTTTAACATAGTTCCTGAAAGCGATGTCAATCTTTTTAGTAACATCGTCTTTGTTGCTTGCCTGAATTACGACACCCGGGAATTTCTTAACAAATGCAGTGTATGTATTTGTTTTCAAATCTTTTATTACAATAACATCAAGTGCCATTTTATTTAATTTTTTAATTTTATCCATATACTTTTATTAAACAAAATATAATCCAAATAGTTTAAGGATTGCAGGTCAAATCAAATTTATGCCATCCTTTTTGTTAAAAACATGACTTTTGTCATATTTTCACTAGGTAAAATTTGGGACTACAAAGTTAATAAAAGACCTGATAAATGCAATCAACCCTATTAAATCGCATAAAAAAGCCGGAAAGGATATGGAACCTGACCGGCTTTTGAAGTAACGAAAATGAAGATTATAAGAATAAAGTTGTTCTTTGAGGCTCATCTGATTTAGTGAAGCATAAACCGGTTTTCAAGAGCTGTTTTTTACTTTCACGTTCCTTCCGATAATCGGACAACTCTTTTTCGTCTTTAAGTTGCTTCATGTGTCGTTCATAAATTCTTCTTCGATCTTCTGAAGAAAGCGTCATTAGTTTTTTTCTTTGTTCTGCACTTATCACATTAAGTGATGAACTTTCAATCACTCTGCCTGTGGTTTCAAAAGCTCTTAATTCAGCCTCACTAAATTGACCTTTTGGATTAAATCCCCTGGTTTCAGCTGACCGCACTCGGGTCAAAAATTCTTGTACGGCTTCCCTATCGGATGATATTGCAAATTCTCTTTTCATAACTATTAATTTAAGAAGATTATTTTTGAATAAGTTATCTTTTGTAATTCAACTTTTTTGAAGTTGTCGAGTTCCTGACTGCCTTTTATAACATAAAGCCAGCGGACAAGTTTTTTTTGTTGCTGCGCTTTTTTAAAATATGGGAAAAGCATATTTCAAAGTAATTTCGAGTGTACTTAACTCATGAATTATAACTTTCGCTCTGGCATTTTTTAATACTCCGTTAATTGTTTCAGAAGCTAAATTAATTTCTCTTAACTCGGTCTGCAAATGATTCCGAAGCTCCTGAAGTTCCTTAGCTTTCCGGGCTAAAAGATTGCGATCCAGACGTTTTAATCTTTCTTCTTCGGCTTCCCTGGCACGTCTTTCAATTGCCCTTTCATTGTATGCAATTGCATCCTGAAAAAGTTTGTACATTTTATCCTTGCTGTACTGTTTTGGAGGCGGATCAGTTTTTCCATGTGTCGGATCTCCAAAACTGTCCCAGTTCATTGGAGAGAGAATATACTCAACATTGTCCCTATCCAAATGAATTAATTCAGCTGCGTACAACGTTGGCCCGCCGGTAACACTTTGACCTGAGAGAAAACAATAATTACCTTCACGTTGGAGCTGTGTCCAGTGAATGTAATTTTCAACAAATCGTGCAGGCAGTTTTATAACTGGCCCTGTCACCTGTTCCGGCATTACTTTTAATTGTTCCATTTCTTCTAATTATTTAATTTGCAGTCAATAGTGACTGTTTACTTTTATTAACGTACTTCTTTACCACCATCATTATCATTAATGCCAGGATTAGATATTGGTTCACTAATGCCGTCATTGTCCATTGACAAACCTTGTTGCGTGTATTTGAGTATAAGACTTGCCTTAGTTGTATCAATGCCAGCAGATCGCATCTCAAGTACCTTGTGCGAAAGGTTTATTGATAAGTCTAAAGGGATTGATAAATTCATTGTCGTTATGTTCCTATTCTCTTTAACCATTTGTTTAATTATTACGGTAACAAAGGTAACATTAGTTATTCTATTTGATTAGTATTCAATCATATTATTATTAACAGATATTGAACATTACTAACTGATTATGTTCTTTAACATAGTATATTAACTATCTTATTCGTTGTATTATTGTTGTTAGAAGTGTGTATATGATTGAAATACAGTCACATAAGGGATGACCACTAAATAACTGGCTTTCAGTAACTTTAAAATCTCACAGCTAGTCACCTTCTGAAATATTTCACGCGCCAAATTAAAAAAGCATTGAATATCATTGAATATCAGTCAGTTATAGTGTTAAATAGGTATCATTTGGCTATTTGAGTCCAGGGTGGGCGCGGTTTGCCAGGATTCAGCTTCTTCCATAGCTTATCCTGATATATGAAGGTGAAAGTGTTGTCATCGCGGTTTTTATCGGGGTTATCCTTTGGATGATTGACATAATTTTCAAGGTTATTGCCAAATTCTGACAGTATATGGCTCTGGATTATGGCCTCAATTACTCCACCAATATCCGTTGTATTTCTTAAAGGATATTTTTTCTTATCAATGGAAACAGTCATTCCTTTAATTCGCAACTCATGTTGTTTAATCAATATCGAATTTTCATCAGAGTAAAGAATCATAGGCCCTTTATTCTTAATGACCAGGTGAAATTTGAGCGCCTCCATAAGAATATCCATGTGAATAGAGTTTACTCCCGGAAACGTGTAGACTATATCGTATCTATCACCATATCCTGGTAAACTATGCAAGTATTCCATAAAAAGAGGTTTTTTATTGTACTGCTTTTCTATCAGGTGGTCAAACTGACGGCTGCCATCCCATATTTTCCCTTTACGTAATGCAACCATAAAGGCATGAAAGCTGAAATATTCAAAGTAATGGTGACCAATACGTACCTGTTTAGACTTTACATTTACGATATGACCATGCAGCTCGAAACGAGTATCATCAATAAATCTGACTTCAATCTTATTCTCGAGAAGTACGTCACAAAATCTTTTGACATTAATTTCATTCGTTTCCATAATTATTTGCTTTTTAGTGAAAAATAAACAAGTACCTGATATTCTTTGTCAATGGAATTTTTTTGACCATTCTGGAAATAGACAATACCTTCATTCTCCAGAAATTTCAATAGTGAATAAAATTTATCTACTCTTGACTGGATCCGTCCAAAGCTCACAATCCCATTTATAATAACAATCTTCTTGCTGTCAATGAAAAACGTTGTCTCATTTTCATATCTGGCATTAATTTTTTGCTCTGTCAGGATCATTACCAAAATCTTTAAATCAATCATATCTTAAGTATTAAGTTAAATCGGTAAAAACTCCCCAGGTCTCCCCAGGGAGTGGGCTTGTTCATCTTAGCGCTGCTACCCGCATCAGGTGAACTTGCTTTAATCATTTATGACAGTTAAACTTTCATTATGCTTTAATGGAATATTGAACAAAGCGCCATTTCTGTTTTTACCACAATCAAAAAGCATTAATCCGGTAGTTGAAATTTCCTGATTATCAAATAACATTGTCTTAAGATCATAATAGGCTGGCCGGTAAACGAAGCAAACAATATCCGCATCCTGTTCAATGCTTCCTGAATCCCTTAGATCAGCAAGACGGGGACGCCTGTCAGCTCTATCCTCAACCTTTCTATTAAGTTGTGCCAATGCTATTACCGGAATATTAAATTCTTTGGCAATGGCTTTCAATCCTCTTGAAATTATACTGACTTCCTGTTCCCTACTTCCTGCTTCCTGTTCTATCAATCCCAAATAATCCACAATGACTAGCTTAATGCCGTACCTGATAATCATTTTTTTAATCTTAGATCTTAATTCAAATATTTTTATTGAGGCAGTATCGTCCAAGTAAATCGGTAATAATGCAACATCATTACTCGATTGAACTAACTTATCAAAATCAATCTTAGCATTTCTAATCTCTACATTAGTATAACCTGATACACTCGACAAGAAACGAGTTGCAATTTCATTCTCTGACATCTCCAAAGAGAACAGACAGACGGGATAATTCATTCTTGACGCATTTATAGCTAATGACAGTCCGAGTGCTGTCTTACCCATCGAAGGACGTCCAGCAATTATGATAAGATTCCCGGGCTGCCAACCTCCTGTTATTCTGTCAACATTAGTGAATCCTGAAGGAACACCAACTAATGATTTTTCTTTATTATAAACCTTTTCAACATCAGCAAGTAAAGTATCAATACATTTTGAAATTATTTGTGGCTCTTTTATGTGCGTGAAGTCAGATAATTGAAATAATTCATTTTCTGCAAATTCAACAACATCCTTCAGATCCTCTTGAAATGCCATATTTGCCAACTGATGACCAAGCCTGTTATATTCCCTTAACATCCATTTTTCTTTAATAATAAGAGAGTAGTGGGGGATATATTGTTCACTTGTCACTCCTGTTGTCAATTCAGTTAAAGCAATGGCACCACCAATTTCTTCCAGCTTATTATTTTCTTGTAAATGTTGAGTAACAGTAAAGAGGTCGCAATGAGGTCTGCAATTCTGAATTGCTCTGAAAATAGTTTTATGATTGTTATTATAAAACATATCCTCTTTAAGATTCACTTCATAAATTGCATCAGGATATATGAGGCAGGTTCCTAAAACCATTTTTTCAATATCGATTGCCTGTGGAGGCTGTTTATCAATAGCAGTATTTTTCATCTTGTCGGTCCACTTTTTAAAATTAAAATCGGCTTTTCTTCTTTATTTAATTGTTTATCCTTATTGTTAGGGTAACGCTCGTGTTTCTCTCGTGTTTCTCTCGTGTGCGCTGGTGTCTGGTAATTATCATAATTACAAACTGTTAGGTGTGTGCAAATCGCGCACGATTTTGAGCGTATGGTGTGCGCTGTAATCATATTGTCATCTTGCAGAAGTTTTAAGAAATGCCTGGCACAACTTTTTGAAACATTCCACCTTTCAGCCCACCCTTTTAGGCTCCTTATACTTTCACCCCTTCCGCAATTAATGAGCTTCATTCCGATATTCACTTTTTTAGGCTCGTGATTTGCCTCAAGAAGAATATCAATCCACCACTTAAGTTTTACCGGATCATTCCAAATCCAGTTATCTCTTATTTTTCTATGTAACGAAATCCAACCGTCTTGCATCGTAGCAGAATTTTAATTGTTCAGTTCTTAGTTTTTAGTTGTCCCTGGTTGACAATTCCTTTAAATGCCGTCCGTCGTCTCCGCTTGTTAGTAAGCTTAACCTTTGGCATTCTGTAATGTGTCGAATAATCAAATTCTTTTTTTCCTTCAAAAAGTTCTGAATTTTTTGAGTTAAGGTTTTTCATTTTATTGATCTTCCTGCATGAACTTTTCAACATCGGAAAGCCTGTATCTTTTTGCGTTTCCTATTCTTACAGGTTTTGTAATTCCGCTTTTATCCCAACTCCAAAGGGTAACGAGTGAAACGTGCAACGTGTCTGCTAATTCCTGAGGGGTTAAGTATTTTTCCGGGCTTGTGGGTGCTATCTTTTCAGCTTCAGCAATAGCCCTATTATGAATAGATTCCCCGAAGGCCAGAAGGTCAGCCCCCGATATTTCGAGCTTAATGTTTTTTGCTAGCTCTGGATTTTCTTTTAGTACATTTAAATCAATCATTTTTTATTCCGTATTTTCAAATATTGGCTAATTTAATACGGGTTAATTTACCGTAATAGCCTTATTCTCAATACGTAAATAAAAAAGTAAAATACGTAAATAAATGCGTAAAAAAAAGGGCTAAACTGAATGTAAAGCCCCTGTAATTGATAAATTATAGCCTATTTAAAAAGCTTCTTTAAATGATCATTAACCTGATCTTTAATATTGCTATAAACATTTTTTGGATTTGAATCTCTGAATTTTGTAAAATTCTTTATAAGTAAATTTACATATTGCTTTTTGCCCGTGCTTAATCCGTATTTATCAAAGAAAGTCCATGTAACCTGATTCAATACTGTTTTATTCATATTTGGATTAAACTCTTTTATCTCATTCACTCCCGGAAAGCCTTCAAAGTTCTGATTAACAAAATGTTCTATTTCCTTTTCACTTTCCCAATATGGCTCCCCTTTCTCATTATTCCCGGTAAGCTTAAGCCAAAAGTTCATTATTTCATCTGGCTTTGCTTTTGTCGGAATGTTTAATAAATGCAAATTTCCTTTTATTTCAGGTTCCTGAATATTGTCAATCAATTTGATTACTTCTTTAGCCTGGTAATATTGCGGATCACGGTCTAATAAGTATTTCAATATGTTTTCCCCGTAACCTTCTTTTTTCGCATCTATTCTTTTACTATTAATAAAATCTTTATTTAAAGCAATTAGTTTTTCATCCCTCCAAAGTAGTTCATACCCTGCTATTTGCTTATTCATTATGGATTCTGCTAATTTTCTTACTTCTCCGAGTTTGTATTTGCTCATAGTATCAATACAAAACCTATTTTTAAGAATCTCATTGTAAGATTCCCATTTCTGATTATGAGTTAATATCTTTTCCATATTATACCACTTTTAAGTTACTTAATCCCCAATGGTCTTGTAATTTTTGAGCGTGTTCGTCCGGTGTCACTTTGATATATCTCATAAAACTTTCTTCTGTTGTATGCCCGGTAATTGCCATAATACTCAAAGAAGGAAATCCACTTAAAAAGAGGTTTGTTGCGAAACTCCTTCGGGCTGAATGTGCTGTAACAAGTTCATGTTTTTTATATGCCTTGCTGGTTTTGATACCACCTTTTGTTATTGCCTTGTGAGTTTTTTCATTGATCTTCGCCTTTTCAGCAATAATCCTAAGATTATTATTGAAATCCATGTTATTAACAACTTTCGGAAGTATGCCGTTGTATTTATTTAATATAGCACTTACAACGGGCTTTAATGGAATTACAACCTTTGCCCCGGTCTTATATTGAGTAATATGAATAAACCCATTAGAAATACTTTCAGGGGTTATTTGGCCTATATCAGTAAATCGACAACCCGTCCATGAAGCAACGATAAACAAATCCCGTGTTTGGTCAAGAATCTCATCCTTTTTTAAATTAAGTTTATAAATTGCTGCCAGTTCCGTTTCATTCAGATAAACGCTTTCGCTTTCCTCACCTTTAACGGAAAATTTCCCACTTTTAAACATATCATAAGGGTTTTTACCTTCTTCTTTTGCAGAATTAAGAAATACCTTCAGGACGGTGATTTTTTGCTTTATGGTATTCATTGCAAGGTTTTGGCTTTGCAGGTATTGAATAAAATCATCAAAAAATTGAAGATCGACATTTTGAAAATCAATTACTCGCTTCTTTTCTTCTGCAAATTCCTTCAGGGTTTTAAATACCTTTTCATAAGAATAACGCATTATTACCCCGGCTGGTCGTCCGGTTTTGTGTGTTGGCTTAGATTCTGATTTGTCTATAAACTCCTGAATGTAGCTGAAAAGAGTTACTTTGTATTTATCCGGGTGCCAATGCTTATCTATTATAGTTAATAGCCATTCAGATAGTTTTTTGTTTCTGTCGCGGCTTTTTCCCTTCTCTGGGTTCCTTTCGCCAAGCATAGCAATAAGATCGCTTTGATGTGTCGTTTCTATTTCTTTTTCAATAGTGTCGCGAAGCCCAAAAATCTTAACATTTATAGGTTTCGGGTTATAATCCTTCTTTTTGCCTGATATGGCTTTCTGATTTTCATTATTCCAGTAATCGGGTTTTATTACAAGGTCAGATTTACAGACAATACAAATCGGTTTACCCCATTGCAGTTTTACATAAATTGGCACAAGAGCATTTTTGTCCGTCGTGATTGTTTTTGTAAAAAAAGTTAACTTTGCCATAGTTGCTTAATTTGGTTGATGTAAATGTACGACTTTAAATACAGTTTAAATACTTTTTCTTAATCATTATTAATAATATTTATTAACATCTAATAATAAGTATAATCGCAAAATGACAATAGTATTAAGTTTGAAACGGATTTACTCATTTTTTAACGGTGTTCAAAATTGATTCTATTAACCTATTTTTAATTTACGGATAATTATTTTTATTGAACTAATCTGAAAATAAGTTTATCATGACAACCAATCGTCGTTATTTTTTAAAAACTGCAACATTTGCAGGAGCAGGTGCAATAGCAAGTGGCTTAGTATCCCGATGTGCTCCAGAACAACCAGAATCAAACCTTGCCCCAATTCTGGAATCAGTTAAGAAATCTCATGCCCAGAACTTTAATATGTCGGGATATGCCGCTCCTGCCATTCCGGTAGTCAGGATTGGAATAATCGGACTTGGAGACAGGGGGAGTGATGCGGTTGAGCGGTTGTCATATATTGAAGGAGTTGAGATTAAGGCATTGGGTGATAAGAGAGAGGTTTGTGTAAAAGAGTCGCAAAAATATCTTGCAAGTGTTGGAAGACCTGCAGCTCAGGAATTTTTTGGCGATGAGAATATCTGGAAAAAACTTGTTGAACTTCCGGATCTCGATCTTATATATACCTGCACGCCATGGATTTTGCATACTCCAATTTCGGTTTATTCAATGGAGCATGAAAAACATGTTGCATGTGAAGTTCCTATAGCAATAACCATTGAAGATGCCTGGCAGCTTGTTGAGACCTCGGAAAGAACCAAAAAACATTGTATGATGCTCGAAAACTGTTGTTATGATTTTTTTGAATTACTGACACTGAATATGGCCCGGCAGGGAATGTTTGGAGAGATTATACATGGAGAAGGCGCCTATATCCATAATCTCATGGGATATAATTTTAAAAAACCGCAAGATGATAAGCAGGTTGATGGAGCATATACCGATATGTGGCGTCTGAAAGAAAATGCGGCCAGAAACGGAAACCTTTATCCCACCCATGGATTAGGACCTGTATGTCAGGCTCTCAACATTAACTACGGCGATAAAATGGAGTATCTCTCCTCGGTTTCAACTTATGATTTCACGATGGGTCCCTGGGAGAAAGAACTGGCAGCAAAGGATTCATTTTTCGCACCGTGGAAAGATTCAAAATTCAGGGGCAATATGAATACCACAATTGTTAAGACTTCACTTGGCAAAACAATTATGATTCAGCACGATGTATCATCCATCCATCCATATTCCAGAATTCATCTGGTTAAAGGGACTAAAGGTATGGTACGTAAATATCCCGATGAACATATTGCTCTTGGTGAGGAATGGGCAAATGAAGCCCGAATGAAAGAACTTTACGCTCAATATTCTCCGGAAATTGTCAAAAGAGTGGGNNTAATGGATTGCCTGAGAAACGGCTTGCCTCTCGATCAGAGCGTTTATGATGGCGCCCTTTGGAGTTCAATAGCTCCTTTAAGTGAATGGTCTGTAGCTAACAGGGCTCAATCTATTGATGTTCCGGATTTCACCGGAGGTTCCTGGAAAACAAACAAACCACACGGATAAATCTTGAAACCGGGGGAACAACAAAGGTTCTTGATATACCCGAACCCAGGAAAGACAAATAATAGAATATAGAAAAGAATGGTATACGGTACGCAGTTTGCGGTTTGCGGTGAATGATGGGTAATGAACTCCACACACCGCATGCCGTTTACCGGATACCTTCTTACAATTTAATCCGTTAACAAGGCTTTTGCTTTTGCAAAATCAGGATGTGTTATTGCTCTGTCTTCAAGCAAATCGATTGAGTGTCTATAAACTTCCCCGTATGTTTTGAAATCATCAAATCCTGCAAGTGAGTTATTTTTGAATTCTTTAATTAAAATTTCTGCTTTATCATATTGATTATTTAGGATGTATGCCATTGGAAGAATGAGGGGAAGCTCAATATTTGTACTGTCAGAGAGTTGCGCTATCTGCAGTGCATTAAGCGCCTGTCGGAATTCCCTTTTCAGGATAAAATCTGACGCAATGAAAGAACTCCATCTGCTGATGTCTTTTCTTTCAGCATCCGGAAGGTCACGGAAGGTCATTAATTTACTGAAAATCTGCAGGAAACAGTCAGAGATTCCCAGGCTGATAACAGATGAATCATTCTTGGCGCATAGAAGACAATATGTATATCCTGCGAGTGTCAGATCGTCTATTGATTTAAAGTTCAGAATTTTATGATTTGTTTTTTCAATTTCCTTTTTTGTCTGATCAGTGGGATTTGTTTCATAATCATAAACACTTGCTCTCAGGAGGTCATACAGGTACTCCTTTTTTTCAGGATTCTCGTTTAATAGTTTATTATAGATTTCTATTGCATTGTCAAGGTATTTACTTTTCTCGTTCGTTCCGCTTTGAATGGCCTCATTTAAGTTGTATTCAGATGCTTGCAGAAGCGTTTTCTCATCTCCGGAACTTTTTACAGAGTTAATATCAGTTATGCCATAAAGAAGTTTATCAAATGAAGTGAGTTTCTCATACCTGTCAATTTTGTTATAATTCTTATAAGACATTTTAATCGGGTATAATCTTGTGCTGCCATTGTCCATTCCTATCAGAATACTCTGTCCATCAGGTGAAAACGCAACGCTGGTCACATAAGATTTATACCCTGAAAAAACCTGATCAATATTCCCGTCAATATCCCAGAGAATAGCTGTCTGGTCAGATGAACCAGTAAGTATCTTTTTACCGTCGGGTGAAAAAGCAACTGAAAATATGGAAGTGGTATATCCTTTGAAAACCTTTATCAGGTTTCCTTTAATATCCCAGAGTCTGGCAGAGGGATCAGTACCGTATGATCCGGTTAAAAAGCTTCGCCCGTCGGGTGAGAATGCTACGGAATTTATTGCACTTGATTGCCCTTTTAATGCAGCCAATACATTTCCGTCCAGGTCCCATAACCTTGCAGAATAATCGTCAGAACCGGTCAATATTGTTTTACCATCAGATGAAAATGCTACTGATTTCACAGTTGAGTTATGTCCCTTGAATATCTTAATTGTAGTCCCATTGATGTCCCAAAGCCGGGCAGTTGCATCTTTTGATCCTGTGAGAACTTTCAAACCATCAGGTGAAAATGCAACACTTGTTACTCCCGATTTGTGGCCTGAAAAAACTTTTATAACATTTCCCTGCATATCCCAGAGCTTTGCTGAATGGTCCTCTGATCCGGTCAGAACTTTTTTGCCATCGGGTGAAAATACAACATCATTGATACCATTGGTGTGTCCCTTGAATATTTTAATAGTATTTCCATTGACATCCCAGAGGCGCGCAGTTTTGTCGAAAGAGCCTGTAAGAAATTTCGTATTGTCTTTAGAGAATTTTACAGAAGTAATTCTGCCTGTATGACCATTATAAACCTGGTTCAGGTTTTCTTTCAGGTTCCAGAGCTTTGCTGTACAATCTCCGGAGCCTGTTACTATTTTGGTGCCATCCGGGGAAAATGCAACTGCTTTTATCTGAATCGTATGTCCTTTAAATTCTTTAATTTCATTTCCATTCAGATCCCAGAGGACTGCGTAACCTGCGCTCGCCCCGATAAGTATATTATTCCCGTCGGGAGAAAAAACCACGTCATTGACTTCTCCCGGGAATCCTGTAAATGTCCTGATAAGTTTACCATCCAGATCCAGGAGTTTCACTGTTTTATCACTCGATCCGGTAAGAATTCTTTGTCCATCCGGCGAAAAAGCGACGGTATTAACATAATCCAGATGTTTAGTTAAAACTTTTAGTTGTTTCCCTTTTAAATTCCAGAGTCTGGCAGTTGAATCAGAAGATCCGGTAAGGATATGTTGACCGTCGGGTGAAAACGCAACTGACATTATTGCCGAGCTGTGTCCTTTAAATTCCTGAAGTACGTTCCCGTTCAGATCCCAGAGCCGGGCAGTTCTGTCTTTTGATCCGGTAAGAATCTCCTTACCATCGGGGGAAAATGCAACGGAATTGACTGACATACTATGTCCTTTGAAATCCCTGATTACCTTTCCATTAATATTCCAGAGACGGGCTGACCGGTCTGACGAACCTGTGAGTATTGACTGACCGTCAGAGGAAAAGGCGACCGAATTCACATAACCTGAATGGCCGATAAAAATTTTAATAAGGTTCCCGTCCAGATCCCATAGTCTTGCTGTACCATCGCCTGATCCGGTAAGAATATTCTTACTGTCCGGAGAAAATGATACGGCGATAATTGCGTCTTCCTGTTTGGCAAAAACATCGTCATGTTTTGCGATCAAGGTATAGAAAATATTATCTGAATAGATTCTTTTGATATTGCTTAAAATACCCTGGTTGGCTGAATCAATAGAATAAGCATATTCAGCAAGTCTGATTCCTTTTGTCGGATCATGGATTGCAATATTAGAAGCCTGTAAATTATATTTTTCAGCTAAAGCCTTTGTATTAAGACCCTCAGCCCGGTTGCGTTCTTTTAACGCCCATATCGAAAAGACAGAGAGCAAAAGAATTATTATTATTCCACCTGTTAAAATGATATTCCGTTTTCTGGTTCTTGATTTGTTAAGATTCATTCGGCTCATTTCAATAAAGCTTATAAGCTCCCTGGAAAGAGACAGCCTTTTCTCAAATGGACCAATATAATTAAAGTCATCATCAGAGAGCAATACTCCGTGTTTTTTCCAGAAATAATATGCGCTTTCGATAAACTGCCTGACCTCGAGTATTTCTATTTCAGAGGCAGATATTTTTTCAAAGATCTTGGCTGCCAGAGCATCATGACGGAGTTCATAAAATCCATTTTTATTTTTATCGCACAATATTCTTAAATGAACAAGTGCCCCGATAATCTCAAGAACATCTTTCTCCCTGACAGATTCTCCAAGAGTATTTGCATAATCTTTTACTTCGGCCAGATTAAGCTGCCGTCTTGTACCTTTGTATGAGACGAACGATTTTAATATGGCCAAAGCAGTATCGGGTTTGGNNTTGCAAGGTTGAAGACTTTATCAAGAAAAATCTGCAGCCAGGTTAGTTCAATATCTGGACTGTCAGGGTTGAGTTTTCTCAGAAGGTTCTCTGCAAAACCATCCTCAACCTGAATGTCATTAACGCTGCATGATCCCTTTATTGCTGCAATGGCATTGGTCCGGTTCATCTTCTCAATACGCATCCTGTTAGACAGGAAGTTTGGGATGTGTTTCTCAAACTCCGCAACATTTGAAAAATATTCCTCGCGGACAATGAATATAAATCTGCAATCTATGTCGGATTCCACAAGGACTTTTAAAACCTGCACAAGGCTCTGTTTTTCTTCCTTTGTGCCAAAGATGAACAATTCTTCAAATTGATCAAAGACGAAGATTAAATGTTTATGGAAATCGTCAGAAATCTCCCTCAGGGCCTTTTTAAACAGAAGAGCTGTCAGCAATTGATGGGGAATTGATTCTTTCAGCAAAATCTGAATAGCTTCAGAAAGACTTTCAAGGATATTATCGGAGCGGCGTATATAAATAGGGAGATGTTCATTAGCACTAAGCTTATTGATTAATCCGCAATTGATAAGTGAGGATTTACCCGTTCCTGATTCTCCGTAAACCAGCAATACCCTGCTCTCAAAAAGACGCCGGAATAATTCTTCAATTTCCTTTTCACGGCCGAAAAATATTTCACGGTCTTCTCTTGTATAAGAATCAAGGAATTTGAATGGTGATTTCATATAAGATTATCAGTTTATGTTCTGGCATACTACCATCTCTCTTTTAAACTTCAGCTATATTGGTTTTCAGACAGTATAATATTTCCCCGGACAGTTACACTTAATTATGTCAATCAGTCCATTGAAAAAAATAGTAATAACTATAAATTATCCCCTGGCATAATTAATACAAAATATGGAGATATACAATGATCTGTCTGATATTAATATGATTATTATTTATCAGATATGACTGGTATACTGATATTTTTATTTTTCAGAAATTAGTACATTGTCTTTATATATCTTTGAATTTGTATATTCCAGTGGGTTAATTCATTAAATTTAAATGGTAAAACATAATTCGGGAACCATAAATTTTCTTCAACAGGGGCCGACCTCATATATAAAAAAATTAATACTTGAAGGCGAACATCAGCAACTCGATTTCAAATTTGAAATCTCCGATTCACGGAAAATCGCCAAGACTCTGGTAGCTTTTTCCAATACCGATGGTGGTACTTTGCTTATTGGAGTAAAAGATAATGGCAACATATCAGGAGTTCGGTCTGATGAAGAATTTTACATGGTTCAGGCAGCTGCATCAATGTATTGTAAACCTGAAATTATTTTCGAATCAAAACGTTGGGTGGTTGATGGCAAAACTGTTCTTGAAGTTATCATTACAAAAGGTACAAACTATCCATATTTTGCACAGACAGAACCGGATAAATGGTTGGCATATATCAGGGTTAAGGATGAAAACATTCTGGCTACAGCAGTTCATCTGAAAGTTTGGAAAAACAAGACTCACGACAGTGGAATATTAATGGAATACAGTGATAAGGTGAAGAAACTTCTTGAATATCTTGAACTCAATACATCCATTTCAATCTCTAAATTCTGCAGAATGGCATTTCTGCCAAAAATAGCCGCTGAGAATATTTTAGCTGATTTAATATATTTTGGTTTGATTGAAATTGTACACAAGGATAATCATTTTATCTTTTGCTTAAAAAACAGAAAATGGCCTGACCCTTCACCTTTTTCCGGACTATCACTCAAATAGAAACTTTTTGCGGACATGTCGGATTTTTAAAACGAATTTGTTGCCATATGTATAAAAAGAAAGATTATTTTCTATTTTTGTGGTCATAAAATTCCTCTCGTGTTAAAAACCATGTTGTAAATAATTCTTTCTGAATGAATTACAATTATTAAATTTGTTGTCTCCGGCAAAATATTTATTGACAACTAAGAAACATTGAGAGTTTACGTTATTTACCACTCATGATGAATGCTATATTGTTTCTTATCATTTTATCCCTGACATTTCTGGTTTTTTTTATACCCAAGTCTTCTAAGTACTACTATACTTTGTTTCTGCTTACCGGTGCTATTGTTTTAAGCTCGGTATGGTGTTTTAAAGTTTTTTCAGGAAACTGCCAGGCATTTAATATAGATCTTGAATTGCCTGCATTCCGAAACAGCCTTATACTTACAATTGACAGGCTTTCCGCATTTTTCATAGTTGTAATTAATATTACTGTTTTAGTTGGTTTCCTCTATGCAAGAGGATATCTCAGACCATATTATCAAAATAAAAATTCACTATCCTTTTCAATTCATTTTCTTTCATACTTATGGCTTTATCTGTCAATGATAATGGTAGTAATGATCCGTGATGGATTGACATTTCTCATTGTTTGGGAAATCATGGCCCTGTCATCATTTCTGCTTGTTATTTTTGAAGCGGAAGATCGAACCATAATGAAAACCGGTATAAGTTACCTGATACAGATGCATGTAGGCATGTTTTTTCTGTTAATTGCTTTTTTATTGGTTGGCAAAGTTACCGGGCAAATGAGTTTTGATGCTCTTAGGATATATTTTACGACCCACTCAAATTTCTTGCTTTTTATCCTGTTTTTTATTGGTTTTGGCATAAAGGCGGGTTTTATTCCTCTGCACACGTGGTTACCCGAGGCACATCCCGCAGCCCCATCGCATGTATCGGGGGTGATGTCGGGCGTGATGATAAAAATGGGCATTTATGGTATTCTGAGAGTTTTGATATCAGTTCAAAATGATTTGCTTTTAATAGGCATTACAATTCTGGTTATCTCAATGATATCAGGAATTCTTGGTGTTATGATGGCGATTGTGCAGCACGATCTTAAACGTTTGTTAGCATACCACAGCATTGAGAATATAGGTATCATCGGAATAGGAATAGGATTAGGGGTAATTGGTCTGGCGACAAACAATACAGTATTGTGTTTATTTGGTTTTAGCGGGGGCTTGCTTCATGTTTTGAATCATTCCTTGTTTAAATCACTTCTCTTTTTTAACGCCGGATCGATATATCATGCCATACATACACGAAACATTGAACAAATGGGTGGCTTAATGAAGAGTATGCCATACACTGCAATCCTGTTCCTGATAGGTTCTCTGGCTATCTGCGGCTTGCCTCCGTTCAACGGTTTTATTTCAGAATATCTGATCTATCTTGGCATGTTTAAAACCTTGTCGGTTTCCAATTTATTTCAATCTGTTATAGTCCTTGGGACTATTGTTGGTCTGGCTCTTATTGGCGGAATGGCAATATTCTGTTTTACAAAAGCTTTTGGAATTGTGTTTCTTGGTGAACCCCGTTCAGAAAAAGCAAAATTGGCAAAAGAAGTCAGTAATGATATGATTTTCCCTCAATATATTAATATTGCTTTTATTGTAATAATAGGTTTGGTATCAGTTCTATTTGTGAGACCTGTATTTGACATAATCTCCCGGGTATTCAATCTTCCTGATATTGCTCTTATTGCAGGCACCTCTGTGCATAACCTTACCCAAATAAGTCTTCTTGGTGGAGTATTTATCATTACAGTTGTTATTTTACTGGTTTACAGGCATTATCATCTTAAGTCACTACAAATTTCTTATGGACCAACATGGGGTTGCGGCTATTCAGCAGGCACATCTAAACAACAATATACGGCCACATCCTATGCCTACAACTATAATCATTTAGCGAAACCGGTACTTCAGACAAAAAAGATAATGAGAGACATCATGGAAGATGAACTATTCCCTGATCAGAGAACTTTTGAGTCGCATAGCGATGATATTTTTAAAAAGCTGTTGATTGACAAACCTGTCAATTGGTTTTCGAATCTCTTGAAAAAGATTGCAGTAATGCAGACCGGACAGATTCAACACTATATTTTATATGCATTTGTTTATATGTTACTTGTATTTTTATTGACCTACTTTAACATCATTTGACATTGATAGGATTTATTTTAATTTTAGTTTCAGCTTTTTCCTTTCCCGGAATAATAGTAAGGACAAAAAGCATTGCTTCGGGGAGGAAAGGACCGGGTACACTTCAGCCGATTAAAGAAATTGGTATTCTTCTGAAGAAAGGCAGTGTTTTCAGCAATACAACAGGAATAATTTTTCAATTAGCACCTGTTATTTCATTGTCGTGCATTGTTTGTGCATTGCTGGTAATACCTTTTGCTAATAATGCTGCTCTTATATCGTTTGAAGGTGATTTTGTGTTTTTCTCTTACCTTCTCGGATTAGGTAAGTTTTTTGCAATTATTGCCGCTCTCGACACTGGTAGCAGTTTTGAGGGGATGGGGGCTAATCGTGAAGCGTTTTTCTCCATGTTGGTGGAACCTGCGTTTTTTATCCTGCTGGCCACATTTGCAATGTTTACCGGTTATACGTCTTTCTCGGATATTTTTAGTCATTTTTTTGTTACAGGGAATAATTATGTATTGATATACAGTATCATAGGATTTTATTTATTTATTCAGATTGCAATGGTTGAAAACAGCAGGCTTCCTGTTGATGACCCAAAAACACATCTGGAACTCACGATGATACATGAAGTGATGATCCTTGACAATAGCGGTTTCGATAAAGCATTGATTCACATGGGTTCGTATTTGAAGTTTTCAATTTATGGGGCTTTGATGTATAATGTAATTGTTCCTGCCGGATGGAACATCTTTTTACAGATTGCTCTATTCATGGCAGTTCAGATAATATTTGCAATAATTATAGGTCTGATAGAATCTTTCAGGGCCCGGAATAAAATGAATCTGAATCCTAAATTCATTTTGACTATATCTTCAATCGGATGGATAGCTTTTGTTATAATCTTAATATTGACAGATAAAATATAGAATTATAGAATGGTAAATTACCTGATAGTTTTGTTCGCTGTAACTCTTGTTTATTTTGCTTCTGCAGAAAGACTTATAGTTTATACAAGACTGGTCGGATTACAAGGATTATTATTGTGCGGCATTGCTATATTTGAACTGAAAGAGGTTAACACTGCTAACCTGATTTTTATTGCTTTCGAATCGTTGGTTTTTAAAGCTATTTTGATTCCATATTTATTGACAAGGATCATTTACCGTTCAGGCGTTACAAAAGTTCATCATCTGGCTATGCCCGGCTTTTATTCACTTATCTTATCAATTTTTGCGTTACTTATAAGTGTTATTCTGGCGAACTCCCTGGTAAACTCTTTTGTTAATACTATTTACATGACCATAGCTCTTTTTACTCTGTTTACCGGCTTACTGATTATAGTGAGCCATAAACTGATAATTTCCCATCTTATAGGTTTTTTAATTATTGAAAATGCAGTTTTTTTATTTTCGCTCGCAATCGGAAATAAAATGCCAATGATGATAAATGTTGGAATACTGCTTGACATTTTTGTGGGAGTCTTAATTCTTGGATTTTTCGGATTAAGACTCAAACCTCATACTAACCAGCTTACAATGTTAAAAGATTAAAAGATGACACTGTTATTATTTTTTATAATATCATCAATATTGATCGTAGCTATAGTTTTATTCAAAAACAAAACTATTACTAAAATCATGACCATTAGTTTTGTATTACTACATATCTGGTTGACACTTCATTGTTGGACTAATCTGAACAAAACTGAACTTGGCTATTTCACATTTAATAGTCTGGGTGTCTTATTACTCTCCGTTTTATCATTCTTAACAATTCCCACTGTTTATCATGGATTTATTTATGCTTTAAATGATGATACAAAAAAATATGACATTTACCATTCAGCCCTCATAGCCCTTATAACTTTTATGACAGGCGCATACCTGGCAAATGGAATGACTGTTTTATGGATCTTTGTGGAGGCCACTACATTAGCTGTTGCGGCACTTATTTATCACGATCGGACTGAGATGGCTCTTGAGGCGACCTGGAAATATGTTTTTATATGTTCAATTGGTATTGCTCTGGCTTACCTGGGTATTTTATTTTTAGGATTTATATATGGTCGCGGTGATGCTGCAAACCTTTCATTTGCTTCATTGATCAATATTATTAATCTGGCCAATCCCCTATATCTCAAAATTGCATTTGTATTTGTTTTAATCGGTTTTAGTACAAAAATGGGACTTTTCCCCATGCACACTGTGACTATTGATGCTCATTCAGTGGCACCACCTCCAATCAGCGCATTGATTTCCACTACTTTGATGAATGTAGGATTCCTGGCAATTTTTCGTGTATATACTTTATTCGCTTCATCATCTATTTTGCCTTTTATGAATAACGTTCTTATCCTTTCAGGACTATTGTCGCTGTTAGTAGCTGCAGGTTATATGCTTAAAGCAAAGCATCTTAAACGGATGCTTGCTTATTCAAGTCTCGAAAATATGGGATTGGTGGCTATTGCAGTAGGCGTAGGTGGATATGGATATTATGCAGCGCTGCTGTTGCTAGTCCTGCATTCTCTTACAAAATCAGGCCTTTTTTATCAAATGGGCCAATTATCCAGGGTACTTCACACGTTCAAACTCGATGAATGTGGCAAATATATGGAACTATATCCCCCTGGCGCTTTAGTCCTTTTGCTTGGAATGGTTTGCATCCTTGCCATTCCCCCTTCGGGATTGTTTATTTCAGAGTTCATGATATTCAAAGGATTGGTATTAAAAGATAAATGGTTTGTTCTGATTACCACAATCATTCTGCTATGTTTTGTGATCTATGCTATGAGCACAAGGATTATGCATATTCTATTTTCCAATTCCAGGAATGAAAGTGATTTGAAAGTCCACGGTAAAGTTAATCCCATTGAATCAATCAGCCAGTTTGTCCTTCTTGGAATAGTCTTTATTATGTGTTTTTATCAACCACCTTTTTTTGTTGATCTTATAAATCAAAGTTTTGCCTTATTACCCAAATAGAAATGATGATGAGTCAAAAATTATTTTCAGAAGTAAAAAATAATTCATTCCCTCTTGATCTTAAAGAAATTCCCATTTTAAAATATGATCTTTTTTATGACCAGGTAAGTCATTTTCTGGAAAATGAAGCAAAACATTGCGTGGCTTATTATGGAGTAGCAATATCAGGTATCCTTAAGTTTTTTTGTTATATAGCTGATGACAATGATAAAAGTATTGCTGTGTTCTCACACGAACTCGACATGGATAAACCCGAATTAAAATCATTAACTAAGGTATGCACGCAACTTCAGATATTTGAACGCGAGATTCATGAAAATTTTGGAGTCGAGTTTAATGGTCACCCCTGGTTGAAACCGTTAAGATATTCGTATGACCGCTCTGATAAATCAAAGATCATCGGGAATTATCCTTTCTACACGATTGAAAGCGAAGAATTACATGAGGTGGGAGTGGGCCCTGTACATGCAGGGATTATTGAACCGGGCCATTTCAGGTTTGTCTGTAATGGTGAAAAAGTGTTGCATCTCGAAATTCAACTTGGGTATCAACATCGTGGAATTGAAAAATTATTCATTGAAAGAAAAGATTCACTGCAAAGATGTATCCTTTCAGAAAGCATAGCCGGCGATACTTCAGTCGGACATGCTCTGGCTCATTCACAACTTATTGAGTCAATAGCGGGTATTGAAGTCAGCGAAAAATTACAGATTGAACGATGTATTGCTTTGGAAATGGAAAAGATTGCCGTTCATATTGGCGATACCGCTGCATTATGTGGTGATGTTGCTTATCAAATTGGACAAGTTGTATGTGAGGCTCTCAGAACATTAATAATTAATGCTACTCAATTATGGTGCGGTAACCGCTTTGGAAAAGGTTTATTACGTCCGGGAGGAAGTAATTATCCCTTGAGTGAAGATGTTGCAGACGGGGTGCTGAAAATTATTACAGATGTTGACCGCCGATTTTGTGAAGTAACTGATTGTATATATACATTACCAAGCCTTCTTGCCAGGTTTGAGGATATTGGAAAAGTAACACAGCGACAAGCTCTGATGTCAGGTGCCGTAGGAATGGCTGCACGTACCTGTGGTGTTCCACGCGACATTCGCATAACACATCCTTTTCAATTTTACAGGAGCTTTCCGGTTCAACAGGTAACACTTGAAACAGGNNCGGACTTATTGGGATCTGGCGAAAAAAAGAAAAAGGGATTAATAAGCCTGTTTATAATTATGAACTAAAACAAAACTGCGTTGGAATCTCAATAATTGAAGGATGGAGAGGAGAAATTTGTCATACGGCCATAACTGATAACAATGGCAATATTTTACATTATAAAGTAAAGGATCCTTCAATGCATAACTGGATGGTTCTTGCATTGGCTGTACGCAATCAGGAAATATCTGACTTCCCGATATGTAATAAGAGTTTTAACCTGTCCTATTGCGGAAACGATCTATAAAATTTTATTGAACATTTTAATAATGCTGAAAGAGATAAAAGTTCTGAAAAGTCATGGCAGACAATATATTAAGAATCTGCGTACACAACCCGTGTCTGGTTTGTTCAGAGGCCGTCCGGTCATTTCAGGAGATATAACAACACAAGAAATTGAAAATGTATCTGCCATCTGCCCGGTAAAGGCTATTGACAACAGATCGGGATCCATCGATTTGGGGAGATGTGTTTTTTGTAAAGAATGTTCATTCATGCTACCTGGGAAAATCAGGTTCACAAATGATTACAGGATAGCTTCGAATTTAAGAGATGCTCTTGTAATAAAACCTGGTTCTGAAAATCCGATACGTCTTGAAGAAATAATCGTCAGAAAAGAGATAAGAAAACTTTTTAAAAATGCATTGAAACTAAGACAGGTTTCAGCAGGAGGAGATAACAGCGCTGAACTTGAACTTAATGCCTGTGGAAATGTAAATTTTGATATGGGCCGTTACGGTATTGAATTTGTTGCCTCTCCCAGGCATGCTGACGGAATAGTGATTACAGGTCCTGGTTCTAAGAATATGGCTGAACCTCTGGAGATTACATATAAAGCAATTCCTTTGCCTAAAATCATTATCCTGGCCGGTACAGATGCAATAAGTGGCGGAATTTTTGATGGGAGCCCTGCCCTCGACAGAAGATTTATAGAACAAAATCATATTGATTTGTTCGTACCGGGAAACCCAATGCATCCATTGACATTTATTAACGGGGTTATGGATTTACTTGGTATTAGTTAGTACGGCTTGAGGTTTGCGGTTTGCGGTAACCGGTAAGAAGCTTTATATGCTCTCACCGCATACCCCAAACCTCACGCCGCATACCGCTAATATCCCGCCGCCTGTCCGTCTTTTCTCGATTCAGAAGCTCCAAACCATACTTTGTTCTTTTCGTCCCACATGATAGCCTGGTAACCGCCATAGCCTCCAAGGTCCCATTGTATAGTATAACCCATGGACATTAGTTTTTGAATGACTTCCGTACGAAAACCACTTTCAAGAAGCAGAGTGCCACCATTAGTCATTTGCTGACCTGTTGGTTCAGATGATCCTATATGATGCATCCTGGGCGCATCCCCGGCCTCCTGCAGATTCATCTTAAAATCAATGAGGTTAACGACAATCTGAACATGTCCCTGGGGTTGCATATCGCCTCCCATAACTCCGAAACTGATCCATGGCTTATTGTTTTTGGTAATAAAAGCAGGAATTATTGTATGAAAGGGCCTCTTACCCGGGGCGTATACGTTGTTATGACCTTCTTCGAGACTAAACATTTCGCCCCTGTCCTGCAGAACAAAGCCAAGTCCGGTCGGACACATGCCTGATCCCATTCCACGATAATTGCTCTGGATAAGTGAAACCATATTGCCGTATCTGTCAGCTACTGTGAGATATATAGTGTTTCCACCTTCAATTCTTCCCGGATCATAAATCTTTGCAGCTTTCTCCCTGTCTATAAGTTTACGTCTCTCGGCAGCATATTTCTTCGAGAGAAGTTGTGTAACCGGAGTTTTACTGAAAAAAGGATCGGCATAATATTTGGCGCGATCTTCGAAAGCAAGTTTTTTTGCCTCTGTGAAAACATGAATATAATCAGCTGAACCAAAACCCATTGCAGCAATATCATATCCTTCGAGTATATTCAGCATCTGAAGCGCTGCTATTCCCTGCCCGTTCGGAGGAAGTTCCCAAACTTCATAACCCCGGTAGTTTGTACTGACGGGCTCTACCCATTCCGAATGATGCCTGTACATATCATCATACGAAAGAAATCCTCCCTGTTTTTTCATAAATGAAGCTATATCTTTGGCGATAGATCCCTTGTAAAACTCATATCGTCCTCCTTTAACAATTTTTTCAAGTGTGTTCGCCAGGAGAGGGTTTTTGAAAATTTCACCTTTGGAGGGGGTCCTTCCGTAAGGCATATAAACCTCTTTAATATTCGGGTATTGTTTTAATATTTCTGTTCCTTGTTTGAGAGCATATGCTATCACTTCTGTAACGGGGAATCCATCTCTTGCATATGTGATTGCCGGTTGAAGTACATCCTTCATTGGCAGACGGCCAAACATGTCGTGCATCTCAAACCAACCGTCAACACAACCGGGAACTGAAACAGGCAGAGGACCATACGAAGGAACAAACTCATATCCATTCTGCTTAAAATATTCAAGTTTAAGAGAGCGTGGAGATCTTCCGCTTCCGTTAAGACCATATAATTTACCTTTGTCAGCACTCCAAATTATGGCAAATATGTCTCCTCCAACCCCGGCACCTGTGGGTTCAACAACTCCAAGAACAGCATCAGCAGCTATCGCGGCATCAATAGCAGTACCCCCCTTCTTCAAAATATCCAGAGCAACTTGAGTTGCCAGAGGCTGACTGGTTGCAGCCATACCGTTGCGTGCTATTACTTCAGACCTAGTGGCAAAATCATGCCCGGTAATCCTATCCTGCGAAAATGCAGCAGAAGATATCATCATGGCAAAAACTATAGAACCAATTCTTCTCATCACGAAATCATTTAATAGAACAAAGGTAAAAAACCGTACTTACTATTTTGCCATTGCCTGTGCTTTTAATTCAGGGGGTAACTTCTCAATTGCATATCTTAGTGAAGTTCTGGGCATTGTAGTTTTTTTTCTCATAATATAATTAAATACATCTTTCTGATGAGCTTCACTTGCAGCTTTAAGCATCCATCCATATCCTTTTTGCACCATGTCATCTTTATCAGAATGCAGAATATCTGCTATTATGAATATGTCTTCCAGAAATTTTCCTCTCCTGGCGGGTAGTATTAGAGATACTGCTGAAGCACGCTTTACCCATCGGTTCTTAGATTGAGCCCATTTTTTCAAACCTGATAAATATTCCGGGTACATCTCAACAAAAGTTCCGACAGTATGATTGCAAAGCGTATCACACGAAGCCCAGTTTCCAACATAAGTACTCACCCATTTTTCAAAAATATCAAAGTCATCAGGTTCAAATTGTTTTCGTTCATTATATGCCCAGTTACATGCTACAAATGATTCCTCCATATAACCTGACTCCCATAACTCATCACACAAAGCGAAAATATGTGCCTTGCTTTTATCTGTTATGTTTTTGTAATGTTCTTTGCTTATTCTGCTTACATCTGCAGATTTAAGCCCATATAGTTTGACCTCCTCTTTAAAGAATCGTTCACCTGATAACCTGGTCTTTTCATCAGCATTCTTAATCAATTCCTGTCGTAAATTTTCAATAATATTATTCATCTAGGTGCAAGATTATATGTTTTTATAAAGTCGATTCTTAACTTTGTGTTCCTTTGAGAAATCCTTCGTGTTCCTTTGCGGTTAATAGATTTTATTCTTACCACTAAGGTACACAAAGGCTCACACCAAGGTTCACAAAGGAAGCCATAATTTAACTTTTTGCCAGTTTATTGGTTTAAAAATAAACAAGCTAAAATGCAGGATATTGACAATTTCAACTATTTTATCGACCAGTTTGAGGACATAAGGGTACTCAGGTATCAACTTCCCGGATTCNNCTTTCAGGCAGAGATATTCTATGGGATCAGAATTTCAGATACAATATGCTGATAAGGAAAACGCTTGAAGCCATTTTAGATAACTATTCAGGTGATAAAGAATCAACTGAGTATAAAGCTTTCCTTATTTATGCAAAAAGAGTGTTTTTTGCAAATGGAATTCACCATCATTATTCGAATGACAAATTGAAACCCGGATTTTCCAAAAGTTATTTTGCCTCTCTTATTGACGAAACTGACCCGAGTTATCTTCCTCTTTATGCCGGACAAACTGTGGAAGAGTTTATATCTATTTTTGCTGATGTCATTTTTGATGAAAATCTTTTTGGACGAAAAGTGGAACAGAGAAAAGGTGCAGATATGGTTGCAGAATCAGCTGTTAACTTTTATGAAAATGTGAATCAGAAAGAAGTTGAAGATTTCTATAAAGGAAAGATTGATCAGCAGGATCCACATCCTGTTTCAATTGGGCTTAATTCAAAAGTTTCAAAAAAGGAGGGGAAGATTGTTGAACATGTTTATAGATCAGGAGGCCTTTATGGTCCGGTAATCGATCAGATAGTAATATGGCTTGAAAAAGCAATAATTGCCTCTGATTCAGAAATGCAGAGGAAAGAAATTGGTCTTCTTATCGACTATTACAGGTCAGGGGATCTGAAAGTTTGGGACAATTTCAATGCACTTTGGGTGCAGGACAATGAACCTGAGGTTGATTACAGCAATGGTTTTATTGAAACATATAGTGATCCGTTAGGAAGGAAGGCTACATGGGAAGCAATTGTAAATTATACCGACATTGAAGCATCCAGACGAACAACTATTATCACAGCTAATGCCCAATGGTTTGAGGACAATTCTCCCGTTCAACCTCAATACAAGAAAGAAAAAGTTAATGGTGTTGCCGCAAAGGTTATTAATATTGCAATGCTCGGTGGCGACTGTTATCCTGTTTCACCCCTTGGGATTAATCTTCCCAATGCCAACTGGATAAGGAAAGAGGTCGGATCAAAATCAGTTTCACTTGCAAATATTACTAATGCATATGATATCACTTCACAGGGAAACGGTTTCCTGGAAGAATTTGCTGCTGATCAGACTGAGGTTGACCGAATAAAAAATTATGGACCATTAGCTGAAGCTTTACATACCGATCTCCATGAGTGTGTGGGACATGCAAGCGGGAAACTGGCAGAAGGCACCGATCCCAATGCCCTTAAAAACTATGCTTCTCCTCTCGAAGAGGCCCGGGCGGACCTTTTTGCATTGTACTATATGATGGACAAGAAACTATTGGATCTTGATCTGCTTCCCGGAGAGGATGCGGCGAAAGCTTCATACGATACATATCTTCGGAATGGTTTGCTGACCCAGATTGTCAGAATAAAACCCGGCAAAGATATTGAGGAGGCCCATATGCGAAACAGGTCCGCCATAACTCACTGGGTTTATGAAAAGGGCAGGAAGGAAAATGTTGTTGAAATATTCTGGAAGGATAATAAAAGTTATGTAAGGATCAACGATTATTTAAAGCTCAGAAATCTGTTCGGGGATTTGCTTAAAGAGATTCAAAGAGTTAAGTCAGAAGGGGATTATGAAGCAGGTAAGGACCTGATTGAAAATTACGGTGTAAAAGTTGATCCGGATCTTCATGCTGAAATCCTTGACCGTTATAAAAAGCTTAACCTGGCTCCATTTACCGGTTTTATAAACCCGTACCTGATACCAGTTTATAATCAGAAAGGTGACATAACTGATGTAAAAGTCGAATACCCAAATGATTTTCTGAGTCAGATGTTGTATTATGGAAAGGAATACTCTTTTATAAAATAATCATTTCTCTGTTGCTCTCTGTGGATCCTCAGTGAATCTCTGTGTAACTAAAACGCAAGAACTTATATAGAGTTAATACAGAGTTCATTTCATATTCTTCCAGAACTTCTCTTCTGATCTTTGCATCTCTCTTCTTTTTTTGTTCTCGAGAAGGGCGTAATATATTATCCCGATAGTTCCAAAGATTAAAAGTCCCATCAGAAGGTATTTAATAATGCCCGATACATCATTCTGACCATACGTTGTCAGATTGGATGTCACGTCGGAAGCACCTGCTGATTCTCCGGTTTTTGTTCCAACATTAATGCCGAAAATATTCTTCATGAAGAAGAGGAGGAAAAATGTCAGTAACCCGGATGCAAGAGGAGAAATTATCCAGCCAAGGCCAATCTCCCCCAGAACCTTAAAATTGATATTTCGTGCACCCTTGTATAATCCTATTCCGAGAATACATCCGACAATAACCTGTGAACTTGAAACCGGAACCATAGGAATAGGAGGGAGACCTGTTTTGACAATTAAATTGGAAAGGCCTGTCGACGAAAAGATAAACAGAACAAGCGATTGAGCCAGAACAACCACAAGTGCAGCTTCCGAAGAGAGTTCCAGAATATTGTTACCAATTGTATTCATAACTTTCCAGGAATAAGTTATTATTCCTGAGGCGCATGCAAGCCCCCCTAGTAGAAAAAGCTGCTGGTTTGAATTGAGTGTAAAAATTCCCAGTTCAAGATCTGAAAGATGAAAGGCTGGTATAAAAACGCCCATCACGTTGGCAATATTATTGGCGCCCAGACTGTAGGCTCCGAATGCCCCGACCAAAATGAGCCCTGTTTTTATATAAGACTCAAACCTGATGAGATGGATCCTTGCTGAATTCTTAAATTTCTTAACAGCAATATAAAGAAGAACAGCGAAGACCGCCCCTATAACCGGACCAGCAATCCATGCCAGGACTATCTTTTCCAGAGTTATGCTGTCTGTATGATTTCCCGTGAAAAAGTTCCATCCTATAATTGCACCAACTATTGCTTGTGTGGTAGAGATTGGAAGAGCGAACTTGGTCATCATATAAATGGTTATAGCAGCTGCAAGAGCGAGAGTGAAAGATCCACCAATTGCATTTACAGAACCCAGTTTATCGAGCGTATGTGATGTTCCCGATCCCTGAATTACCGCACCAAGTATGAAGAAGACAGAAGCAATGATGGCAGCCTTTCTGAATGTCACCATTTTTGAGCCTACTGCGGAGCCAAAAATATGAGAAGCATCATTTGCTCCCAGGGACCAGCCAAGGAAGAGACCGCTTGTCAGAAAAAAAAGAATCATATCAAATATGATGTTAATCTGTTAAATTATCAAAGGGCTCACGACTCACGACTCACGGCTCACGACTCACGACTCACGGCTCACGACTCACGACTCACGACTCACGGAACACAGCCTGTACCAAATAAAACCGTGCGTCGTGTACCCTGTATCGTGCGTCGTATTACATCACGATCTTTATCGCCATTCCCGAGAGCAGATCTGCTGCTTTCTGAGCCAGGTCGGAAACATTTTCAATATGATGGATTATATATCTTAAATGTGCCTTATGTGCCAGATCCAGCTCATTCATATCCTGAAAAATAATCTTCTTGGTGCTGAATGAAAGTTTATCGGTCTCACTTTCAAAATAATAGACTTTTAGCAACTTTTCTCTTACTGTATAAGGCGCTTTGAAATATGCTCTCGCTGCAGGTATCAGTTCTTCAGCAGCATTTATAGAAGTCTCAGCGAGACTTATGAGGTTTTTATTAAGCGAAGAAGGAATATCAGGCATTTCAATGTTAATTTCATTCAGAGAGCTCTTAAGAGCATCTATGATTTCGTCGAGTTCATCGATGAGTGTACTGACTTCTGATCTGTGCTGAGGCAGTATTGAATGAGTAATCATCTCATTTTCAATTTCCCGCTGAAGTCTGTCGGCATTGTTTTCAAGATAATCAACTTTCTGAAGATGTCTTTGGAAAGCATCCATATCTTTATCCAGGTATGCTTTTATTCCTTCTCTGAAAACCAGAAGTCCGAGATCTATATCATCAAAAAATTCATCGATCTTGATTATCAGATTCTTAGTCGTTCTTGTAAAGACGGGCATTTGGTATGTTTATTAGGTTATTAAGACAAATATATAGAAAAAGCTTTTAACTCCAATAAGGTTCGAGGGTTACTTGTTGCTTGTTTATAACGGCACAAAGGCATAACTGCATAACTGCATAACAGCACAAAGGCATAACGGCACAATAATCCTATACATTATTAATCCTTTACGCCTTTACGCCTTAATGCTTTTACACCTTTACGCCATAACTAAGCTTAAAGTTATATCGTCTTTATAAAATCTTTATATGTTAATAAGCAATCTATATGTATTTTAATGGAATTTGTGTTATTTTCGCGCGATTTATTTATCATATCAATTAAACTGTAAATGGCTTCAGTTGAATAAACGTTTAACAGGAATATGAAGAGGAGATATATACAAGACTCAACTGGAGGATCTACATTTAACGAAAAGCTTAAAAATACTTTTATTGGCAGAGCCAAACTCATTCAGGACAAAGGTATATTTCACAAATTAACCTTAATAGCATTTTTTGCCTGGATTGGACTGGGAGCGGATGGTATATCATCATCGTGCTATGGACCGGAGGAAGCATACCGGAATTTACAGGGGCATCCCGCTTTAGCCATTTTTGTTGCTCTTGGTACCGTATTTACTATTGTAATAATTAGTTCGAGTTATAACCAGATTGTCCGTCTTTTTCCCCATGGTGGTGGAGGATATCTGGTAGGAAGTAAACTGTTGTCGCCTACAACCGGAATGATATCCGGCTCAGCTCTTATAATCGACTATGTTCTTACAATTACCCTTTCCGTATCAAGCGGTGCTGATGCTCTCTTTAGCTTTTTCCCGGTTGAATGGCAGCCATTTAAGCTCACCTTTGCACTATCCGGAGTTTGTTTTCTTATTTTGTTAAACTTAAGAGGCGTTAAGGAGTCGGTACTCTCTCTTACTCCAATATTTGTAGTCTTTATCACTACTCATGTGATTGCCATTTTATATGGTATTTTTATGCATTCCTCTAATTTTGCAGAGGTTGCCAGTCATACTACTCGTGAAATCCATTCGACTGTCAATCAGTTTGGTTTTTTTGCTACATTCTTTATCATTCTTCGGGCATACAGCATGGGAGCAGGAACTTACACCGGAATTGAAGCTGTAAGTAACGGTATGCCAATTCTTCGTGAGCCTAAAGTTGCGACAGCCCGGAAAACCATGTTTTTGATGGTGATCTCACTTTCTTTTATGGTGTTAGGTCTTATGATATGCTACATGCTCTTTAATGTACAATTAAATACCCACAAGACATTAAATGCCGTCTTATTCGATAATCTGACGGCCGGTTGGGGCTATTTCTGGTCAAGAAGTTTTGTTCTGATAACACTGATATCAGAAGCTGCATTATTGTTTGTTGCTGCACAAACAGGATTTATTGATGGACCAAGAATTATGGCAAATATGGCAATCGATCATTGGTTTCCAAAACGATTTGCTTCCCTCAGCGACCGGCTTGTGACTATGAACGGAGTTTTGTTGATGGGTACCGGATCTCTTATTATAATGGTTTTATCTAAAGGTTCAGTTGCATTACTTGTAGTGCTCTATAGCATTAATGTGTTCATTACATTTACCATCTCTCAGGTTGGAATGGTGAAGCACTGGTGGCAGATGAGAGGAAAGCACTTACCCTGGAAACGTAAATTAGCTATAAATGGAATAGGCCTGATACTTACTTCCTTTATCCTTGTCTCCGTAATCATTATTAAATTTGGACAAGGTGGCTGGGCTACTTTGTTTATAACAGGTTTTTTGATATTAATAGCGATAAATATTAAACGTCATTATTTTAAGACTGCGTTAAAACTTCAAAAGCTCAGATTAAGCGCTTTTAAGGAAATTGAAAAGCTGATCCATCAGCGTCCGTGTGAAGACAGAAACCTGAAAAAAGTCAGGTTTAAAAAGGAGGGCAAAACTGCAATTATATTAGTCAGTGGTTTTGGCGGAACAGGATTATACACATTTTTGCGAATTCTCGAAAACTTTAAAGGGGTATATGACAATATCGTTTTTGTCAGGATTGGCATAATTAATTCCAAAATTTACAGAGGCACAGTTGAACTGGAACATTTTAAGAAGCAGGTAAAAGAGGATGGTGAGAAGTACGTTACTGTTGCTAATCAGTTCGGTTTGTATGGCAAGAGTCTCTGGACAATCGGAACAGATCCGGTTAATGAAATTTACAGGATTGTTAAAAGGATAAGACCCAGATTAACAGGCGCTGCATTTTTTGGCGGACAACTGGTATTTTCTAAAACATTTTACCTTTCTAAATTACTTCATAACCATACTATTTTTTCTATTCAGAAGAGATTCTTCAAATTTGGTATCCCTATCGTTATTTTTCCGATTAAAGTAGAATAAAAGACAGGGTCGCATCTGAAGCCACGTCATCGTGTAGCCCCTAGATTTCATATAAGTAAACATGCAGGGATATGCAATAGTATGTCCCTTTTGTTTTTGACGTTTTTCTCTTATTTATAAAATCCAAATGCCTTCCGGATGGCTTTTTATAAAATCCTTATGAATTCGGGTGCAATTTTGTATCGTAATAAATCTTAAAAAATGACAGCTCTTTTGAAAAGGATAAAACTTTATGTCAGTTTAATTCTATTCTATATGGTTGGATGCAAAGATGGTCATCTTTTTAAATTGATTGGATATTATGAAGGTATGCAAAAACTCAAAAACAAAGATATTCAAAGACAAAACACGAGAGATGAATAACATTGAACCACTTTAAAGTAATTAATAAAATACAGTACAATGAGAAACTTTTTTATTGCGATGTTTTCGCTGATAACATCAGCATCATTTGCTCAGGCAGACAGCAGTAAAGCTTCGCTTACATTTTCAGNNGTTATGCTGCAAAAAATGTCCGGGCAAATTTCGGATTGATGGAGGGAACCTGGGCTCAGTATAACTCATCTGCCGAACAACCCTTACTCAAAAATTTATGGCAGGCAAATGTTGGAGTGAAATTGTCCAAAAAGAAAAATTTCTGGTTAGATGCAGGTGTATTTCCATCACATATTGGATTTGAAAGCCCTGTTGGAAAAACTTGCGATGCACTTACACGCTGCATTATAGGCGACAACACACCAAGTTGGGAAAGTGGAATTAAAATTGGTTACTCATCCGACAATGGCAAATGGTTTCTCTCCGGATTAGTTGTGAATGGCTGGCAGAGGATTGCGCGTGTCAATGGAAACAACACCCCTGCTCTCGGAACACAAATTACATTTACTCCAAACAGTAAAATTACCTTTAACTATAGCACATTTATCGGGAATGATAAACCTGATACTGTTTCCCAGATGCGCTATTATCATAATTTCTATGCAATACTTAATGCAACGGATAAATTCAGGATCACCTTGGGTTTTGATTATGGTATGGAACAAAAAAGTAAAGGCAGCAGCAAATATAATTCTTTATACAGCCCTGTAATGATTTTTCACTATCAGTTCTGTAATAAGATTGCAGCTGCCATACGAGGAGAATATTATAGTGACAAAAACGGAATCCTCATTGCCACAGGTACTCCCAACGGATTCCAGACTTTCGGCTATTCATTAAATTTAGATTACAAAATTAGTGACAATGTAATGTGGCGACTGGAAGGAAGGGGACTTAGCAGCAAAGACAAGATATTCACCTTAGACAACCAGGTTTCCAATCAAAACTATTTTGTAACGACATCATTGGCTATTGCTTTTTAATAAACGACAATCAATATGATTTACAGGTTTAATTAATTTCAAAAATATACATAAAATATTATGAACTCAAAAGCTTCAACATCGTTATTGTCTCTTTTAGTTGTACCCATCCAACCGGGTACGAATGTCTCTAACGGTCCCCTAAGTTATCTTATCGGAGGTATTATAGCTCTTCTTATTATGGGTTATTTAATATATACTTTATTAAGGCCTGATAAATTTTAAGAAGTTGGAAGTCAGAAGTACGGAGACCGAAGTGAAAAGAATAATGATTTTTTCTTCCGACTTCCGACTCCGGTCTTCCGACTAAATATCTTATATTTATTTTAATTTATGTTTAAAGCTTAAAAATATGAATGAAGCGATTCAAATTGTGCTGTTTATGGTTGCCCTTGCTGTCCTGTCCCCATTGCTGGGCAGGTATATGGCAAAGGTTTTCATGGGTGAAAAACATATATTGAAACCCGTTTTTGGCTGGCTTGAAAAATCAGTTTACCGTGTATCAGGTGTCAAAAGCGAGGAAGAGATGAACTGGAAGACCTACTTGTATGGTGTTCTCCTTTTCAACCTTTTAGGCATGGTATTTTTATTTCTTTTACAGATGTTTCAGGCTTATTTGCCACTGAATACAGAAAAGTTGCCGAATGTTTCATGGCATCTTTCGTTTAATACAGCTGCGAGCTTTATTACGAATACAAACTGGCAATCTTATAGCGGCGAAAATACCTTGAGTTACCTGGTTCAGATGATGGGTCTGACTGTTCAGAATTTTGTAAGTGCGGCAACCGGGATAGCAGTGGTATTGGCTCTTATACGTGGGTTGACCAGGAAAACTACTGATGCTTTGGGTAATTTTTGGGCTGATATGACCCGGAGTGTGATTTATGTCTTACTACCCCTTTCTATTATTCTTACTATGGTTTTTGTAAGCCAGGGAGCTGTACAGACATTTTCGCATTATGTCAAAGCAACCACTTTACAGGGTACAGAGCAGGTTATTCCGTTGGGCCCGGCTGCATCACAAAGTGTTATCAAGCAACTTGGTACCAATGGTGGCGGTTTTTTTAATGCTAATGCTGCCCATCCGTTCGAAAGCCCGACCCCTTTCACCAATTTTTTAGAAATGCTTGCCCTCCTGATTATTTCTGCAAGTTTAGTATTTACTTACGGACATTATATGAAGTCTAAACGGCAGGCGCGGGCGATATTTATTACTATGTTTATCCTTTTTGCTGTCGGCCTTGCCATATCTCTATGGTCCGAGTACAGTCATAACAATGTACTGAATGTTTCGGGCAACATGGAAGGAAAAGAAACCCGTTTTGGTATTGCCAATAGTGTGCTGTATTCTGTGGTAACTACTGATGCTTCGTGTGGAGCAGTGAACTGCATGCATGACAGTTTGTCCCCATTATCAGGAATGGTTTCCATGTTTAACCTGATGCTGGGGGAAATAATATTCGGAGGCGTAGGATCCGGATTATATGGGATAATCATCTTTATCATNNGCTCCCAGTATCGTCATCAAATTATTTTCAGCAATTGCCTGCTCAGTTCCTGCGGGGCTGTCGAGTCTCAATAATGCCGGGCCACATGGGCTTACTGAAATACTATATGCATTCAGCTCGGCAGCGGGAAATAACGGAAGCGCATTCGCGGGCCTCAATGCAAACACCGTTTTTTATAACCTGATGATTGGTTTTGGCATGCTGATAGGTCGTTTTGGAGTTATAGTACCGGTAATGGCAATCGCGGGCAGTATGGCAAAGAAAAAGATCACACCGGTTTCATCAGGTACTTTCAGAACCGACAACTGGCTGTTTGTCATGCTGTTGATAAGTGTAATTCTTATTGTTGGCGGTTTAACTTTTTTCCCGCCTCTTGCACTTGGTCCAATTGTCGAACATTTCTTAATGAATCTTGGGGTTACTTTTTAATTTTAAGAGATAAATATTATGGAAAAACGAAATATGAATCAGCTTTTTACTAAGCAAATAGCTGTCCAGGCATTAAAGGATTCTTTTATCAAACTGAACCCTGGTGTACTGGTTAAAAACCCTGTAATTTTCATAGTTGGCATTGGAGCATTAATGACGACAGTTGTGGCATTCACTGATGTATTAAACGGTCACTTTTCGAACTTTAACTTTCAGATAACAATCTGGCTCTGGTTTACAGTTTTATTTGCCAATTTTGCAGAAGCAATAGCTGAGGGTAGGGGTAAAGCTCAGGCTGACAGTTTACGTAAGAGCCGCACTCAGACAAAAGCTCGTAAGCTTATCAATAATAAGGAAGAAATAGTTCTTGCCAATGATCTGAGGAAAGGTGATATTGTAATTTGTGATGCCGGAGATGTTATTCCTGCTGATGGTGATGTCATAAACGGTATTGCCAGTGTAGATGAATCCGCTATTACAGGTGAATCTGCTCCCGTAATCCGTGAGAGTGGTGGTGACAGGTGTGCAGTAACCGGAGGAACAAAAGTAATCAGCGACAGAATTACTATTAAAGTAACCTCTGAACCTGGTTTTACTTTTCTGGACCGTATGATTGCTTTGGTAGAAGGTGCAAAACGTCAGAAAACGCCGAATGAGATTGCTTTAATCATCCTCCTCTCAGGCCTTACAATCATATTCCTTTTAGTAGTAGTGGCTTTGCCGGCATATTTTGGTTATAGTCTGAAAGCTTCAGGTGTATCTGCAAATCATAACCTGACTCTACCGGTTCTTATTTCACTTCTTGTCTGTCTTATCCCAACGACAATTGGTGGTTTGCTGAGCGCCATAGGCATAAGCGGAATGGACAGACTTTTACGCAAGAATGTTATCGCAACCAGTGGCAAGGCCATAGAAGCTGCCGGAGATACTGACGTTTTGCTGCTCGATAAAACAGGAACAATTACCTTAGGGAACCGCATGGCTACTGAATTTATTCCAGCCGAAGGTTTCACGAAAGAACAACTGGCTGATGCTGCACAATTAGCATCTCTTGCTGATGAGACGCCGGAAGGCCGGTCGATAGTTATATTAGCAAAAGAACAATTTAATATCAGAGCAAGGGAAATGCAGGCTTTGGATACAGAATTTGTACCATTCACTGCCCAAACCAGTATGAGTGGTCTCGACTTAAAGAACCCTGATGGTCAGTTGCGAAGTATCAGGAAAGGCTCTTCCAGCGCAATCAGAAAATTCATTGAAAACAACAATGGATTTTTTCCGGAAAATGTAGAAGAGATTGTATCTGAGCTTTCACGTCAGGGAGCCACACCATTGGTTGTTGCAGAAAATAACCAGGTTCTGGGCGTCATACACCTGAAGGATATTGTAAAGGGAGGTATTAAACAACGATTTGCACAGCTCCGGATGATGGGTATCCGTACAATTATGATAACTGGTGATAATCCACAGACTGCAGCTGCTATTGCTGCTGAAGCCGGTGTTGATGATTTCCTGGCCGAAGCAAAACCGGAAGATAAGCTTCATCGCATAAGAGAAGAGCAGGCAAATGGTCATCTGGTAGGAATGATCGGGGATGGAACAAATGATGCGCCTGCTCTTGCACAGGCTGATGTGGGACTAGCTATGAATACGGGTACCCAGGCAGCACGGGAAGCAGGAAATATGGTCGATCTCGACAGTAACCCGACAAAGCTCATAGAAGTGGTTGAAACAGGCAAGCAGTTACTTATGACCCGTGGAGCATTGACTACTTTCAGCATTGCCAATGATGTTGCCAAATATTTCGCTATAATTCCCGCTATTGCTACATCCCTCTATGTTACAGCTTCCGGTATATCTCCGCTTGGATTACTGAATATTATGAAACTTCATTCACCTGAAAGCGCAATATTAAGCGCTGTGATATTTAATGCACTTATTATTGTGGCTCTTATTCCGCTCGCACTGAGAGGAGTGAAATACAGACCCATCTCGGCCAACCGGGTGCTGGCTTTGAACATTGTTATCTACGGAATTGGAGGAATTATTATACCATTTATAGGCATCAAGCTGATAGATATGTTACTTGTTTCTATACATATGATATAAGAAGTGCTACAATTAAAACAAAAATTAAACTCATTATGAAAACACAAACTATAATAGCCTTAAAATTTTTATTGGTTATGACAATACTGACTGGAATTGTTTATCCGCTTTTAATGACTGGCCTGGCTCAGTTGGGTTTTCCTTCCAAAGCCAATGGCAGCCTGATAATGAAGGATGGAAAAATTATAGGTTCGGAACTCATTGGCCAGAAGTTCGACAGTAGTATTTATTTCTGGTCGAGACCATCTTTTATCGGTTATAATCCAATTCCGTCGGGAGCATCAAACTACGGTCCCACAAGCGATACCTTAAAAAAACAGGTTACGGCCCGACGTTTATTATTTGCGAAAATGAATTCTTTATCAGACCCCTTATTGACTCCAAAAGAAATGGCATTTGCCTCAGGAAGCGGTCTCGATCCGCATATCTCCCCTGAAGCAGCTCTCATGCAGGTGGACCGTATTACCCTGGCCAGGCATTTTGAGAGCAATCAAAAAGAAAAGCTTCTGAAAAAAATTAAAGAATTGACTGAAGATCCTCAGTTTTTCTGCTTAGGCGAGCAAAGGATCAATGTATTAGTATTAAATTTAGAACTTGATAAAATTTAAAACAAAAAACTGATAATAAGTATACTATTACACTATGAAACATTCTATCCGTACAAGATTTACCCTTGGTATGATTTTTTTATTTATTATCATATCAGTATTAGCTATTTTTTCAGGCTATTATCTTAATAAACTGTCAGACAAGACAAGTGCAATCCTTAAGGAAAACTATTTGTCAGTTGTTTATGCTCGTGAGATGTCAGAAGGATTAATGAATATCAATAAGGAAATTACTACCTGTTTCCTGACAAAAAGAATTCCCGATAGTTTGAAAATTGCAAAGGAATTAAAGCAGATAGACCAGTCACTTCAATCTGAAAAGAATAACTTTACAGAGCCAGGGGAAGATAAGCTTGTATCGGGTATTGAGTCAGATTACATTGGATACAGAGATTCTTTGCAAATCATAATAAAATCGCCAAAATCAGCTGCAGCTTTGCTTTATCTTCAAAATAAATCCGGTACTCTAGATCAGCAATTGTCAATACTCTCACAAATGAACGGAAAAGCGCTTGAAGTTAAAACAGATGATGCCAAGGCCTCCTCCAAAAGCGCATTGACGAAGATGACAGTGCTTGCAACAATGTGTTTTTTGATTGGAATGAGTTTTGCGTTTAGTTTCGCCTCATATTTTAACCGGCGTTTTTTTCAACTCTTCAATGGTATAAAAGAGATTGGTTCCGGCAATTTTGATCAACGCCTTTTATTTGATGGAAATGATGAATTCAGCGAGATTTCTCAGGTTGTAAATGAAATGGCAGACAAATTAAAGGAAAACAAGCAAAAAATGTCTGTAACTTTGCAGAAAGAATCCTGGAAAGGAATAAATCCTAATGACGTAGAAGAATTGAAAAAAATGTTATTCCGTATAAAGACAATGGAAGAACAGGCGGCAGCACTGATAGCTAAGTTAGAAAAAAAGGAAGAGTAAATGGACAATGATAACAACCGTCCTGATCCCGATGAACTTCTGGCTTCCTTAAAGTTAGAAGAAGAAAAAAGTAAACATGGCAAACTGAAAATATTCTTTGGAATGTGTGCCGGTGTGGGCAAGACATATACTATGCTACAGACAGCGCAGGCAGAGAAGGTAAAAGGTTGCGATATTGTTATAGGCTATGTTGAAACACATAACCGGAAGGAAACAGCTGACCTTGTCAAGGGTTTTGAATTGATTCCCCGAAAAGTCTATCAGTACAAGTCAACCAATGTCAGTGAAATGGATCTGGATGCGATAATTGCCAGAAAACCACTTCTTGTCCTTGTTGATGAACTTGCACATACAAATGCCCCCGGCAGCAGACACGTAAAAAGATATCAGGATGTTTTGGAGATTCTTGATAATGGGATAAATGTCTATACTACTGTAAATGTGCAACATCTGGAAAGCAGGTCTGATACCGTTGCACAGATTACAGGTATTATTGTCAGGGAGACATTGCCGGATGAAATTTTTGAAAATGCAGATGAAATCGAGGTCATTGACCTGACGCCTGATGAGCTTCTGCAACGACTTGCCGAAGGGAAAGTATATGCGCCGGAAAGATCAAAAGAAGCCGTCGAGAGTTTTTTCCGGAAAGGGAATATTACAGCTCTTCGTGAAATGGCGCTGCGGATAGTAGCAGACCGTGTAGACAAACAGCTACATGAATACATGCAGCGCAAACGAATAAAAGGTCCATGGAAATCCGGATTACATCTGCTGGTGGCGGTAAGTCATACCCAGCAATCTGCAAAACTACTCCGATGGGCTAAAAATCTTTCTTATACCATGGGTGCAGATCTGCAGGCAATTTATGTCGAGACATCCTACAAACCCGATGCAAAAGAAAGTGAACAACTCAATAAAAATATCGCCCTGTCACACCAATTGGGTATCAAGTTCAGGTTCATTACCAATAACGATATGGTAAAGGCAATCGTGGATTTCGCCCAGAAAGAAAATATTACCCATATAATAATTGGTAAACCAAGGGTACGAAACCTTTTAACACTTCTCAGGCTTGGCAACTTTGTGAACCGTCTTATCCGTTATAGTGGTAATATAGATGTGTACATTCTAGGTTCCGATATTCAATCGAAGGACAGATTTAAGGAAAAAGTCTCCCTGCCCTCATTTACTTCGAATATCAGGCAATATTTAATAGCTTCATTAGTCGTTTCTCTGACTGCTATTGTCTGTTTTATAATTAAAGGCTTAATTGTATATCAGGTCGTTTCTTATCTTCTCCTGTTCGTTGTTTCGGCACTTGCATTTTTTTTCGGAACAGGACCGATTCTACTGGCAGCAACTATGAGTGCACTCATCTGGGATTTCTTCTTTATACCACCTGCCTATACTTTTCATGTTAATAAGCCTGAAGATATGCTTATGCTTATAATGTTTTTCATTATTGCATTATTAAGCGGTGTGCTCACATCAAGAATAAAAAGACAGCAGATGAAGATCAGAATTCGCGAAGAGCGCACAAATGCCCTTTATCAGCTTACCAGGGAACTCTCAACAGCCACTGGTATAGAAGAGGTCATTGCTATAGCAAAAAACGACATTAAAAAATACTTTAATCTGAATAGCCGGATTTTGCTGAAAAGTGATAATAATGAGCTTGAATATACAAGTAAGAAAAATGGAAATTTCACCATATCAAAAAACGATATGAGTGTTGCATCATGGACGTTTCAACACTCTACCAAGGCTGGAAAGCATACTGATACTTTACCGTCAGCTAATTATACATTTTATCCTTTGAAAGGAAATCAGATGAACCTGGGTGTCATTGCGATTCAACATGAAATTGTATTTACCCAGGGGGAAGAACAATTCTGGGAAGCATTTATCTCGCAGATATCCGGAAAGTTCGAACGTGAATACCTGCGCAACATGGCTAAACAAGCCTATTTATTAAATGAATCTGACAAACTTTATAAAACATTGTTTAACTCAATTTCACACGAATTACGCATACCTGTTGCAACAATCATGGGCGCTTCAGACTCATTACTGACAACTCAGCATTCAGAGGAAATATCAAAAGAACTTGCCAACGAAATATTCAAGGCATCAAAAAGATTAAACCGTCTTATAGAAAATCTTCTGAACATGTCAAGACTGGAAAGCGGTCGGATAACACCTCGGTTGGATTGGTGCGATGTACATGACCTGGTGAATAAAGTCACTGAAAGCCTTCAGGATGAACTCAAACTATTTAACGTTCATATTGTTATTCCCGATGATATGCCTTTTGTAAAGATCGACTTCGGATTGATGGAACAGGTGCTGTACAATTTGATTTATAATGCAACTCAATATGCTGACACCTCAACAAATCTCAGAGTTAAAGCATTCTATGACAATGGAATATTGACTTTTCAGGTAATGGACAGAGGGCCGGGCTTCCCCGCTAAGGAAATATCACTTATCTTTAACAAGTTCTACAGAGTAGAGGGATCAAAAGCCGGAGGGACTGGATTGGGACTCTCTATTGCAAAAGGATTTGTTGAAGCTCACAAAGGAACAATAACTGTCGAAAACAGGGAAAATGGCGGTGCTAAGTTTACAATTAAAATACCAACTGAAATTCCTCCATCGGATCTGGGCGATAAACAAGGTCTAAATGAACCTACCCGAGACAATACTGGTAATTGATGATGAAGTGCAGATTCGACGTCTGCTTGAAATAACGCTCTCATCAAACGGGTTTAAGATTTCTGAGGCTGNNGGGATAGAAATCCTGAAAAAAATCAGGGAATGGTATCATAAACCCATCATTGTTCTTTCAGTAAAGAATTCAGAGGATGATATAATCAATGCACTTGATAATGGGGCAAATGATTTCATTACCAAACCTTTCAGAACGATGGAGCTTCTGGCCAGGATAAGGGTTGCTCTCAGGCATAGCCCTGGTAATGATGTAAATCCAATTCTTGTATTTGATGCAATTACCATAGACCTCGTCAATCACATTGCCCGTAAAAATGATGAAATTTTAAAACTAACCTCTACTGAATTTTCATTACTGGCACTTCTGGCGAAAAATTCAGGAAGAGTATTGACTCATCAGGCCATCTTAAAAGAAGTATGGGGATTCGGATATGTCGGACAGACTCAAATCTTAAGAGTATTTGTGGCACAGTTACGGAAAAAGATAGAAGACAATCCAGCCAAACCAAAATTGCTGATTACTGAATCAGGAATCGGGTATCGGTTTCATGAATAGGAATTTATATTCATTGAACTCACCCCCTGCCCCCCTCTTGATCCAATAACTCACCCCCCTTCCCCCTCTCTGCTTCGCAAAGAGGGGGCGTAAAATACACTATATCATTTAGTTTCCCCCCTCTTTGCGAAGCAAAGAGGGGGATCAAAGGGGGTGAGTACATTCTGATTAGGAGAAGTGAAATGGAAGAGAGAAGTGCCGAATGGGCAAATCAAAATTCTATAATCTTCTCCACCCGATTGCTTTTAAGATACTGTTTCAGAATAACCTGGATGTCGCTGTTATCACCTGATGGTTTTATACATTCATGCACCGCAGAAAGGCCGAATCCCATATCATTAATATTAAAGTACCCGTACCCTGTATATTTCCCATTCACAATCTTGACTGCGCAACGCTCATCAAAGTCTCGTCCTTTATCGATAATAAAAAAATTACGTCTGCTAAAGATAAATTCTTCTGTTGCTTTGTTTGCACGTTCATTATACTCTTTTGGTGACTCTTTGCCAATACAGGCCCCTTTACAGATTCCGACCTGGTAATGAAAACAGGCTCCATCGGTTTCGTACAGACCCGAAAGCTTCTGACACAGACCATAAGTTTCAATTAGTGAGGCTAGTTTATGTTTCGTTTTTTCTTTTGAGGTGAATACTGAAACAGGAATTTCATCATCGTTAATTTGCCCGTAACGGTAATTCAGGTATCCATTGTTATCAATAAAGCTGAAAATACCCCATTGGAAACCTGTTCTTCTTTGTGCCCTGTTATAGACTGGTTTGTTACGCTTAATCTCAAAAGATTCTTTAAGGAGTGCAATAAGCTCACTTCCTGTCGTTTCCCAGTCAATATCGGCTATAAGATCGCGCATTTCCATTGCCCTGTTAGTGGAATTGTTTGAGAGATGTGTGCTGATCCTCTGCTGGAGATTACGGCTCTTGCCTATATAGATAAGATCACTTTTTTCATTATAGAAATAATATATTCCGGGTTCGTCTGGGATACTTTCAATCTTAGTGATATCGAGCTTCGGATTTAACTTTGATACCCTGGTGTTTTTCATAAGGGATGTTCTGCTTTCATTGATCTCAATATCTCTGGCAATAAGGATCTCAAGGAGCTTTACCGTTGCTAGGGCATCTCCTGCCGCCCTGTGTCTTCCATTGATTGAAATACTGAGATCCTTGCAGATATTACCTAAACTGTATGACTGATGTCCGGGAAGCAATTTTCTGCTGAGTGCAACGGTATCTAGAATGTTCCTCTTAAAATTATAACCAAGAGATTTATACTCCTGCCTGATGAATGAATAGTCAAAACGTGCATTATGCGCGACAAATGTCCGGCCTTCGGTCAGTTCAATAATATTTTTTGCAATCTCATAGAACCGGGGAGCATCTTCTACCATTTCATTGGTTATACCTGTGAGGTTTGTAATGAAATATGGAATATTTCTTTCAGGGTTAACAAGTGAAACAAATTCTCCTGTAATCTTATTTCCATCATGAAGATATATGGCTATTTCAGTGATTCTTTCTATACGCGCACTTCCACCTGTGGTCTCAATATCGATAATCGCATACATCTGTTGCAATCTCCTGTGATTTATGACTGCGAATATAATTAGAATTGATGGCAGATTGACCTATAGTTTGTAAATTTGTGATGCCAAAAATTATTTATCATGAATGAATGTTACGGTAATAAATTCATACTTAATGGCAACCTTCAACCGGTTGAAATGTTTGATAATTCACTGGTTTATGAGGGTGATTCTGTGTACGAGGTCTTAAGGATGATCAGAGGTAATCCGATCTTTTTTCATGATCATTTGGAACGGCTTGCAACAAGTGTAAGGCTGCAGAAAAAGACTTTTCTTGCTGATATACCCACACTCCGAAAAGATATAATAAGTCTTGCAAGGTCAGACAAAAAACGCGAGACAAACGTGAAAATAGTTTTTAATTATAAAAATGGCGAGACAAATTATCTTGTCTATTTTATTGAACCTGGCTATCCATCTGAATCGCAGTATAAAAAAGGAGTAAAAGGCATCCTCTTCTTTGCTGAGCGAAAAGATCCTGAATCAAAAGTAATAAATCACAGACTCAGGTCATCAATTTATCATAAACTTATTCTTGAAAGCGGCTATGAGGCTATTCTGGTGAATGAAAATAATTTAATAACAGAAGGAAGCCGTTCAAATATATTCTTTCTGAAAGGAGAAACACTAACAACTGCACCTGACAATGTTGTGCTTAACGGCATTACAAGGAAACATATTCTCGAAATTTGTGTTGAAAATAAAATCAGAGTGGAATTTGCCTGTGTTAAAGCTGATGAAATAAAAGAATATGATGCGGTATTTATGACCGGAACATCGCCGATGGTTCTTGCATTTTATTGTATCGACAATTATTTCTTCAATGTAAACATTTCGTTGGTTGAAAGGTTAAGGAAACTTTATCTGGAAAAAGCCGAAGCCAGTGTCAGAATGTTCCGGTCTTAATAATGGGGTTGTTTAGAACAGACTGAAGGATAAATTATTATATTTGTACCCTCATTAATTCAAACCTCTGTATTATGGCAAGTGTAAGAGAACTGAAAAAGGATATTGATTACCTCGTTTTTGAAGTGATTTCCGATTGTTTTACCTATTCAAATATTCATTCCGATAACAAATCAGATGAGTTGTCAACATTGATTTCAGATGCTGTTGAATTCAGAAACGACCTCATTGCACGAGTGAACAATCCTGACGGTAAGGATAATCCCAAAATTGTTAAAGCCTATTATAAGACCGTGGAAAAAGACCTTCTTACAGGTGTTGATAAACTCTTTGAACGGTTGAGTGCCTTATCTTCTACGAAAAAGTAAAATTTTTGTAAATCAGGTTTCCGCAGCAGGTACATTTACCTTCATCATCAAGGTTTTCCAGTTTTGTGCTATAACCAGATCTTATTGTTACTTCAGTGCCACATTCGGGACATGAAGTATTCTGCCCAATGTTTGAATGGCTGTTTCCCAGGTAAACATAATCAAGGTTTTTCGAGGCAATTTCAAACAGTTTTTTCAGCAGTTCATCCGACGTTGAAGGGTTGTCTCTTTTATAGGTAGGGAAGTACCTGCTGAGATGAAATGGAACACTCTTTCCAAGCTCACCGGCTATCCATTCCGACTGCAATTCCATTTCCTTTTCATCGTCGTTTTGGCCCGGTATGATAAGTGTGGTTATTTCAAGATGTTTTCCCGATTTTGCAATCTGTTTCAGACTGTTTTTTACAGGTTCCAGTTCTGCTCCTGTGAGTTTCCGGTAAAAGGTATTATTGAATGCTTTCAGATCAATATTAAATGCATCGATGAATTCTGTTATTTCAGCAAGTGGTTCTGCGTTGACATAGCCATTGCTTACCATAACAGTATATAATCCTTCTTTTTTAGCAGTTTCAGCAACATCCCTCATATATTCAAACCAGATAATCGGCTCATTATAAGTAAATGCTATACCAATATTATTTTCGACGGAAAGAGCATCTTTTATTATTTTGGTTATGTTAACCTCCGGAATCAGACTTTCGGGTACTTTTTGAGATATATGATAATTCTGGCAAAAATCACATTTCATATTACAACCAAATGATCCAATAGATAAAATACTATGCCCGGGGAAAAAATGATATAATGGTTTCTTCTCAACAGAGTCAAGAGCATATCCCGACAGAACACCGTAAGTAATCAGTTCAATTTTTTCCCCTATGTTTTTTCTGACACCGCAAATGCCTGTTTTGCCCTCAGACAATTTGCAAAGGTGGGGGCAGAGAGTACATTCAAGTTTATCATTATATCTTTTAGAAAGTTGTATCATACCCTTTTCTTACTAAATTTCAAATATCAGAATTTACTTTAAGTAATACTACAATAAACTATTTTACTTCTGATATGTTTAATGTTACAGATAAGTTTCCAGATCTTTTGGATCAGCAAAAGGATTTGTCAATCTGAAAATGATGAATTCTATTTTAAAAAATCAAAAACTATGGACTTAAGCAAAAAAAAATGTATCCCGTGCGAGGGTGGTATACCTCCACTAAATGAAAAAGAAATAGCTGAATATAAAAAACATATTTCAGACGACTGGAAAGTTATAGAGAACGGTAAAATCTCGAAAGAATTCTTTTTTGTAAGCTATCGTCAGACTATTGACTTCGTAAACAGGGTGGCAGATATTGCCGAATCGGAAGGACATCATCCTGTATTGCACATTTACTTCGGCAGGCTGGTGGCTGAATTATGGACTCACTCAATAAACGGACTATCGGAGAATGATTTTATCCTTGCATCCAAAATCGATAAACTCTGACAACTGAAGTTTTATAGAGATCCAGATTCAATGTGTAAACTTTTAGTGATAAATCACCGGAAATGACAGGTTCACTTCCAAACATATAATAGGAATAGTATTAAGACAATTAAGCCAGAAAAGTATGGAGGAGCATGTTGTTAAAATATTGAATGTAGAAAACGTTACACACAATGTAAAGAGGTTTCAGTTTGAGAAACCATTGGGTTATTCATTTATCCCCGGTCAGGCTACTGATGTATCGATCAATGTTCCGGATTTGAAAAATGAAAAAAGACCTTTCACCTTTACCTGTCTGAATTCAGCCGGATATCTTGAATTCGATTTATCACTCAGGAGTTTCTTAAAGCTCATATTCCCGGACAAACTCAAAATTACTATCTTTGCGGTCCTCCGCCTATGATGGAATCTGTAATAAAACAATTGTCTGGTTTGGGAGTAAATGAAAAATCAATAACAATGGAAAAAATGTGAGCTGGTTTCCATTTCGTGTCTGGCTCAAATCCTTTATATGAAAACAATCCTGATTTTTGTTTCAACACTCAATGGTAAAATTACAAAATGGGGTAATCCGAAAATAAGATCCTGGTCCTCGCAAGAAGACCAGGATTATTTTGATCGCATATGGAATGAAACACGGGTTATAATAATGGGTAAAACAACTTATATGGCTGATCCGGTAAAGCCTGACTCAAAGCATCTTTTTATTGTAATGACGCGACAGCCCGAAAAGTACCAGCTCAAAGAGCTGGCCGGAAAGATTGAATTTACTTCGGAAGTGCCCTCACACCTTATAAACCGGTTTGAAACAGAGCAGGAGGATAAGATTCTGATTGTTGGTGGTGCTCAGATTGCTACTTTATTTCTTAAGGAACAATTAATTGATGAATTATGGCTTACAATTGAACCGAAGATATTTGGGAACGGAGCCGGATTCGTCATTAACGGGAATTTTGATATAGGTTTAAAGCTTATAAGTTGTGAACGGGTAAATGATCAGGGCACACTGATAACAAAATATATGGTCATAAGGGCTGAGCAGAGCCTGAAACCTGCTAATTAAAATCAATATTGCTGAAGTCGGCTAACTTCAATGCAAGATCACGATACCTTTTCTTGTTAGCCATATCACCATTAATCTCGCTGATCCGGCTAAGACCGAAATAGGCATAAGCTGCATATTCATTCCCATAACTTCTGAAAATCGAAATATCTTTGATTCCCTTCAAATAAAATTGTTGAGCCAGCTTGTTATCGCGGTACTTTTTCTCCTGCAAGATGCCTTTAAAAATAGTAACCTGCGCCTGAAAAAACTGGCTTTTAAGATTTGAATCAGATGATGCAATCTCATTTTCAGCTTCATTATATTGTTTCATCAGCATAAGGTTTTTAATGTATGATCCCAGATATTCCGGATTGTCAGGATATATCATATGAAGACTTTTACTGTAAAAAGTTGCTTGCTGAAAATTATTTTCATAACCTAAAAATATCAGATTAAGGAAAGAATAGGCTTCCGCCTTAAGTATAATGGAATTCTTTGCAACTATCTGTAAATCCTGCAATCCCTTAGCCTTACTTCCTTTCGGAAAAAGAAAGGAAAGTGTCTTGTATATAGGATGAACTTCGGGATAAGCTTCACGATAGTAATTGTATACTCCTGTAAAAAAATAGAAATCCGAATAATGTGCAGTAAAATCAAAAGATCGCCTGATACACTGATATGTGCTTGAAGCAAGCGGGAATACCGCAAAACTAAGATTATTATCAGTGTAATATAATAATAGGAGACCCCTGGCGGACAGATTCACCAGCAGGATTTCAGCCTCAACTGCCGGGTTCTTATTTTTATCGCATTCTTCAATGCATTTATGCATTTCTTCTTCGAACGATTCTCTTGCCGCTGAAGTTGTGATCAGCGGGTAATTTTCCCAATAAGTTATCATTCCTTTGAACAGGTGGTTTACAGGATGCCCCGGATACAAGTTACTAAGCTCTGTACTGACTTTATCTGCGTTATTGAATTGAAAATCATATATATAATCGATACCCCTTTTTATCAGGTTTATGGAAGTTGAATCTTTCAGTATTTGACCATCCAGCAGGGATGTGCTTATATACAGGGCCAGTCCAAAAACCAGTATTGATATCTTACGACTCTTGTTCAATTTGATTTTTTAAAACTATTCAGGCAAAATTTTGTTCATTAGATTGAATATAATATCAATACATATGTTTTGATATTGAAGCTAACAATTAACCGGAATGAATGTTCATAGAAAACTGTCCGGACATTGGCTGGTTATGCCTTACTTCGAATTGATGGAAGCCATAATTTCTGACTAATTTCGTTTTTTATAGCAAAATTAGCAAAACAGTAAAAGAATTACAGAATTTCTGATAACTTGATTGTGATAAAAAAAATTGATCCGACAAAAATAATTTAAAATTCAGTATTCATAATGTTCAATTATACAGCTACATATACTGACAAGTATCAGTTGACAATGTCTCAGGTATATTTCCTGAAAGGACAAAAAGACACAAAAGCAGTATTCGATTATTTCTTTCGTAAACTACCCTTCAATGCAGGATATGCGATTTTTGCCGGATTGGAGGATCTGCTTAATATACTCAGCATTTTGCGTTTTGACAGTCATGATCTTGAGTTTTTAAAGGAGCAGCAATTCCATCCGGATTTTATCAGTTATCTTGAAAAATTCAGATTTAGAGGGAACGTTTATAGTTCACTTGAAGGAGATCTTGTTTTTCCGGTCCGTCCTGTGATCCAGATCGAAGCGAACATAATTGAAGCTCAGATTATCGAAACGCTTCTTCTTAATACTCTCAATTTTCAGACACTGATCGCCACAAAAGCCAGTCGTATGCGTCAGGCAGCCGAGGGAAGAATCTTAATAGATTTCGGTTTACGAAGAGCTCAGGGACCGGGTGGTTATTATGCCAGCAGGGCTGCCTACATCGGGGGTTTTGATGGTACAAGTAATGTTGTGGCTGGTAGGGATTATAGAATCCCTGTTTCAGGTACCATGGCACATTCATTTGTTGAAAGCTATGATGATGAATTGTCAGCTTTTATGCATTTTGCTGAAGTGCAACCTGAAGATTGTGTACTTGTTGTGGATACTTACGATACCCTTAACAGCGGTCTACCCAATGCTATTACTGTGGCAAAAAAAATGGAGGAGAAAGGATTAAGGCTCAATGGAATAAGGCTCGACAGCGGCGACCTGGCTTATCTTGCAAAAGAGAGCCGGAGAAGGCTGGATAATGCAGGTCTGGAATATGTAAAGATTGCTGTTTCAAACCAATTGAATGAGCACATAATAAAAAGCCTTATGGAACAACAGGCTCCTATTGATGTATTTGGTGTTGGGACCAGCCTTGTCACAGGTCACCCCGATGCCGCATTGGATGGAGTATATAAATTGGCTTACTCAAACGGAAAAGCCAGAATCAAATTATCAGAGAATGTCAGTAAAATTACACTACCTCACAGGAAACAAGTCTTCCGGGTCATTGACAGCGAGGGTAAGTTCATAGGTGCAGACGCTGTTACACTGGCTGATGAAAAAGAGGTGGAAATTATTTATCACCCTGTTTACCCTTTTAAATCGCTCTCCCTGGCAAAATATATTATGGAACCCCTTTTACATAAAGTAATGGAAAACGGGCTGAGATTGAAAAAGCCTCAGTCACTTTCAGAAATAGCACAATTCAGCCGGAACAGACTGGCTAAACTGCCATCAGAGTACAAAAGGTTTGACAATCCTCATATTTATAAAATTGGAATCAGCAATAAACTGCAAACCGAACGTGACATCCTTATTGATAAATTTAAATTTGCATTTAAATGAAAACGCTTATTATCATTGATGTTCAGAATGATTTCATGCCGGGAGGCTCGCTTGAAGTACCTAATGGTAATACGATAGTACCTGTAATTAACAAGGTTCAAAGCTATTTTGATCTTGTAGTAGCTACCCAGGATTGGCATCCAAAAAACCATAAGAGTTTTGCCTCGAACCACTACGGGAAAAAATCATTCGATAAAATGGTCATTAACGGAGTGCTGCAAACATTATGGCCTGATCATTGTATTCAAGGATCAAGGGGGGCAGAATTACATCACGATATAGACTCGAATAGAATTGCCGCCATTTTTCGCAAGGGAATGGATCCGGAAGTTGACAGTTACAGCGGATTTTTTGACAATAACCATCATTTATGTACAGGTCTTGCCGGTTACCTGAAAGAAAAGGGAACCTCTGAAATATATTTCTGCGGGTTGGCTTCAGACATCTGTGTTTATTATACAATACTTGATTCCATTCAGGAAGGATTCTCTGCAACACTTATTGAAGATGCAACTCAACCTTTGTATGTGGGAAAATTTGATGACATAAAATGTGAAATTGCAAAATTGGGAGTGCATATCGTCAACAGCAATGAATTTTATAAGAAATAGGAGAATCAACATATATTAATAATCACTTATTTTGTTTGAAATGATTTAATATTTAAATGGTTAAAATCATAGTTATTTTTTTCATATGGCAATAATTGAACAGTCTATCCGGATACCTTATGAGAAATTGAAATCGGAATTTTTCAGGATTCTTTCAAGTATAGGATTTCCAGAAGCGAAGGCAGAAAAATGTGCAGAAATTTTCACAATGAATAGTGTTGATGGAGTCAACTCTCACGGAATTAACAGGTTTCCACGATTCGTTAAAAACACTCTTGAGGGTTTTGTTAAACCGGAAGCTGTTCCTTCACTGGTACAGAGCGTAGGTTCACTTGAACAATGGGATGGCAAGCTTGCTCCAGGACCACTGAATGCAACTTTTGCAACTGACAGGGCAATGGAGCTTGCCAGTGAAAAGGGGATTGGTATGGTAGCTCTTGCCAACACAAACCATTGGATGCGCGGGGGAACTTATGGCTGGCAAGCTGCAAAAAAAGGTTTTATTTTGATTTGCTGGACAAATACCTGTCCTAATATGCCAGCCTGGGGAGCAACTGATCCACGAATTGGAAACAATCCTTTCGTGATTGCTGTCCCATACCGGGATGAGGCGATTGTTCTCGATTTTGCAATGTCACAGTATTCTTATGGGAAGATGGAACTGCTTAAAAATGAGGGCAATATACTTCAGTACCCTGGCGGATTCAATAAACAGGGAAAAATAACCAACGATCCGCAGGAGATACTGGAATCCTGGAGGATTCTACCTATTGGGTATTGGAAAGGAGCCGGGTTATCATTATTACTCGATATTCTGGCAACAATTTTGTCTGGCGGACTCGCTACTCATCAGATCCATAGCTGTAGTTCAGAATATAGTGTTTCACAAATCTTTATAGCAATCGACATCAAAAAGCTGAAAAACTTTCCTGTTATTGATAATACAATAAATCAGATTGTTGAAGATTTGCATAAATCAAATCCTGAGGATCCCTCTGTTAAAATCCGGTATCCGGGAGAGCATGTACTGAAGATAAGAAAAGAAAACCTGGAAAACGGGATACCAGTAAACAAAATGGTCTGGGAAAGATTATTGAAATTTAAGTTGAGAATGAAATGAATTCTATTTGCCATGCAGTTACATGGAGTAAAATTCTTTATAAACCATATTCACTTGTCCTGAATTATTTAACGTATGCATTCAATAGTTAAATGGTGATTATAATTTTTCCTCTACATTTTCAATACTGATAGAGTTAATTTCTGCAAATCTGAAAATTTTCTCCTTTACCTTTTCATTCGTTTCGTGATAAGTACTACTGAATCTCAAAACATTTTTTCCCCCTGTCTTTAAAATGAAGATAAGATTGAACGGGAAGACTTCTATCTTTTGAATCTCACCTGCAGATATTACAACTGTCGGAAAAACAGCAGTTTTTTTAAGCCTGATTGTATCAGAGCTTATCTCAATAAACCTGGTAGCCCGGCCCAACCCAACCCAGATCTGGTAAAAACCAAAACCTGAAAGAAATATTATCGAGATCCATAGTGTTCCATAGGTTTTCATTGACCTGATGTTAAAAATCAACCAGAATACTGCTACCGCTATGCAAACAAAACCGAATGCAACCTGAACTATTTTTACCACTCTGTTGTTCTCAACAGAACTGAGAGGGAAATATTTTTTATCCATATGTTGATTTTCGGGCAATTTATTTCTTTTTCATTGGAAATCAAAATAGTCATTGTTGAAGGCATAATTATTATTTAAACCGTCAAAAGGTAAATTATTTTTAATGACTATTGTTTTCGCTATGCGTGACACAAATAGCAATTCAGGAGTTTTTATCCGTATCCCTGTTGAACCACGCGAAGAATGGATGCCTGTACATTATGGCTATGAAGTTCAGATTGATAATCAACCTGAAAAGTCAGGTGAAGATGATTATCATTATACTGGAATTCTGTATTCTCTTACTAAGCCTCTGGCAAAAACAGGAAAGCCTGGTCCGCAATGGAACACCATGGAGATTTCCCTGGATGGGCCAAGGACTATAGTATATCTGAACGGAATAAAAGTTACCGATTTCAAAGAGGGTGATGCAGTGCCGGAACGCAAATTTGATTTTGAGCCCCAACGAGGAACTCGTCCTATTTCAGGTTATATGGGTATTCAGAATCACAGCGATAAGGATGTCGTATTCTTCAAAGAAGTTTCTGTTAAGCCTTTAAAGAAGGTAATCAGGTAATATTCAAACCCCTTATAGGATTAGGTTTTTAAAATATCCCACATTATATTTGTTTCAAATAACGACACAAATAAATTATCATTCATGTGTGCGTATCTATTAATTAATTTAATCAGAATAAATATGAAAAAATTGTTGATTTTAAGTTCAATGTTGTTCACTTGCGTTCACAGTATAGGCCAAACGCAGCAAACAACTAAACCGACTGCTTTGAAGTTTCCTGAGCCCGAAAAGATGACTCCGGGGATGACCGAGATTTGGGAACCTGAAGTAAAAATAATTCAACCGGGAGTCACAAATTCAGATGCGCCTTCAGATGCAATAGTTTTATTCAACGGAACTGACGTGAATGCAGAATGGACAGATTTGCAGGGAAATCCTTCAAAATGGATTGTAAAGGATGGTGCTTTAATAAGTGTAAAGGGAGCCGGAAACATTAAAAGCAAACGAAAATTTGGAAGTTTTCAGTTACATATTGAATGGAAAACGCCATCTGAAGTAACAGGGGAAAGTCAGGGCAGGGGTAATAATGGCGTGTTTTTACAGGAACTTTATGAAGTTCAGGTACTTGATAGTTACAATAACCGCACATATCGTAATGGGCAAGCTGCGAGTATCTATAAACAATACCCTCCACTTGTAAATGTTTGTAGAAAACCAGGTGAATGGCAAACATATGATATCATTTATACGGCGCCAACTTTCGGGAATGACTCTACCATATTTGTTACTCCTCCACGTGTAATGGTACTTCAGAATGGAGTCCTTGTTCAAAATAATGTAATCATAAGAGGTCCAACTGAATACATTGGAATGCCCGAGTACTTTATTAAGAAACATGGGCCGGGAAGCGTTGAATTACAGGATCATGGAAATCCTGTTGCCTATAGGAATATTTGGATCAGAGAATTGTAGATTTCCGGATATGTTTTTAAATATGGATACTATATGTTTGGCTAATTAAAAATAATTAATTTTATAGATCAATAATAAATTTTATTTTACCTGACAATGAAAGGAAAATCAAAAAACATTACACGACGGACGTTTCTTGGCACAACCGGTGCCGTTGCAGCTGGGTTGACAATACTTCCGAGCTCAGTCGTTAGTGGCTTAGGTCGCAAAACTCCGGCTCCCAGTGACAAGCTTAATATTGCTGTAGTTGGTATCGGTGGTATGGGTAATTCAAACCTGAAGAACGTTAAACCTACAGAAAACATAGTCGCTCTCTGCGATGTTGACTGGGAATATGCGAAAAAAGTATTTGCTGCAAATCCAGATGCTAAAGCATACTGGGATTGGCATAAGATGTTTGATGAGATGAGCAAGTCAATTGATGCAGTTATTGTTGCTACTGCAGACCATTCTCACGCTGTAGTTGCATCAAACGCTATCCAGTTGGGCAAGCATGTTTATTGCCAGAAACCATTGACTCATACAGTCTACGAATCAAGGCTATTAACAAAATTGGCTGCAAAATACAAAGTTGCAACGCAGATGGGTAACCAGGGTTCTTCTGATGAAGGTGTAAACCAATCAATTGAATGGATACAGAACGGTGAAATCGGTGAAGTAAGAAAAGTTGAAGCTTTTACCGATCGCCCGATATGGCCACAGGGATTAAATGTTCCTAAAGGCGAATGGGTTCCTGATACTCTTAACTGGGATCTTTTTATAGGCCCTACTAAAATGCGTCCCTATAACAGCATCTACACTCCATGGAACTGGAGAGGCTGGTGGGATTTTGGAACAGGCGCTCTTGGCGATATGGCTTGCCACATTATGCATCCTATATTCAAATCTCTAAAATTGGGATACCCGATAAAAGCTCAGGCCAGTTCAACTCTGTTATTGACCGATTGCGCACCTAATGCACAGATGGTTACTATTACATTCCCCGAAAGAATTGCACCAAAGGGAGCAAAAATCAAATATCCTGAGGTTGAAGTAACCTGGTTTGACGGTGGCCTCCAACCTACTAAACCAGCTGGCTGGCCTGCCGGAAAAAACATGAATGATGGCGGAGGTGGAGTTATATTCCATGGTTCAAAAGATGCTCTTATCTGTGGTTGCTATGGTAAAGACCCATGGCTATTATCAGGCCGTAAACCGGTTGTCCCAAAAACTGAAAGAAGAATTGAGAAAGCCATGCAGGGCGGTCATGAAATGGACTGGGTACGTGCATGTAAAGAAAGTGCTGAGACCAGAGTTAAAACAAAATCTGATTTTTCAGAAGCCGGACCATTTAATGAGATGGTTGTTATGGGTGTTCTTGCTGTCAGACTTCAGGGGCTTAACAAAACACTTGAATGGAATGGTGAGAAAATGGAGTTCACTAATATTGGCGCAGATGACTCCGTAAGACTCACCATCTCTGATAACTTTACAATCATAGATGGCGATCCCAAGTTCAACAGACCGGACGTTAAGATGAATGCAAAAGAATTTGCTGCTGAAATGGTAAAACACACCTACCGCAAAGGTTTTACTTTACCTGATATGCCTGTTTAATAAAATAAGAGCAGCCAATTTTTACCTGTGACTTTTAACAGTTTAAATTTTATGTACTATGAAACTATTTAAAATTATTTTAGCATGTGTTCTTGTTCTAGGACTTGTAACATCATGCGGATCAAACGGAAACGCTAAAAAATCATCTTCAAAAGATGACGGTTTTGTCTCAATCTTTGACGGTAAAACAACAACCGGCTGGCGTGGATATAATCAACCGACCTTTCCCACTAAAGGATGGGAAGTTGTTGATGGCACTCTTCATTGTATCGGTTCCGGAAATGGAGAAGCCGGGAATGGTGGTGATGTTATCTATGATAAGAAATTAAGCAATTTCGAACTCGACCTCGATTGGAAAATTGGTGAAGGAGGAAACAGCGGAATTTTTATTCTGGCACAGGAAATACCTAATGAACCTATCTGGAAATCATCTCCCGAAATGCAGCTTCTTGATAATGAAAAACATCCTGATGCCAAACTGGGTGTTGATGGAGACCGCATGGCCGGGTCACTCTATGACCTTATTCCGGCAAAACCGCAGAACACCAAACCTGCAGGCCAATGGAACCATGTTCATATTCTTGTCTACCAGGGAACAGTCGTATATTCCCAGAATGGTGCAAATGTCGTTGAATATCACTTATGGACTGAGGATTGGAAAAAGATGATAGCCAATTCAAAATTTAAAGATTATGAATGGTTCTCTAATCCTTCAAAAGAAGGTTATATTGGACTTCAGGACCATGGGAGTGATGTATGGTTCAGAAACATTAAGCTTAAAATTACTCAATAATACTCTGAATGAAATAAAAAAGCCGGATCGATTGATCCGGCTTTTTTTACCCCCCCAATCCAATCTCATTCGCCACCGTTCTCATACCCATTATACAATCCGTTATCAGCTCATCAAGATTTACTCCAAGCATTTCAGCACCTTTTTCTATAACAGAACGGTCGACCCCGGCGGCAAATCTTTTATCATTCCATTTCTTTCTTACCGATCTTGCTTCCATATCCATGACGCTTTTTGAAGGTCTCACCAGGGCGCTTGTAGCGACCAGCCCGGTCAGCTCATCTACTGCGTATATTGTTCTCTCAAGCAATGAAACAGGCTTAACATCAGTTGCAAGGCCCCATCCATGGCTCAATATTGCTCTTATATATTCCTCAGGCCAGTTATTCTCTTCTAAAATCTTCTTGGTCATGATACAATGTTGTTCCGGATACATTTCATAATCAAGATCATGAACCAGTCCTATTATTCCCCATTTCTCCTCGTCCTCTCCGTGCTTTTTTGCCATATATCGCATCACACCTTCAACAGATAAAGCATGTTTCAGAAGGCTCTCCGACTTATTGTACTTTTTAAACAATTCAAATGCCAATTCCCTTGTAGGTGTTATTGCTGACATATTAAAACTTCTTTTTAAATAACTAATTGTAATTTACTTGTTGATTTTAATTACAGAAATTGTATTATTAATAGTGGTTCCATGTACATTGAGATAATATGTCGACGGGATTAACCTGAGATCGCTAAGCGTAATTGAATTATTTCCGCTTAAAATATCCTTTTCGATATCATATAATTTTACTCCTGACACATTAGAGATAGATATATGAATTTTGTCGGCAGTCTGAGTGTTTAAGGTAATCGTAAGTTTGTCATTGAACGGATTTGGGAATACACTTAATGTCTCAGCGATTTTTGTATTTTCGATATTAGCAGTTAATGTGTCATTAAAAGGATAATCATCATTGTTGTCGACTCCGTAAGTAACGAGCTTATAAAAACCATATTTTGAAAGATCAGCTTGTTTCTTGAATGATACTGTCACTGAGTCGGCATAAGGAATAACCTTGTTATCAAAAAACTGTATCACCTGTTGTGTATGGTCATTTATTTCATAGGCCAGATTAAAGCCATTTAAAGTATCTTTTCCAACGTTGAGAACTTTTACCGAAATGTTTTCCAGTCCATATTGCTCATTATTGACCGGTACAATTACTCTTGCAACCTGAAGATCTCTCTTAATATAACGTACAGAGCTTGACTGAGTAAAATCGATCATATCAATCCATGCGCAATCTGACCCCTCTGAGACAGAATTATCTTTCCTGTAAATCCATTCCATTTTATTAAGGCCGGCCTTCACAGCAACTGCTGTCTTTGTCCATGGAGTTTCTCCGGATTTCTTGAATATTTCAACATCATTAAGCTTGAATGAAAGAAAATCATAATTCTGTTCTGATGATACCCGGTAATAAAAACGGAGGGAATCATCATTTGAATATATCGTCCTTATAACCAGTGATGTGGATCCATCATTAGATATAGCTCCCGATCTTGCAGAAAGATTTCCATCATAAGAACTTCCTGCAGTAATTACCCAGGGGGTTGAACTGATATTGATCCAGGGAAATATTTTAAAAGACGATGATTCAAAACTCTCCCTGACTTTACCGACTCTGAACGAGAAATCCTTGTCCACAATATACGGGCTGCAATCGAGAATTGATGAGACGGATATAAGGCTACCAATGGGAACTGTTTCTGAAAGTTTTACCATCACGGGTATATCGGTGATCTGTCCGAATTTTAAAGTTCCCGATTTAACGCTCGGTTCTACGAGAGAAATGTCGTTCTGCTGGCTGGAAATGCCAAATTGACCGGAAATGTCGCTGCTGCCCTGGTTCTGAACTTTGAAAACCAGTCGGAATGTTTCTCCAGGATCAGGAATGAAATCGCCGTTTCCAACTGTATTATCATCAATAATACAATTGATTATCTGGAGTTCGGGAGCATGTATACAGACATCAATTGTATAATGTTTTTCAGATAACTGGTCCTTCAAAAGAAGATTAATGGTAGCTACTGCCATATCAGGTACGTCATTGGAAACAGAGAATCTAAGATTATTTGAAAGAATAATATCAGATTTTTTCGGTAACATTCCTATATATGCTGAGTCGCTCGTAATTGTTACCAGATCTGAGGTTGAAGATATTTTGGCATATAGATTTTTAGAATCTGTTAACCCGAGATTACTCAGTGTAAGTTTCAGATAAATAGATTCTCCAAAATCAGCCAGATTATTATTGTTTCCCAGACTATCATTTATACTGCTGGCCGTAAGATTGATATATTCTTTATGAATATTCGAGAAATGAATAGTCTTTATTACAGGGATCTTATTCTGGCCCGTTATTACAACCAGACAAGAATCATTAGAAAGTCCTGGCATCTTTAGAACAACTGTGCCTGAATTACTTGCAAATGATGCATCCCATAGCGTATCATAATGTGATACAGCAACATATGCAAAAGGATTAACATTAAACGAGAGAGATTTAATACCGTTAGGAAGTGTATCTGGTAATGAGACGTTAAAGGTTCCTGGTGTACCCAGTATTGGAATAACGCTTGGATCTCCTACAAGGTTATATGTCTCCCAGTAATACTTTTTCCTCGGGGAATTGCTTGCACTGACAGCAAGATTTCCTGCATAATTAATCTGGCCCATCGTAAAATACCAGTCGGAGGGAGATTCCCCATGAGTATGAAACATTCTGTCATATGCTCCAAGCCCTTTTCCTTCATAGGTCGGATTTGCTGAAATAGGTCCGGGGCCAACCGCCCAGTAATAATCTTCATCCCAGTATGAGTCGTTTGAACAGCCAATGAAACCTATTGCACCCTTATCTGCAGTCAGCATCATACTGGTTCCAAAAGAAGTTGCCAGGTTAAATTGTGCCGTCCTGCAGGCGTTACTTATTACAAAAGGATACATGTTTTTATTCTGGAATGATGTGATATCAGGCGATTTAATATTAACATGTAACCACCCTGAAGCTTCACCATGACCTGTATAATTAAGAAATGACACACCCTTATTTATAAGTTCTATAATTGAATCTTTCGCAGTGTAGGAATCAGGATAATTAAAATGAAATTCATTGATTCCGTTCGCTTTTGTCAGATAATTTGCAACAGCATACTTTAATTGTCCGTTCATATAACTGGCATAACCTGCATCATAACCTGCAGAGGCCATTGCCCGTGAATAAAATTTATTTGTATCCGCAAACTGGAACTTTTCATATTGGATAATCTTAGTTACGGCTGCTTTCAGTTCATTTGTATCGGCAACTGGAAGTCTGCCTATAAACATTTCCGGAATATAGTCGCCATTACCATCAAATTCACCATAATACATATCTGTGACATTTCCAGAACCCCCTGAACCATAATAGGGAACTCTGTTGACATCTCCTATAATAAGCAGATACTCAGGAGGTGGGTCGTTTGCAGATGAAGCATTGTAAATTTTGGTCAGAGTATCTTTTAGTTGTATATAGTCATTCCCTGCTAACCCTGTTCCTTTATAGAGAACCCTGAGCCTGAAACCTTTCTGGGTTTTCCATTTAATAAAAGGCTGAAGCAGTTTTTTAAAAGCAACATCTGTAATTACAACCATTTTAACCGGTTTGTCAGAGTAGCCTGGAATTACCTGACCGGGATTGTAGTTCAATACTCCTTTATCAAGCGACTCATCGAAAAGTCTCGGCTGATACGGAAGTGATTTGGATGTGTTATTGAACGAATTTGAAAATGTTATCTCAATTCTCATGGATGTAATAACCTCAATTGAATTTGAATGTGGATTATATCTTACCGGTGAAATATAAAGGTTTGCCAGTTTATGATTCCTCGCGATGCCTAATGTTTCAATTTTCACAGTGTCAGCCGGTATAAATCCTCGTGTAGCGTAAACTGTTTTATCAAATTTAAACTCAGGTTTTGCCTGCTGAACTTCTTTTGTTTCACTTTCCTGTGCAGGAACCAGAAGACCTGTTATATCCTTTCCTGATGGGCTTATTATAGTAGATTTAACACCAGAGATCTTTATCTTGAATTCTGACCCTTCAGGAATAGAGATCAACTTGCAGTATACAGGCAATTCAGGTTTCCCGGGATCAGTCGACCGAATGTGGCCCGGAATAGATATTCGATAAAAAGAGCCGGCATTGTTGGTAACCGATTCAACATTGAGCTCTGAAATTGAATAATTTATGATGATTGATTGATTTGTAACTGTGACATCGGTTTTCTGCAAATTACCGTCAGGATGGAATTTGAAACTTCTTCCCGTCTGTCCGCTGGCTGATGCTGCAAATACCAGAAAAACTGCTAATATGGTAGCTTGTTTATCTTTCCCTAAACGCATCAAAGTTAATAAATTAACGCAATGACCTAAATTCTGATGGCAAGTTATCAAAAATTCAATATATATTAAATATGGACACAAAAATTTTGATAAAAAACTTAATTAAATATAATAATTACTGATTATTTTCAATCTTTGTATATTATATGACCTAAAAAATTTGAATATGAATAACTGTCTTTTATCCAAATTAAAAAGTGCTTCTTTAACAATAATATTTACTGTTATGGTCATTCCGGGATTTTCTCAGGAGCCTCCTGAATATGATAAAATTACTACTTCAGCGGGCATAGTTGAATTGCATTTTATCGGACACGGATCACTAATGTTTAAGGTGAACGGATTTGTGATCTATATCGATCCTGTAAGGTCATCAGGAAATTATAACTTTCTTCCGAAAGCCGACCTTATTCTGGTTACCCATGAGCATGGGGATCATCTTGATGTCAATTTAATCGGCGACCTGAAGAAATCCGGAACGTTATTGTTCTGCAATCAAAATTCCCTCGCAAAGGTTTCATGGGCAATGGCGATGAAGGCTGGCGACAGGCAGGAAATAAATAATATTGTTATTGAAGCAGTGCCTGCTTACAATATCGTAAATGAGAGTTCTCCTGGCCATCCTTTTCATCCGAAAGGAGCTGGGTTAGGATATATCCTTACAATAGGAGGGAAAAGATTTTATATAGCCGGAGACACTGAGAATACACCGGAAATGAAATCACTCAGGAATATTGATGTTGCATTCCTTCCAATGAATCTTCCTTATACCATGACTCCGACTATGGTTGCCGATGCAGCACTTGCTTTTAAACCAAAAATTCTTTACCCATACCATTTTGGAGAAACAGATACTAATGAAATCATAAAATTGTTAAAGGATTCAGGTATTGAAGTACGGATCAGAAGCCTGAAATAGGAGTAAAACTCTAAGTAACACAAAGACAAAATATTAAATGACTTACCAGATGGACTCAGACAAAAAAATGTCTTTATAAATAAGGATATTATTATGAAAAATATTACCATAAGGGTTTTTTTGAGAACCGGTGTTGACAGGGATGGGAAGCTTTCCGACCAGAAAACTGCTGAAGATTTTCTTAATTTTTATTAAGTAAAAACTTCAAAATTTTGCAAATGAAAAATAAATTTCTAGTCGTATTTCTTCTGATTTATCTTTCAGGCGATGTGTTTGCTCAGGAAATTAAATTACCTGATTTGAAAGGCTATAAAAAGACCTCTGAGTATCCTGTTTATCTTCGGGATAACCTTTGGGATTATATTGATGGAGCAGCAGATACATATCTGGCTTATGGCTTCGTTGATTTGCATGTTGCTGAGTATAAAAAGGGAAAAAATGTGATTAAACTGGAGATATACAAACAGTCTGATCATACTATGGCCTTTGGTATATACTCAACTGAACGTTCCTCCTCATTCCACTTCCGGCAACTGGGTTCACAGGGATATATGACCTCAGATGGAGCAATTAATTTCTTTAAAGCCAATTATTACGTCAAGATCAGGACATATTCAAAGGATGAAAACACATTGAAATCAGCGGAATCATTGGCTTCCAGTGTCTCAGATCTGCTTACGGGAAGTGCAGAAATGCCATCGGCGCTTTCTTTGTTTCCTCAAACCGGGAAAAAGACCAACGAGGAGATTTATATTAATGAAAGTGTTCTGGGTCATAAGTTTCTTAGCAAAGCTTTTAAAGCAAATTATGAATCTGGAAATGATGTTTTCTCTGTATTCATAATTGACAATAATACTCCTGAGGAGACGCGAAATACAGTAGCGGCCTATCTTACTGCAACCGGAAGTGAAGCCATGGATTCTGAGGCTGGAAAGTATATGGTAAAAGACGGATACAATGGAACCATTTTTCTGGCCTGGAAAGAGAAAAGAATTGTTATTATTTCCGGACTTTCGAAAGATCAGTCTGAAACTGCAGATCGCTACACCTCAGAAATTCTCAGATAGAACTTATGAAAACCATTTTCTTTCGCGGTTCCTGAGACTTCCAAGTATCTCAGTGGCAGTATTTACATTGTCAATTACCTGAAAATCAAACATTCCGACGCAAATAAAGTCTGCTCCGTTTTCAAATGCATAGCGGAATCCGTCTTTTGGTTCTATAGCTCCGGCGGCAAGTACCTTAAATGCAAACCATGGTTTGTTTACCCCTTTCATATATTCGATCGTACGTAAAGGAAACAGGTCCCACATGTTTTCATGAAATCTGTTATGGTCAGGAGAAGCCGGACCGATAACGCTGTATTCCTCGCGATTCTCTATCGGATGAGCCGACCAGTATTTATCATGATGGAAAGTCTTTACATAGAAATCTGCATTTATACCTTCTCTTTCGCAGGATTTTATGGTTTCCAAAGAATGCGCTCCGACACCTGCCGGGAAACCTTTTTGTTTTATATAATCAACTGCTTTTTTAATCATATCGAATTTTCCGGCATTTGCATACCTGTCTCCTTCTCCGCCCTGTATATAAATAGCATCAGGATGGCTTTTTATGGCTTCATTAATATTGGAGAAAAAATCCTTATCAGGTAACATGGCCTGGCAGATTGATTGCATTTTGCTATTATATATATTCTTGTATTTATTAAATGCAGGATAATATTGAGTCACCATAAAGACTGTATTTATGCCTGCCTGTTCAGAAAGATATAGTGTCTCAATTATTTTTCTCTCGTTATTATATGCTTTGAAAAGTGTGTTGGAATAGATAAGATCACGGGCATGCGCCCATCCACCGATAAGGTTACATCCCATCACCATCCTGCTTATGGTAAGGTTACCTAGTTTTCCGACAGGTAATTTACCCTTGAGATCGTTAATCTGTTTGTAATCAACTTTTATGGTGGCACCTGAAACAGCGTCAGGACCAGCCTCTGTCAGATTCTTGAAAAATGCTCCGGCAAAAACAGCCAGAACAGGCAATCCTGTCAAGGCTTTGATTAATTCGCGTCGCGGATTTTTTTCATTATAATCAGTGTCCTCAGACGGTTCAGGCTTTTTTTGAATAACTTTTATTTTCTTTTTCCTTAACATATCGAGTCCGAAAAACTGACCCGATCGGGAAAAAGCCAGGAGGATCATTGCAAAAAGCTCGACAAGATTCTTATTTACAATAAGATAGCTTCCTTCAGATGGAGCGCCATAACTAAAACCGCCAAATGGGGGATAAGCCAGGTAATACATCAGCAGTAGCGTAATACCGCTCCATAATGCAATTCTTGTGAAAAGGCCCAGAATAAGTGCAAGTCCGATGACAGTAAGACCATATGCATTTACTGTATCTACAATCCACATGCCTGTGTTTCCGGAAATCAACCACCGGAAAAGATCCCCAAAGATCCAGCGTGAACCTTCAAGAAACGGTCTGGCTGTCCATGCAGGATTCATTATTTTTACTAATCCTTCATATAGAAAATGCCAGCCAATTGCTACTCTTAATATGGTCAGGGAGATTGGTATCAGGCGTTTTTTAAATTTATCGGAAATCATAGATATTGATTTTTTTTGACTTTTTACTTTTGCATTTTTACTTTTGTCTTTTGTCTTTTATCTTATTTCAATAAAGGAATTTGTGACATTCGGAACAATTGGCTTCCTTCCAGGCAGTTCCGATATTTACCGGATGTTTGAATTCCAGATGATCCCTGATATTAGTATATTCCATCGTTCCTTGCTTTCCCTGACCTACAATACTATGACAAAGATTGCAATCACGGGAGATTGTGCTGCCATCAGCTGCTTTAAAAGCATCATTATGACACCTGAAACATCCGTCAGATTCCAGATGTCCGATATGTTCAGGATAATGATCATAGGTTACTTTCATTTTCGGAAAGGTATTCTTCCTGAAAGCATCTTGAAATGCAGCTATCGACTTATCTATTAAATCCTTGTTGTTAGAATAATATTCATTATAACCTGATTTATAAAATGTTGTAATACTATCTTTTATTTTCATCAAGGCTGTGTCTTTATTGTTGAATGTGTCTTTTAAAATTCCCATTGCCACTTTCTTGAAAAACGGGATGTTTTGGGAAATTGATCCGGTTAGCATTGCCTTGTCAAAATAGACTGGAGGGGAATTATAGTTATGCGAAGGACGATTATGGCAATCAATGCAGTCCATTTTCCTGGGAGTAGATACTGAAAGCAGGCTGTCGGAGATTGGATTGCTGTCGTTCCTGTAAATCTTGACTTTTCCGGAGGATTTGTCTGTAAATTTAACATAGGTTATATTTTCACGCTTATCATTTTCTGAAATGTATTCAATATCTACAGCAGGGTTTATATGCCAGTGTATACCTTCCTTCAAACCCAGTCCGCTGTATTCCGGTCCGGTTTTCATCTGGAGCATTATATCCCATTCTGTATTCAATGAATCGGCTAAGAAATATTTGTTGGTCCAGAGAGTTCTGGCATAAAATTTTTGCGGCCAGTGACACTTTTCACAGGTCTCTCTCGCCGGACGCAGATCATGAAGGGGCGTTTCTATAGGACGGGGGAAAGATTTTGTTATCACAGCATATACCTGATGCAATCCTGAAAGTTTCGATTTTACATACCACGATGCTCCGGCTCCGACATGACACTCCACACAAGCAACATTTGCATGAGGTGAGTTCTGGTATGCGGTGTATTCGGGCTCCATAACCTGGTGGCATAAGGTACCACAGAACTCCACTGATTCAGTAATATGAAAAGCCTTAAAACTTCCAAGTGTTGAAAGAAAAAGAACTATTATTGTTGTTACAGTAAAAATGATGAAAGCGTTTCTATGTCTCGGGTCGTTAAGATCAATTCTGGGGAATCTGGCTTCTTCCTTGATTCCACTTCTCCGGATCCTCTTTCTCTCAAGAATCATTCCTACCGGTACAAGTAAAAGTCCTAATAACAGAAATCCGGGGAGAATAATATAGATAAACAACCCGAGGTTGGTGTTCGCTTTATTGAAAATGGTGGAAATAATAAAGAGCAGAATAATTAATGCCAGATTAATTCCGGCAATAATTGAACCGATAATTGTTAACCAGTTTTTAGAAGAGGGTGGAAGTTTCATAATGCCGGCTAATTGATTATTTAAGAGTAGAAGTAAAAATAGAAAATAATTGGATAATTCGCCCGCCTATGTTTATTAATTATTAAAATTGATATTTGTCTTTTGAATAAATCCTTTGTGCTCCTTCGCGATAACCTTTGTGTCTCTTTGTGGTAAAAACTAATTTATTTAACCACAAAGTACCACAAAGTACCACAAAGTAAAGCACAAAGTAATGCAAAGGTTAGCTATGATTAATTGAATCCTTTTTTAATAGCTAAGATCTTATGAATGATGAATCTGGTTATTCTTCGAAGTTTAGCAGTTGTGAAATGATCCTTTTAAGACTGGCATAGGTTTTAACAACCTGTAAATCGTTATTTTCATCCGCTACACTCTGAGGCGGGTTATAAAGAATTCCATAGTCAGCACTTTTTAGCATAGAAATGTCGTTGTAGGAATCTCCAATTGCAATTACCTTATAATTAAGACTCTGAAGAGCCTCGACAACATGTTTTTTACCATTCTCCTGCCTCAGGTTATAATCTGTGATGTTACCTTCACTGTCAGTTGTAAGATGATGACAAAAAAGAGTGGGTCGCCCAAGCTGTCTCATGAGCGGATCAGCAAATTCACTAAATGTATCTGATACTACAATAAGTTGGGTCTTAGAGCGGAGCCAGTCAATAAATTCCAGAGCCCCTGACAGAGGTTTTAACAGAGATATCACATTCTGAACATCCCTGAGAGTAAGACCGTATTTTTTTAAAAGCTCCAATCTCCTCTTCATTAGCACATTATAGTCACTAATATCGCGTGTAGTAAGTTTAAGCTCATCAATTCCCGTATGGTTAGAGACATTTACCCANNAGAAAAATAGTTTTCGGTCTTCTGCTCTAATCCGACAAGAGATGCTGGCAGAGAAGGTTCAATATTTAGAATTTTCCGCAATTCCTCAGGGAATTTTGCAGGATGAGCAGTTTCAAGAGAAATAATCAGTGATTTCCCGGGTACGGTTCTTTTATTTATCCGTGAATAATCCTTTATTCCCTTCCATGCAGTGGCTCCGTGGGGTTCGAGTAAGAGATTGTATTTCTTGTATACTTCACCGATGATACTTCTTGTTTCTTCATCTGTTACGCTAACGGCGAAAAAATCCTCACGCATTTTATTAAGGTCGGGTGGTTTGATAAATCTTCCTGATTCATCCATAACACCTCCGTAAAAAGCAACAATTCTTGCCAGGTTGCTGGGATGACCAACATTCATAGCACTTGAAATGCAGTTTTTTGAAGGATCGATTATTTGATAACTACCTGTTCGTAAAAATTCCGGGACTTCATTATTTGCGTTTGTGGAAATAATAAATTGCATAACGGGGAGACCCATTTTCTTCGCAATGAGTCCTCCCATCAAATTACCGAAATTACCTGACGGTACACTGAAAATGACCTTTTCATCAATATTTGCGGCAAGCTTTGAATAGGCATAAAAATAGTATATTGATTGGGGCAGTAATCTTCCAATATTTATTGAATTTGCTGAAGTGAGTTGAATGGCAGACAACGCCGGATCCAAAAAAGCCGTTTTAACCAACTTCTGACAATCATCAAACTTACCGTCAATGGCAATAACACTTATATTATTTTGCAAAGTGGTCATCTGTTTTCGCTGCATCGGAGTAACCTCTTTTGCCGGGAAAAGAATTATTGCATTGATATTTTTTAAGCCATAAAAAGCATTTGCAACTGCACTGCCTGTATCTCCTGATGTGGCTGTTAAGATTGTAAGATGTTGGTTATTAAGCGACAAGTAATGCTGCATAAGCCGACTCATCATGCGGGCTGCAAAATCTTTAAATGAGGCTGTCGGACCCTGATCCAGACGCATAATGTATTTCCGGTCATATACTTTTTCAAGTGGTACCTCAAAATTATATGCTTCTGCACATAATCTTGCTAATTCTTCTTTATCTATTTCATTACCAATTATTTTATAGAGAATGTAGTGAGCTATTTCATAATATTCTTTGCAGGGGAAACCCGCCAGTTCCTTTGGGGATATCAATGGCAAAAAAGAAGGAAGATACAATCCTCCATCAGGAGCCAGGCCTCTTAGGAGAGCCTCCCTAAAGCTAACCTCTGGCGACCTTAAATTTGTTGAGTAATATTTTATCGGTTTCCTTTTCAATTTTATCCTGATGTTTGTTGCTATATACCCCTTGCTTGTTTCTTATTCAGCGTTTCTCGTTCCTCTGATCGGAACTAGTCAACTTTCTTTACTTTCTAATTTTCCCTTTTACCATTTACTTTTACCTTTTACCTTAGCCTTAGCCTTAACCTCACACATTGACCACCCTCATCAGATCGGCAAACACACCTGCAGCCGTAACTTCAGCTCCTGCACCATATCCTTTGATCACCATTGGAAGCTCATTATATCTGTTGGTTGTAAGAAGGATGATATTATTACTTCCCTCAAGATTAAATGATGGATGATCAGGTCCTATTGTAATCAGTTCAACCTTTGCCTTTCCCATATCCATGGTTGCAAAAAACCGCCACTTCCGATTCTGTTTGGTCAGATCCTTTCTTTTTTGTTCGAATTCATCATCGTATTTTTTAACTGTTTCAAAGAAATTATTCAGATCACCTTTAAAACACTCATCAGGAAGAAATTTATTAATAACAACATCTTCTCTTTCAATGGAATAACCGGCTTCGCGTGCCAGGATCATAATTTTTCTGACTACATCTGTTCCGCTGAGATCAACGCGGGGATCAGGTTCCGAAAATCCTATTTCCCTGGCTTTTCTGATAGCGCTGCTTAATGGCATTTCAGGACCAAGCTCATTGAATATGAAATTCATCGTGCCTGAAAGTACTGCTTCAACCTTCAGGATCTTATCTCCGCTCAGAACCAGGTCATTGATAGTTTTAATAATTGGTAATCCTGCGCCAACTGTGGTTTCATACATAAATCTGACTCCGCGCTCATTGGCTATATTTTTTAATTGTTCATAATAACTTTGCCCGGAGGAACAGGCAATCTTATTCGCTGTTACAATTGAAACGTATCTCGAAAGAATTTCACTGTATCGCGATGCCACATCCTCATCGGCAGTGCAGTCGATGAAAACAGCATTCCTGAGATTTAGTTTTGTCATTTGCTGAATGAAGACGGATATATCTCCCTTTTCACCCGATGTCTTTAGTACTTCTTTGTAACTCTCCAGCGGGATACCTTTCTTGTCAATTATCATTTTCCTGGAATTAGTCACCCCTATAAGGTTTATTTTCAGGTTATGTTCACTGACGAGCGTAGAATACTGTTTCTGAAGTTGTTTCATCAGGCTTGTTCCAACCAACCCTGTACCCGCAATAAACAGGTACATCTCCTTGAACCGGGAAAGAAAAAATCCATCATGGATGACATTCAGAGCTTTTTTAAGACTTTCATTCTTTATAACTACTGAAATATTCAGTTCGGAAGAACCCTGGGCTGTGGCAATAACATTTATACCATTACGTCCAAGCGATTTGAAAAGGGTTGCTGATATGCCTGGTGTATTTTTCATTCTTTCACCCACAATTGCAATTATTGAGAGATTTTTCTCAATCAGGATTTTTAATTCCCGATTATGATCAATTTCAATTTTGAATTCCTCATTTAATGCGTCTGAAGCTATTAACGAATCGGACGGACTGACAGCAAAGGTTATCGAATATTCTGAAGAAGCCTGGGTTATCAGTACTACATTAATATTTTTTCTGGCAAGCGCTCCAAAAAGTCGCATAGATGTTCCTGTAACACCTACCATTCCTGTTCCCTGAAGAGTGATAAGGTCTATATGATCGATCGAGGAAATTCCTTTAATCGGGCTTCTGTTGTTATCATCACACTTATTGCTGATAATTGTTCCCCTTGATCCGGGATTGAAAGTGTTTAAAACAATAATGGGTATGTTTTTCTTATATACAGGCCGGAGAGTAGGCGTATAGATTACTCTGGCACCGAAATGAGATAATTCAATTGCCTCTGAATAGGTAAGTTTTTCAATAGCATATGCTCTCTCGACTTTTTTTGGATCAGCGGTCATAAAACCATCAACATCTGTCCATATCTCCAGAACATCGGCATTGAGTGCTGCAGCAAAAATAGAAGCAGTATAATCTGATCCTCCTCTCCCTAAGGTTGTTGTTTCTCCCCTGGCATTACTGGCAATGAACCCCGGAACAATGATTCGCTTGCGGGTTCCGGTAAGACTTTTTGCTATAAGACTAAAGGTTTTGTCGAAATCAACATTTGCAAATCCGAAATTACTATCGGTCTTGATAAAATTCCGGGCATCAATCAGTTGACAATCGTCTATTATGTTGCTTATTATCAGCGATGATAAGATTTCACCGGTCCCCAGAGTCTGATCAAGAGAATGTTTACTAAGTTCTCTTAGCAGGTATATACCGTTCAATGTTTCTCTCAGGTCATCAGAAATATGTTTGATGTCTTCAATTACATTGTTTACTTTGTTCTTGACAATCAATTGTTTGGCAAATTCTATATGTTTGTCGATTACCTTTTCAAGCAGGATCTCATACTCGTCATTCCTGTTGGAAGCAAGTTCACTTAGATGTTTGAGATCATCAGTAATTCCCTGGAATGCTGATACAACTATCAGACATGGAGAACCTTGTGATTCAATTATCTTTTTAACACCTCTGATCCGCTCAGGCGTTCCCACTGATGTACCACCAAACTTCAGAACTTTCATTATGTCACACTTAATAAAATGAAAATGCATCTCAAAAGATGCATTATAATCAGGCGTAAAAATAATAAAAATAAGGTAAAAGGCTGTATTGAATTAAAATTCTTAAACAAATATCGTTTAGATGTATGAACAAAATAGTAAATATGATAAAATTAGTAACATATCAATATCATATGCTTGAAGATTGAAAGTCTGAAGTCTGAATTGCTAAATCTATTTATTACGAACTTTTTACTTTTTACTTTTTACTCACTACCCCTGTCCCTCTTTCTCAAGTTTCTTAAGAATTGAGAAAATAAAGGCTGCGGATGTAAGACAACAGAGTATAAAGACCAGCCATAGCTGCCATAATTCAACTTTGTCCCAGAGAAGTGTCCCCACAAAAAGAAGCTTATTCCCAACGGCTGTAGCGAGAAGCCATCCGCCCTGCATAAGTCCCTGGAAACGGGAAGGAGCAACTTTTGATACAAACGATAACCCCATCGGACTGAGAAAAAGTTCAGCTACTGTAAGTACAAGATAAATACTTATGAGCCAATAGGATGAAACTCGTTCAGCATCAGGAACCGGAGACCCTTTTAGCAAATGAGGTGAGGATAGGTTTAATGAACTGATCATCAGAATAATAAAGCCGAGCGCCGCAATTATCATTCCGAATCCAATCTTCTTCGGGACAGAAGGTTCTATGTTTTTCTTTTTAAGCCATGCAAAGAATCCCATCACAGGAAAGGTGAGTGCTACCACAAATAATGGGTTAAACGATTGAAATATTTCCGGTGAGATTGCATTTGTACCTGTAGCCCCTGCATATTTAAAATACGCAATTAGAAGTGCCAGGAGAAAAAGTAATCCTCCCAATATCCTGACTATTACCCCATTACCCTTTCTTAATATAAGTACCAGACCGGCTACAGATCCACAGACAGCCAGAAGTGAGATAACATTAAAAAAAAGATTTGTGAACGCGTTGACAGTCTTGGCACTGTAATCACGGGCAAAGAGAGTCAATGTTAATCCGTTCTGATGGAATGACATCCAGAAAAATATTACAACGATAAATACCAGAATGAGAGCCACAATCCTTGACATCTCTTCTTTCCTGGCAGTAAGCACTATCCAGGTCACAAAGGCGGCAAAAAGACCAAATGCGAAACCTGCTGTCCAGCCTACCTGCTTTATGAAATGCAGCCCGAATGCTGTTATCCCCATTGCTCCAACTGCAGCAGCAAGGGTAATAAAATTGAATTCAACTTTTTCTGATACTTCAGTTGCTTTCTTTTCTTTATTCGGAAGGTATTTGTTAAATATGATATAGACCAGAAGTGAAATTACCATTGTGCAGGCTGCAATTCCAAATGCATAATTATAACCCCTGGAAAAAACTTCAAGATAACTATGTGCAAATGTTGAAAGATCAGTTACATGACCACTTAGATTTGATTTATCAGCCAATTGTTGAAATGTTGAAGTGTCTGTAAGAGTGCCGTTGATAAACTGGTGACAAAGTGAAGGAAGGCTGCCGTCTTGAAGAAAGCCGTTTGTTTTAAGCCACCAGTTCCGCATTCCTGTTGCAGCAAAAGGTGCAAACAGAGCTCCTATATTTATGCCCATATAAAAGATCATGAAAGCCGAATCTCTTAAACTGGCGTACTTTGGATCATCGTACATCTGCCCGACAACTGCCTGAAGATTACCTTTGAACAGACCATTTCCCAGGGCAATAGTAAAAAGTCCTATAATGGTGATTGTTAATGTCATACCCGGGACAGCCATAATAATATATCCGGCAAACATGATAAGTATCCCTGACAGGATAACTAATTTATACTTTCTGGTTGCATCGGCGAGTATACCGCCAAGGAGTGCAAGCGCATATATACTAAAATAGAACCAGCTGTAAATTCCACCGGCTTTTTCAGCAGAAAGTCCAAACTTGGCCTGTAAAAAAAGAACCAGTATTGCCATCATCGTATAAAATCCAAACCTTTCTCCCATGTTCGAGAAGAAGGCTACCAATAGTCCCCTGGGATGATTTTTTAACATGTCTTTTATTTTTTTGGTCTATTTTTTTAAAAATAATCTATCTATTTCTACTTATTTCTACTTATTTCTACTTATTTCGATTTATCTCTTGATTCTGACCATAAACAAATATATCAATCTTTTTAAAAGTAAAAACCAGGTTTCCAAGCTCTTTTTCCTAAATTTGTGAAACAGATATAACTTGCTGATGAGACTTTTTCGATGCGATCAGATAAAACAAATTGATGACTATACTATTAAGGAGGAACCTGTAGCTTCAATAGATCTTATGGAAAGAGCTGCAGGACAAGTGCTGAGATGGTTTCTTTCCCGGTTTGAAAGATCCCGTCGTATTTTCGTTTTTGCAGGACCAGGAAATAATGGGGGAGATGGTTTGGCTCTGGCGCGTCTGCTGGAATTCAACCGTTATGATACAAGCGTATATTACATTGCATTTAGCGAAAAGACTTCCGATGATTGGAAAATAAACTATGCACGGCTGAAATCGGAAACGAAGGTGCCGTTCAATTATCTGAATAGTTCTGATCAGTTTCCGATAATCTCATCAGGGGATATTATTATTGATGCTGTTTTCGGTTCAGGGCTGACCCATATGGCAGAAGGTTTGGCAGGAGATATAATAAAATTAATAAACCAAAGCGATGCAACTGTCATTTCAATTGATATCCCTTCCGGAATGTTTGGCGAGGATAATACAAAGAATAACTATGATAACATTATTTCAGCAGATTTTACGTTGAGTTTTCAATTTCCAAAGATCGCATTTATGTTTGCTGAAAATGCCGGATATCTTGGAGAATGGACAGTATTACCTATCCGGTTAAGTGAGAAGGCGATCAGAAATACAATTTCTTCGTTCTTCTTATCAGAGAAAAGTGATGTTGCCCCTATACTTAAAAAAAGAAATAAATTTGATCACAAAGGAACTTTCGGTCATGGGTTATTGTGTGCAGGTTCATCAGGCAAAATGGGAGCTGCAGTACTTGGGGCAGGTGCAGCACTTCGAACCGGTATAGGACTCATAACTTGTCATATACCGTCAAGTGGTATTACGATTGTTCAGAGTGCCATGCCGGAGGCAATGGTGGAGTCTGACAAAAATGAAATGCATCTTTCTGAAATTGGAAAAGCTGATTCATATAGTGCAATTGGGATAGGGCCGGGTATCGGAACGGACCCTGAATCCCAAAAAGCCCTTAATAAACTTTTGACGGAATGTAAGAAACCATTGGTAATAGATGCCGACGCACTGAATATTATCTCTTTAAATAAAGACTGGCTTTCTCTTATTCCTGCCGGCACAATACTGACACCCCATCCCGGGGAATTTGAGAGACTTGCAGGAAAAACCGGGAATAGTTTTCTCAGGTTAAAGAGACAGATTGAGTTATCGAAAAAATTTAAATGCATAATTGTTCTCAAAGGAGCTCATACTTCAATTACCACTCCTGATGGAAATACGTTTTTTAACAGTACCGGTAACCCGGGTATGGCAACAGCCGGAAGTGGTGATGTCCTGACAGGAATGTTACTATCTTTGCTGGCACAGGGCTACACACCTGAAAATGCTGCGGTTTTAGGAGTATATCTTCATGGTCTTGCCGGCGATATTGCCTCAGAAGAATCATGCTATGAATCTATTATTGCCTCCGATATAATTAAAAGTATTGGTAAAGCGTTTAACAGGATAAGAGATTAGGGTTAAAGATAAAAGACAAAAAGTCAAAAGATAAAAGGATTGCCGCGCCCTCCTGAGTCGGGCTCGCAATGACCCTACAAGTAAGATAGTTTGTACCGTTAACAAGAAAAAATGAACAACGCGAAACATAAAACGCCAGACGCTAAAAACGAAACCAGAAATATTCAATCTAAAACAAATATCTATTCATATGAAAGCTACCGTCAGATTATCCATATTATTGATTACATTATTACTTGCATGGTCTTGCGCTTCCAGTAATAAATCCGGTAATTCAAATGCTGTTATTTTGCCTCTTTATGATTCAACAGCGTTAAGGGAAGGGAGTATAGTATATGGTCTTCCACGGACGGTATTTACTGTCGTTGTTGATATGGAAAGAATAATTGAAAAACCAGGCCCCTATGCACAATATGCGAATGATCTGCTGGGTCTTGATGGTGTCATTAAAAACGAAAGCGAATCATGGTCAATTGAGGGAATAACTGTAAAAACACATGATGAATTAGATCCTTCAGAGTTTTATGTTATTTCGAGCACTTCATTATTTCAGACTAATGTTCTGTCTCTCAGAAAAGAAGGTCTTATTCTAGATCTGAATCCCGCAATATATTATTCAAGTGAGAAGCAGGGCAATTTAACTGAATCAGAGAACATACAATCCCGCTCATTTGATCTTGGTTCGGATGAATATTTCCAGTTGCAGCGAGACACCGCTTATAAAAGAATGAATATCGATTCTTCCTTCGTCCGTGTACCTTATATAGTTGAAAAGAAAAAGATTCTGTCAATAGATCAGCTTGCCGAAAAAGCTGCAAAGAGACTAATGGAGCTTAGAGACGGGAAACATATGATTCTTACTGGTGAAGCGACAGTATTCCCTCAGAGCGATGCTGCAATAAATGAAATAAACCGTCTTGAAAAGGCCTATACCGAACTATTTACAGGCAAGACTGTAAAAGAAAGATTTACATTCTCATATCAGCTTATACCTCAAAAAATCATGGTGGGAAAACCTGTGACACTTTTTCAGTTCTCTGATCTTACAGGCCCGGTAACGGGTACTATAAAGGGAGGAAGACCTGTAACGGTTGAATTAACGCCGGAAAAGAAAACTAAGGATCTTACAATCATGAATCGGGTAAATACAAAATCCGAAACTCAGAAGTATGACAAACTATATTACAGGGTTCCTGATATTGTGGGAATAAAAATATGTCTCGGTTCAGAAAAACTATTCGAATCCAGAAAGCTGATTTATCAGTTTGGGGAAGTGGTTCAGTTACCGGCCAACTATATTATCGGAAAATAGAGTAACACCCCTCTGCCATCCGCCAGTTGGCGGACGGCATCTATCCCAAAGGGGGAGTGCCCAAAGGGCAAGGGGGTATAATGAATTGCAAAAATTCACGCCACTCGGTGCCTAAAGGGCGAGAGGGTATTATTTTATCTTCCCCTGGAAGCTTTTCTGAAAATCATCAAAGCTTTGTGTTGTATAGGCTTTATCAGCAAAATAACTCAGCAAAATTTCCATGTCTTTCGGTTCTCTGAATCCCGGAACCTGTTGAATCTTGAGCTGGCCATCTTTCTGTGGAATAAGAAATACCACTGTTGGATATGATAATTGTCCACCAAGAAGTGCGACTGCCAACTGGTGTGCATTTCCTGATTTCCCGTCATTTATGAATGTATGACCAAAAAAACTGACGCTATCCTTTCCTTCAGCATTAAATTTTACAGGATAATATTTACTATTGAGAATATCTGATATAACTGAATTTGTAAAGGTTTCCCTGTCCATTTTTTTACACCAGCCGCACCAATCTGTATATGTGTCAATAAATAGAGGGCGCGGATCCTGCCTGGTGAGTTTTTCAGCCTCCTGTATTGTGAACCATTTAACTTTTAAAATCTCTGTAGAGGCCGGACTCTGGCAGTAAGCCGTTATGCTGATAATCAATAACGAAGAAAATAATAAAATCTTTCTCATGATATAATTATGATTTTAAAATGCAAAATTAGTGTAAAATAACAGAAAACCTTTATAAAACTGATATATGCAATCACAACTTCTCTCATACTGCAAATAATGATACCATAAATTGGTCCTGAAATGGATATTTTTTAATTAGTTTGAGAAATATATTAATTACATTCACCGCATTTAATTTTAATCTCAGAATCAAATAATGGAAACTATAACCAATACTCTTCGGGATTCAAAAACGGCGCGTTGGGCAGCATTGCTTATTGTAGCATTTACAATGTTTGCAGGGTACTATTTAACTGATGTGATGTCACCACTTGAAAGGATGCTTGATAAAGAATTGCATTGGTCGGCAACTTCTTATGGCTGGTTTTCGGGTTCTTATAGTTGGTTTAATGTATTTTTCTTCTTTCTTATTTTTGGAGGGATAATCCTCGATAAAATGGGTGTCAGATTCACAGGAATAGTTTCAGGTATTGTAATGATTATCGGCGCGGGTATAAAATATTATGCTGTATCTACACATTCTTTGGACGGCCAAACATGGACAATAATCTGGACATTTCCCGCACAAGTATGGCTGGCCTCTATTGGGTTTGCAATATTTGGAGTCGGATGTGAAGTTGCAGGTATTACAGTTTCGAAAATTATTGTTAAATGGTTTAAAGGTCATGAAATGGCTTTAGCTATGGGGTTGCAGCTTGCAATAGCGAGACTTGGAACAGCGGTTGCGTTATCTTCATCTTTACCGGTAGCACTAAAATTTGGACATGTTTCTGCTCCTGTACTTATTTGTCTTATTTTGTTGTGTATTGGATTACTTTCGTTTTTTGTTTATTGTGTTCAGGATAAAAAACTTGATAAATCCTTGGCTTTGGCAGCGGAAGGAAATGATGAAGAGTCTGAAGAAGAGTTTAAAACAAAAGAACTTTGGTCTATTGTTTCCAATAAAGCATGGTGGTACCTTGCAATTCTCTGTGTTCTTTTCTATTCGGCGGTTTTTCCTTTTCTGAAATATGCCACAAATTTAATGATCAATAAATTTGGAGTGGATGATTATTATGCAGGTCTTATACCTTCATTGCTGCCTTTTGGGAATATTCTCCTTACACCATTCTTTGGAAGCCTTTACGACAAAAAAGGTAAGGGGGCTACATTAATGATAATTGGTTCAATACTTATCATTCTGGTACATTTTCTTTTTGCAATCCCACTTTTTAACAGTTATTTCTTTGCGATATTTTTAATCCTTATTTTGGGAATTGGATTTTCATTAGTACCATCTGCAATGTGGCCATCCGTTCCCAAGATTATTCCGGAAAGACAGCTTGGAACAGCATATGCTTTGATTTTCTGGGTTCAGAATATTGGATTATGGGGAGTTCCTTTTCTTATCGGCTGGGTTCTCGATAAATATTGTGTGACCGGTAAAGTCGTGGTGGAAGGAAGTTCAGTAACTACTTACAATTATACATTACCAATGTTAATCTTTATGACTTTTGGTATAATTGCCCTGGTTTTTGCATTCCTTCTTAAAGCTGAAGACAAGAAAAAAGGATATGGCCTTGAACTTCCAAATATTAAGTAATAAATAAAAGAAAATCCATTAACCACTAAGGAACACAAAGGATACCCAAAGGAACACAAAGGGAAAACCATTTCAGATAAATCCAGATCTTGGTTGCTTCCAGACTGCTTAATTAATTAACTGATTAATTTGATAAAAAAAATATTAATTACATTTACCTGTCAGAAATCTAAACTTATAAACAATAATCATGGAACAAATTATCAATACTCTACGTGATTCAAAAAAGGCAAGATGGACTGCGCTGATATTNNGTGTTTTTATTCATGTTGATTTTTAGTGGAATCATACTCGATAAAATGGGAGTACGTTTTACCGGTCTTGCTGCTACCTCCATGATGGCAATTGGAACTGGACTTAATTACTGGGCGCTGAGGCATGTATTCCCTGATGGAGCCATGATTTTTGGAATAAAAACCCAGGTAATAATTTCTGCAATCGGATTCGGAATATTTGGTGTAGGAACAGAGGCAGGTGGAATCACCGTCTCGAAGTCTATTGTAAAATGGTTTAAGGGAAGAGAAATGGCTTTGGCAATGGGTATGCAAATGTCTATAGCGCGCCTTGGCACAGCCCTTGCCCTTTTTATAGCCTTACCAGTTGCAAGAACGTATTCCTACTCATCTCCCGTTTTACTGGCGTTTGTATTCATGTTGATAGCCCTATCATCTTTTATAATTTACACATTCATGGATAAAAAGCTGGATGCTTCAATTGCCCAGAGTGTTAATGGAAATGCCAAAGAAGATGCTTTTGAGCTTAAGGATATTTTGTTTATTATCAAAAATAGAGGATTCTGGTATATTGCTATCCTATGCGTTTTGTTTTATTCAGCAGTTTTTCCGTTTTTATTTTATGCAACCGATTTGATGATCAATAAATATCATGTAAATCCAAACCTTGCAGGGTCAATTCCGGCATTGTTGCCTTTCGGAACTATCTTCCTAACACCTTTATTTGGTACTGTTTATGACAAAAAAGGGAAAGGCGCAACAATCATGATTATTGGTTCGTTAATTTTGATTTTCGTTCATAGTGTCTTAACGATTCCATTTTTGAATGCATGGTGGCTGGCAGCAGCAGTGGTAATTATCCTGGGAATTGGTTTTTCACTGGTTCCGGCAGCCATGTGGCCTTCAGTTCCTAAAATTATTCCGGAAAAACAACTGGGAACAGCTTATGCCGTTATATTCTGGATTCAAAATATCGGATTATGGATAATCCCGCTACTGTTAGGAATAATTCTTAATTCAACAAATCCCGATGTGACACCTAATAAAGTTGCAGTAAAAGAGGCAGTTACCAACGCTTATAAACAGGTTTTATCTGACAAAACGTATGATCTTTCAGCTAAAGAAATATCACAGCTCGCTGAAAAAGCCAGTAGTCGTACGATAGACTCTTTGGTACAAAATACTACCTATGAGTCAGCTCCGACTTCTGTGACAGATATGACAAGTCTGAAAAGCAGTATTTCAGCAGGCACAGTAAATGCTGTTGCAAGTATTAAAACAGGAGGTGATAAAGCTAAATTTGCAAAGGATATTGAAGCCAAAACATCAGAAGCAATCTATCCGATTATTGAAAAGACCAAATTGAATCTGAGATACAATTATTTCTTCGATTTATTAATGTTTACAACTTTGAGTATACTTTCTTTGATTTTTGCATTCCTTCTTAAAGCAGAGGATAAAAAGAAAGGTTACGGATTGGAATTACCTAATATTAAAAAATAATCCTTCGTGAAC